>CAZAJQ010000001.1:0-43664 GCA_964485795.1 uncultured Gammaproteobacteria bacterium
TTTCACCAGCACGGCCATAAACTTTCGCTCGGAGGTGAAAGGGATTTCCGCGCTGCGAACGTATTCCTTGTTCAAAAACTCATACGATATCCCGGCATGCGCTCCGGCAAGAATCAACGCCTTTTCCGTGGCATTTCCCCTGATTTTCCAGCCATTCGCTTCATCTTCCGGATTCTCGACGAATGCGTCATTGCACATCATTCCCATTTTAAGGATCTCATACTGCGATGCATCGTCGGCGTTCATTTCCCATTGCCGCGCGCCGAAAAGGAATTTTGACTCGTTTTCATACGCGCGAATGCCCGTGACTTCCATGGAAGCGAGGGTAAGGGTGCCGGTTTTATCCGTGCATATCACCGAGGCCGAACCAAGCGTCTCCGCGGATACCAGCTTGCGTATCAAACCGCGATGGGTCAGTATTCGCTGCGCGCCCAAGGCCAAAACGATGGTGATCGCCGCCGGCAAGCCTTCGGGAATGGCCGCCACGATCATGGCGATGGTGATAAAAAGCATCTCATACCATCCGCGCTGAAAAGCAAGACCCAAGATAAAAATCGACACCGACAGCATCACGAGAATCATCGCGATGTTTCCCGAAAAACCGCTGAGGCTTTTTTGCAGCGGCGTCAAATCCTTTTTCGCTTTTTTCACGAGTACGGCGATGCGACCGAGTTCGCTTCGTCTTCCGGTGGCCACCACCACCGCTTTCACCGATCCGCTTTCCAGAACGGTACCGCCAAAAAGCATATTCGTCCGATCGCCCAAAACCACATTTTGTTCCAACACCTCACTGGATTTATCCTCGGGAAACGCTTCCCCTGTCAAAACGGACTCATTCACGCTGCATTGTACGGCCTCGATGATTCGGGCGTCGGCCGGCACCTTGTCGCCGGCGGAGAGCCAGATGATATCGCCAACGACCAATTCTTGCGCTTCGACGACATGCAAGGCATTTTCCCTCCATACTTTGGTGGAATGCACCAACCATCGTTTGAGATTTTGCAAAGTTTTCTCGGCTTTATATTCTTGAAAAAAAACCAACACAACATTCATGAGCACGGCAGCGATGATGACGACCATATCCACCCATTCTTTCAAGATAAGCGTGAGCACGGCAGCGAGTAGTAAAATAACGATCAGAGGGCTGAAAAATTGCCTTCCAAAAATCCTTATCGCCGAAAAACGATGATCGGACGGCAAAACATTGGCTCCGTCAGAAAGCAGCCTTGTCTTCACTTCTTCATGAGAAAGTCCATGGGAAGTGACCCGCAAACGAAAAAAAATCTCTTTGATGGTGAGAGAATGCCAATGATTCATATCCTTCATTTTTGAAAACGCCTCGGTTAAAATAAAAAACCGATGCAAACGAAACCTTCAGATTCATCTCAAATCTTTCGCGATATCCGTTTTTTCCCATGAAAAACCGCTTCTTCCGAAATGTCCGTACACGGAAGTTTTCAAGAATATGGGTTTCTCGAGGTCAAGCGTCCGGATCATTTCAAAAACCGAAAGATCGAAATGTCGTTGATATGTATGACGCAAAAAATCCGGAGAACCCGTATGGGTTCCAAACGTATCGAGAAAGATGGAAACCGGCCGCGGCATGCCGATGGCAAAGGCAAGCTGAATTTCGCATCGTGACGCAAAACCGGCCGCGACGATGTTTTTTGCGATATAGCGCGCCATATAAGCTCCGGTGCGATCCACTTTTGTGGCGTCTTTACCGGAAAAAGCGCCGCCTCCATGCCTTCCCATTCCCCCATAGGTGTCCACCATGATCTTTCTTCCGGTCAAACCCGTATCTCCATGGGGCCCGCCGATAACAAAACGACCCGAGGGATTGATGAAAATCTTGGTTCCATGATCCATCCATGATTCGCAAACCGGCGCAATGACTTTTTTTTGCAACGTCGTTTCCAAAACGCGGTCTATAACCTTATCGTCATGCTGCGAAGACAGCACGATGGTGTCCACTCGAAGCGGCGTTCCGTCTTCGCAATATTCTACCGTCACTTGAGCTTTTGCATCCGGACGCAAAAACGGATAATCGCCTTTTCTGCGCACCTTGGAAAGTTTCAAAAGCAAGCGATGAGCAAGCATGATCGGCAATGGCATATACTCGTCCGTCTCATCCGTGGCATAGCCAAATACCATTCCCTGATCTCCGGCTCCCATATGACGATGCATCCCCGTCCGACCCTTGGTCACGCTTTTCGCAATATCTCCGGACTGCTCATGAATCATGACCTTGACCTCGCAGGTGTCATGACAAAACCCGAGATCGGGATCCGTATATCCGATATTTCGTATCGTTTCCCGAGCGATCTTTTCGAAATCCAGATGCGCTTTGGTCGATATCTCGCCTCCCAAAAGGCAAAAATCGGAAGTCACAAACACCTCGCATGCCACGCGACTGGAAGGATCCGATTTGAGAGCGGCGTCCAGCACGGCATCCGAAATCTGATCGCAGATTTTATCGGGATGACCTTCGGAGACGGATTCGGACGTAAAAAAATAGGACATAGGACGATAATTTTTCCATTTCATTACAGTCATTATAAAGAATTTTGTGCGGAGAGAACAGCGGTTACTTGATTCATAAATCATAAGCAGCCTTCCTTATGGGAATTTGTAATCGCGATTCATCGGGTGAATTTAAAAAAACTTTCCACAATGTGGAAAGTTTTTTGAAAAAGATCATTATTCCTTGGAAATACATTCTTCACGAATATACTTCACCCAATCCGGATGATTGGGGTTTTTACAAATCTCATTATATAGTTCGAGTTGCTTGGCTCGAATCGCCGCAACTTTATCACGCCCGTATTTCACGAAGACAGGAATCAGAAATGAACATTCCCATATCCGAACATCCGATTCGGCCATGATCTCATCATACTGGAGCGTGGGATGCTGACGGACATGATAAAATTCATGCAAAAGCATCAGAATGAGATAATCTTCCATAAAACCCCAATCAATACGGTTGTCTAGAGAGTAACGCTGCGCGAAATGCATCATACAATGAATATTGATGACAATATCCCCCTGATTTTGCTTCGCCGTAGAAGCGTAGGCCAGATGCTTCTGATTGTTGAAATACTCAAATGATATGGAAATTTTCCCAGCATCAATATCACTCTGCAATTCTTGAAATAATGACGAGAATTCCGGATAAGCTGAATTGATAAAAAAAATCATCGCAATCCGCTTTTGCATGGTGTCTATAAATTTCCTGACTTGAGGATCAGACGTATTCACGCAATAAAATGGAAATATTGAGTAAATATAATCCCTGAAAGGCTTCCCATACTTAAAGAAGGTAAAGCTCACGATACACTCTGTAGACGCAAACCATAAGAGAAAGCTCCAAAATGTATGGATATACCATGCAGCCCAGCAAACGAGACTCAATGCAATGAGCATGAATCCTGAAAACACCAATACGAATTTCATTATCCCCTTCAATGAATCTCGGAATTTCTCCGAGCGCTTTTTTTTACGATACCAAATCTTTTCTATGGCTTTCATCTTTTGCCCTTTCTGAAAAAAATTTAAAGATAACTATCAATAAATAGTCCTATAAAATAACACTTTTGTGACAAAAAGTCAACTAGTGGCTTTACATACTAAGGTAAGTATGGTATAGTATATAGCTGTTTTCTAAACCTGTTCATTTTTTTAAAGGAGTTCTCTATGAGTTGGTTAACATGGACAGTAATCGTGGTTCTCATTTTTTTTGTGCTCCTTTTCGTTGTTATCGTTGGAAGGGCATACTTTCAAGTATCCTCCCTTCTCAAACAATCTTATAATATTTTTTATTGGATAAACTCCAAAAAAAAATAGAAAAAGAAAAAAATTTACCAATCAAAAACCGCCAGCACTGTTGCCGACGGTTTTATTTTTTTCGATTTTTTTTCAATCACTCCGGCTGTCTCTTTCCCCACTCTGACTGTGGCAAATCATAAAATCTCCAACCATTAATGATGTCAATCACCAAGCTTGGTCTGCCGGAAATGGCATAGGTAAACCCGTTTTCTTCGACAAAATAGGTCTCATCAGTAGGAGCCGTGGTACCTTCATACCTTACCGCATCGCGTCCGTAAACCTGTATATTATCATCAGCTTCTCGCATATAGGGAAGCCAAGGGTATTCCTGCAACACCGTCTCAAGCGGCTTTTCATACACATCGACTCGAGCCGAATGATCTTGCCTTCCTTCGTCCGGATATATCCCGAGGAACTTTCTCGTTGCGTCGTACAAATAATCGCTGGTCGAAGATTGTTGTTCGATCAAAGTCCATTCCATAGGAAAGGTGAATTCATACCAGTACTGAAAATTGATATAGGTTTTTTTCACTCCGCTCTTGTATTCCCTCGCTCCTGCGGTATCTGCCTGCCACAAAGATTCATGAACCTGATGCAAGACCCGATTATCGGTATTTTGCATAAAAAACAATATTTGATACGCATCTGCCGCGCCCTGATACGAATACTGACACGGCGGCGATGGCCATTCATCTTTGCAGACTGCTTGAGCATACACCGGATCGGTGTGGATAACGGTCATCAAAAGTTGATCAGGGGAGTATTGTGAACAGTCATCGATGAAGCCACGTGTCACATGTAAACATTTCCCCTGCAATGGAATTCGTTTTTCATGCATCGGATAGTGCCCATTTTCGCTAAAAAATAATTCCAACCCCGTACGAATTTCTATAATGGTTGCAATCCTTCTGATATCATGTTCCTGCTTCACCGAGTAATGATACTTCGGAGAAAATTGATCCGGGCATTTCACATAGAGCGCGCACGACACCTTGATCTGCTTCAAGTCCGCATCGCTGATGCCCAGTCCCAGCTCGCGCATGATGCGAAACGCATCCGTTCCCCTGCCGAGGTAATATCTCGAATTATTCGTCGGCCACACATACCACGCTTCACCGCGAGACTCGACTTGCAGAAAAATTTTCCCGGCATGTTTTTTTGCAAATTCAGTATCAATAGGTAAAGCTCCAGTGCCTTTCGGATCATGATTCGTTCTCACTTCTTCACCGTCAGGAAAACCGTCTCCGTCCGTATCGGGATTCGCGGGATCCGTGCCAAAAGACGTTTCAAGCCGATCGGAAAGCCCATCCCCGTCCCCATCCTCCATGAAAGGATCTATGATGGTCGCAACCGGGATTTTTTGCAGATCGCGATTCGTAATCCCGATTCCGAGCGAACGCATCAGGCTGTACGCATCATCCGGAGTGCCCATATAATGCCTCTCGGGATAAAAATCCGTGGTCACATACCATGCCTCGCCGAGACTTTCGACCTGAAGCAGTATCATGCCGCGCAAACGCTCGGCTATGGTTTCGATCCCTCCACTGGAGGGAGATGCCGGTGTCACCATCAGAAAAAAACTCACGATCAAACATTTGGCGAGAGTGGAAAAAATATTTTTTTGTTGCATACTTTTCTTTAAAGTTTTTTTTCGTTCTAGCAAGCAAACACCCCTTCTCCGCAAGGAGACGGCAATTCTCGTTTTGCGGGCTTTCCGGGTTCAATGCCAGAAGAAATGTAATCCTCAGGCTTCGTCGTCTCCCATTCGAGCTCATGATTCCAAAGCGTCCAAAAATGTCGCCATTCGTTCCAGCCGATGCCGAGCAATTTGACGTATATGTCTTTTCCCGCAAGCATTTTTCCGATTTTCCTGCCGGTCATGCAGGGAATGCTGTAACAGTAGACGATAATCTCCTTGCCTTCTGGAAGCTTTTCAAATTCACCGACGATTCTCTCCACCTCATCATAGGCCGAAGTGTTCGGATCCTTGTACGCAGGAATGTTGATGGCGCCGATGATATGTTCTTTTTCGTATTCTTGACCGCTGCGCAAGTCCACGAGGATAAAACTTTCATCTCCCTTATCCATCTTCTTTCGCAGGGAATGGGGGCTTATGTGAACGGCGTTTTCCGTATCATAAAAATCTCGGATCAGGTCATTGGCGCTCTTCGTAGCTGTCTCTGTGGGTTGCTTATCGGTGAAAGAAAATCCCTTCATGATCTGCTTCGCTGTGAGCGTCCCTGACAATGCACCGACCAAGAGCGCGATCATGATGATTTTCAGAGTTTGCATAGTTTTCATTCATTTTTTTTCCGACGCATCGTCCGATATGCTGAGGAAGGGACATCATGATGAAGTCGCGGCGATGAAAAATGAATCGTTTAAAAATTATTTATGAATGCAATACCAACATGATATCCGAAATATTTCCTCCGGTACTGCCTCCGGTGTCGATATACTGACCGTTTTTTTTGAAAAAATCAAAGCTCAAATTCTCTTTCAGCGCTTTACCGATATCCTGTTTTTTTTCCTTCACTTTTTTCAAAGTCACCGCATCGGCGATGGCTCCGGCAAAAGGAGTATTGTCAATGCCGTCCGAGGCGCAGGATATCAAGAGCGTATCAGGGTCGATCGCCAAAAGGCCGCTGAGCACAAGCTCGAGGTTTCTTCCCCCTCTTCCCCCATGATAGACATGCGAAACCGTGGTTTCTCCCCCGGCTATCAGACACACTCCGGATTTTGCCTGAGCCGCAAGCATGGCGCCGACATCGGACGCCTCGCCCGACACCGTGGAAGAAAAAATTTCGACGGCGTATCCCTTTTCTTTCGCCGCGTGAGCCATTGAATCCAACACCGAAACATTGTTCTGAATCAAAACGTTATGAACGTTTTTAAAAAAAATCGGATCCTTGGGCGTTTCGGAAAGCTCGCAATTTGGCATACGACACGCTTCAAGAATCTTATGGGCGGAGAGAATCGCGGCCGCATCCTTTACCGTCGTGGTGTCCAAAACAGTGGGACCGGACGCCACCATACTGATATCATCGCCGGGAACGTCGGAAAATATCAGGGAAACAATCGTCGCGGGATAGGCCATGCGACTCAATTGACCTCCCAAAATTTCGGATGTGTGCTTTCTCACGGTGTTAAGTTCCCGAATCGTCGCGCCTTTTTTCATCAGTGCGGATGTCATGTTTTTCACGTCTTCGCATTTGATGCCGTACGGCCAGCACAACAAAGCCGAACCGCCGCCGGAAACCACGACGATCAAGAGATCACGCGAATCCGCTTCCTTGAGAAGCGCCATGATTTCACCCGTGGCTTGCATGTTTGCGAGACTTGGGAAAGGATGCGTCCCGACGCGGCTTTTCATGCGTTTGAGTTTCCCGCCCGAAACGTCCAGAACAATGCCGTCCGTGATTACGTCGCCCAAAATGGCTTCGAGTTGTTTGGCGGCCAAGAACGCCGACTTGCCTATGCCGATGACAAAAACGCGTCTGTATTTCGCGAGGTCATATTCACGATCACCAACCTTGAGATGACCGTCTTTTTTAAAAACTTTTTTTTTCAGAGCTTTTCCGGGATGGACTTCAAGAAGACCCGCTTGCAATATTCCAAGGCCGTCTTTTCGAAGCTTCGTGACCGCAAGCTCGGAAAAATTTTTGATGATGCTTCGTTTCATAACGATCATTTTTGTTTAAAAAAATTATCTCCAAAAATATTGCATCTACCGTATTTCGCAATATTGCACATACTTTTCGGCGATCGTTTTCATGATCCGCATTTCATCGTCGGGAACGGCATCATAGCCGTGATACGCGTGATCCAGCAGCTCGGTTTGTTTTTGAAACTTTTGCAAAAAAAATCTTTTTGCTCCGCGAATCCCGAAGGCCATTCTCTCGATATCCGACACCTGATGCATGCCGGCGATCAAAGTCGAACGGAATTCATAGTCAATATCGGAATGCAATATCATATCTATAGATCTTTGAATGATATCATAACGCAAAGAAGGCATATTGACGACCCGACGATACTCGCATGGTGAAGCCTTGATATCCATGGCGATGTAATCGGCGAGTCTTTGCTCCATGATGGATTCCAAAGCTTGCGGAAAAACACCGCTGGTGTCCACTTTGACGGCAAATCCCATATCTTTTATTTTTCTCAAAAAATCAAAAATATCCCGGTGAAGCAAAGGTTCCCCGCCGCTCACGACGACAGCGTCGATTTTTCCGACGCGAGAAATCAAAAAAGAAAAAAAAGCATCTTCGGAAACGGGTTTTCCGAAACGTTTTTGATCCACCAGCTCCGGATTGTGGCAATACCCGCATCGAAACGCGCAGCCTTGCGTAAAAACGATTGAAGCGACCTTGCCGGGATAATCCTGCAATGATATTTTTTGAAGTCCTCCGATGCGCATACGAGTGATGTATCAAGCCGCTTTTTTCTCCGTGCAATACTCCTTTCTATCCTCATATTCGGCCTGTTTGCCGTCGTTCCATTGTTGCACGGGACGCAGATAGCCCACCACGCGAGAATAGACTTCGCATTTTTGTCGTTCTTGCTTTTGCATATTTTATTCATTTCCTTTTTTTGGAAATGATATTAATGGTTTCTAAAAATTTTGAACAGTGATGAGCAACTTGCGTACGTATCGCAATCGAAATTCAGGACGCCGATACCGCCAACGGTGTTGAAAATGCGGAGATATTTGTCTGCGCCGAAAAACCGCGCTCCTCATCGCATTTCGGACAGTAAAAATGCTCTCCGGACAAATAACCATGCTGCGGGCAAATGCTGAACGTCGGCGTCAGCGTGTAATAGGGTAATTTATACTTTTCGGCAATGACGCGAACCAATTTTTTTGCCGCCTCGGCCGACGGCATTTTTTCTCCCAAAAATCCGTGAAGCACCGTACCTCCCGTATACTGCGTCTGAAGCTCGTCCTGCAGATCAAGCGCCTCAAAAATATCATCGGTATATCCCACCGGAATATGCGTCGAATTCGTATAGTACGGAGCGCTGTTTTTCTCCCTCACATGGGCTTCATTGCCGACAAGAATATCCGGATACATTTCCTTGTCCATTTTCGCAAACCGATACGCCGTGCCTTCGGCGGGGGTGGCTTCAAGATTGAAAAGGATATTGGTTTCGTTTTGATAATCCATGATCCTTTCTCGCATGAATCGCAACACTTCCAGAGCGAATGTTCTTCCCGCTTGGGTCGTGATATTCGCTTTGAGAAAATTTTCGGCAGCCTCGTTCATGCCGTTGAGACCAATCGTGGAAAAATGATTTTTCCAATATTCGCCGAATTTCTCGTAAATACCGGACAGATAATGGCGACAGTACGGGAAAAGGCCTTGATCGGTAAACTTTTCAATGATGGAACGCTTGATCAGAAGGCTTTCTTTGGCAATATCCATGAGCGAAGCGAGACGCGAAAAAAATTCATCGCGGTTTTTTGAAAGATACCCGATGCGAGCCATGTTCAGCGTCACCACGCCGATCGAGCCGGTAAGCGGATTCGCGCCGAAAAGCCCGCCGCCGCGATTGCGCAGCTCGCGATTGTCCAGTCTCAGCCGACAACACATCGAGCGCGCATCGTCCGGATCCATGTCCGAATTCACGAAATTGGAAAAATACGGCACGCCGTACTTGGCGGTCATCTCAAAAATCGGCGTCAATACCGGATTGTCCCAGTCGGTCGTGCGCGTGATGTTGTATGTGGGGATGGGAAAGGTGAAAACGCGTCCTTTGGCGTCGCCTTCCATCATCACTTCGGCGAATGCGCGATTGAACATATCCATTTCTTTTTGAAATTCGCCGTACGTTTCCTTCATGAGATTGCCGCCGATGATGACGTTTTGAGTCGAAAGCATCTTGGACGGGATGATATCCAAAGTGATATTCGTAAACGGCGTTTGAAAACCCACTCTCGTCGGGATATTCATGTTGAAAATGAATTCCTGCATGGCCTGCTTCACCTCATCGTAGGACAAACCGTCGTAGCGGATGAAAGGCGACAAAAACGTGTCAAAATTTGAAAGCGCCTGCGCTCCGGCCACCTCTCCCTGCATGGTGTAAAAAAAATTCACCACCTGCCCAAGGGCCGATCGAAAATGCTTCGGCGGTTTGCTCTCAACCTTGCCGGAAACGCCTCCAAATCCTCGATAAAGAAAGTCTTGCAAATCCCACCCGCAACAATACGAGGCCAAAAGCTGCAAATCATGAATATGCATGTCTCCATGAATATGAGCGTTCCGCACATTTCTCGGGTAGATCTTATGCAACCAATAATGAGAGCTGATATTGGCCGCGATATGGTTGTTGAGCCCCTGAAGCGAATAGGCCATGTTGGAATTTTCCTTTACGCGCCAATCGTTTTGCTGCAGATATTTTTCCATGATTTCTCCGGAATCGATCATCTCTTCAATCTTTCTCATATTTGCCCGCTGATCGCGATAAATGATGTACCGTTTGGCTACCTTGATAAATTTTGCCTCGATGAGAACTTCCTCGACCAAATCCTGAATTTCTTCCACGGCCGGTATGGTGCGACTGTGAAATTTTTTGTGCAATCTTTCAAGCACCTGTCTGGAAAGTTTCTCCGCATATTCCTGCTGTTCGAATTCGGCCGCAATCATGGCATTGCGAATCGCGGATTCGATTTTTGAAAGGTCGAAATCCGCCACCGAATCATCGCGTTTGCGTATTTGTTTGATCATAAAAAAAATTATTTTGCGAAATTTCAATAAAAAAACCCATCAAAATGATGAGCATCGAGTGCTTCTTGCTTCAGCGTCGCATGGTACGCTGATCAAACAACGGTTCGATTCGCGCACGGATACACCGAGCAAAGATACTTCCTGTCGGTATTCTCAAGCGTCTCGGAAAAAATATTGAGCGTGCCGCAATGACGACACTTTACCTGAACTTCTCCGTCAATGAGACAGGCTTTCATGAGAAGCTTTTTATCTTTGATGCATCGGTATTCGCGAACCATATATAGTATGACTAGAAACAAGTATAGCACTATCCCTTGAGGTTCAAAAGAATTATTTTCCTTTATATTTCAAGTAAAAAAAAGCGCTGTGGAAAAATCTCGAAACCCTTTGAATTCCGTTTCAACCTTGAAACGGAATGATAAATCGAAATACCCATCAAAAAAAGAGCCATGCTCTTTTTTTGATACTTTTCATGCTGCTTTGTTCCGAATAACATTTTTCGACATTTCCCTGCCGTACTCCCCGTTCATGCATTATTTTTTGAATTCCTGAGAACGGGAACGTTTCAACTCACGCATTTTTTGATGCACTTCCTCCATGTTGATACCTTTTTCTTTGACGAGATCCAGAAATGACTTTCCCGCTTCCATCTCCTTTTTCAATTCATTGAGGGTCATTCCCAGCATTTCCGCATGCATCGTCAAGCGCAAGGTATTGATGCTTTCCAATTTGTCGAGCCTCTTTTGCGCTTCTTCCGGAGTTATTTTCCCGTCCATGAGTAGCTTTTCTATCTTTTCCTTTCTTTTTTCAAAAAATTTTCCCCATGCCGTATGATCTCCCCTTTTATGCATGCCCAAGCCACCATGAAATCCGCGAAAATCTTTTCCGGCCATGCGCTCCAAAAATATCGGACGAACCGCGAATCCTTGGTCGTCATCGATCTGCGCTCCCACGGGAGCAATGACGAAAATCATGAAACCTCCGGCGAGAATGGCCGTATACAGCACGTATTGACCTTTTTTGAGATATTGAAATGTTTTTTTCATAATTTTTTACGATTACTATGCGTTTCGCTTAAGCGCATATCTACTACCATGATGTTCTGAAATTTATTTCAAACGTGAAACTCTCAATGTCGGTCATACGCCGCCGCATCAAGGCCTCCTTTTTATTCACCGGACCAAAAAACCGGCAACGCTTGATTTTGAAAAACCTTGATACCCCTCGCCTTGAGCGCATTCTGCTTGGCCTGTTCGCAATAACATAGGATGGGATCATTGGGGACGATTCGATGATTGGGCGGGACAAGACGCGTATTGGTTCGCATATACACTTTCATAACCTGATGTTCCGATGTCAGAAGATCAAAGGTATCATTTTCGACATTCACGGCTTTGCCGAAAAAAACATCTTTGGGTTTCATCGTTGCGTACCAATGGTACAAACGCCCCAAAGGCGATCCTTCCTCGGATCGAAGTCGAGTATACGCATGTTCGTGAACGGCATTGGCATGCAATGCAAATGTCCCGATGCCCAAAAAGGCGATCAAGAGCGTCAATGAATAGATGAGCGGCTTTTGATAGACGGCAGAAAAAGACTTGCACGCAATCTCGGAGCCCAGTATCAGAACCGCGCATAAAAACAGAAGAACCCACGGCAATGACGCCAAGAGGGTCAAGACTCCGTTGAGTCCAAACTGAGAAAGGATCAAGGATCCGTTGGCATTCATGATAAAAATCGCAAAGCTCAAAAGGAAGGCGCAAAAAACGATCATCAATACTGTCGAAACCACCGACATAAAAAACTTCAGCATAAAGTACCACTGGGGCTTCATATCTATGTCGCCGCTTTCGATAACGCCCAAAACGCGATCCGAGAGAGATTTTTGAAATTGATTTTTACTCATAGAGATGTATCCTTATTTTTCGGTCGCGTAAAATACCTTTTGCAGCGCCTCTTTTCCCCTTTTGAGGCGGACCCCAACCGTGGACAAAGGGATGCGTAAAATATCGGAGATTTCCTTATAGCTCATTTCTTCCAGATAATACAGCATCAATACCGAACGATATTTCAAGGGTAATCGATCCAATGACGATTGCAACACTTCTCCCATTTCTTTTTTTTCGTATTCTTCCTCGTGATTTTCTTTCGCGAAAGGATGGGGAAAAAACGTATCGGTATCAAAAAAAGGCATGATTTCTCTGCCTCTTTTTTTGAGCATATTCACGCATTCATTGTGCGTAATCCGATAGATCCACGATGAAAATTTTCGTGACGCTTCAAAGCTGCGAATATTCTTGTATGATTTGATAAACGCCTCCTGCACCACGTCTTCGGCATCCGCGCTCCCGTTCATGAATTTTCTTGCATACGAAACCAGCCTTTTTTCGTATCTTTCCAAAAGCTCGGAAAAGGCTTGTTTGTTTCCGTGCTGAGCCATCAAGCACAGCTCTTCGTCACTCAAAGATTCGCGAGTTTTCATACATCGTCACCACCCCCAATCCGACAATTTCGGTTGATTTATGAAACATTATTTTCCCTAATCATTGAGTTCATAATGCTATCAACGGATTGGGTGTGGTGAGGGCTTTTTTTATACCGAGCGAATGGAAAAAATATTTCATCTATTCGAGAATAAGCACCACGGCCGTAATCACGGTGGTCCATTCTCCGTCTCGCTCGCAAATGGCTTCCGCGGCCACATTGCTGGAATCAAACACCTGATTGCCGATCTGATAATGATGATTCTCGCTGTGCAACCCCTCCACCGAATCTATGGGACTCCCGAGCGTCGTAGCAAGCATGGTCACCGCCAACCTCTCCGCATAGTCACCGGCTTCTTTTTCCGTCACTCCATAGGCATGATGTTCCGAAATATACCCGTGAATGCTACGATCTTGAGGAATGGCGACTCCCACCGATGAAGAAATCAGACGATGTCCTTCATTGGTCTCGTTTCGGGACATGACCACAAAGGTGATTTGTCCGGCATGGATGTATTTCATCCCCTCTTCGCGGCTCAAAATCTGACATCCTGGAGCGACGATGCTTGAAACGGTCACAAGATTGCATTTTTCTATGCCGGCTTCGCGAAGCGCAAGTTCAAAAGACGTGAGCTTGTCTTTGTGCCTTCCGACGCCTTTTGTGAAAAAAAGCCTTTTGGGGACCATAGCCCTTGACAGCGTATGCCTTCATTCAAGGCATAGCGCGTTAAAAATAAAAAAATGCGGGGCGACCGCATCATTGAAATAAAAACTCATTCATCCGTTTTTTCGTCCTTCATGCGATTCCTCCATCGGCAGCGCTTTTTTGATAATCTCAAGATTGCAACTCATATGCTTTGAACACCAAGTCTCGCAATCCTTGGCATCGCTTTCGCTCGCATATTGGAAATGGCATCTTTCGCATTCGAATATTTTCACCTCGTTTTTCAAAAGACTTTTTACCATATCTTTATTATTGAACAAATATCACTGAATTTGAAAAGCCTTGCTGATCACCTCCCCTTGGTCATTTTTCACGGGACTATCTTCCAAAAGGTTGAGTGAACGATTCCCATTGTCAAAATACATCTCAGCATACAAGGTTTCTCCGCTCTTCATGGGACGATTCATATATACTTTGAATTGATCATGATTTCCCCGCTGCTTGGTTTCGCTGATGCCGATGATGCTCTCCTTTCCTCCCAAAGGAACGGTTTTCACCACGACAAAGACGGATTTTGAAGCCACAAGGGAATCAACCGTCACCTCCATGGCCACCGCCGCCTGATCAATGACGTGAATATCATTTTCACCGACCAAAACCGGGTTTTCCGCTTCGGGAATGTCGAGATTGGCGTTAAAATCAAATTCGATGGTGTGTTTCGTGGTATACACATAGAAATAATACCCGCCCACAAGCACCGCCAAAAGACCCAAAGAGGAAAAGAATTTACGCATAGGGTATTTTACTTCCAAAGCCTTATGAATAATAATTATGATTGAGTGTACCCTTCCAAAGTTTTTTTTTCAAATATTCATTTCTTTCATGATGAACGCGTTTCAATAATAAGCCGCATCGCTTACCCAGCCCTATGAAACCTTCTTTTCGACCGATATTATTGACCCTGCTCGCTGCCGTCGCCATTCTGGCCATCATCGCCATCAATAATTCACGCCGATCCGACTCTCCTTTTCTTTCCAATCAAGATGAAAAAACGCCTTTGGATACCTTTGATGACAAACAGCCGGAAAGTACGTCCAAAAGGCTCGGAATCGAATACGAAGATTTTGCGCTTTTTTCAAAAGACAGCCCGCTGAACAAAAAAATTCCAAACAACCCGAGCATTGACCCAAAATCTCCGCGACTTATCGAACGTTTTGCTTCGGATACCAAGGATCTTTTCACGATCCAAGTCAAACAATACTCGGTTCCCGTTTATTTCAGCGACGCGAATACTCCCAAAACGTCGGTTCCCCTGACCTGCGGATCCGAATGGGAAACAGGTGTCAACAAGCTCAAAAATGTCCCGATTCCAAAGCGCGCTTCCCCATCGGCCGACGAAGGGATCAATCCGCGACAATGCGGCAGTGAGATCCCAGACGTTTGCGATTGCAATATGACCGTCATTGATCTTGAAAAACGGTGCATTTACGAATTTTGGCAAGCGGACATCGTCAATGGATCGTGGAAAGCCAGCTGGGGCAATGCCATTTCGCTGGACGGCTCGGGCATCTATCCGAACGGGATGTCGACACGCGGGTCCGGATTTTCGCTCATTGCCGGCGTCATATGGCCCGGTGAACTCAAAATGGGTATCATCGATCACGCCCTGCTCTTTGCAAATCCCTTGCCAAAAGCCGGCGGACCTGTGCTGCCCGCCACGGACAGCGACGGTGAATCCGATGAAGACTTTGTATTGCCGGAAGGAGCTCATCTTCAGCTTGACCCAAGCCTTGATCTCAACGATCCCTCGCTTGGCCTCACCTCCTATGAAAAAACGATAGCCAAGGCCATGCAGGAATACGGTATGTTCCTCACGGATTCCGGAGACTTTGGCATCGCGCTTTACGCCGTTGATCCGCGAAGTTATACAAAAAATCCCTACCAGGATGTCTGGGGGGATCAAGATTTTGTTTCGATCGGCAATATTCCGGGCGATAAATTTCGCGTACTCAAGCTTCCGGAGCAATACGAACCCGATCTTTCCGTCGTCAAAAACGATTGCGCCGTCTTTGAATAAAGATTTACCACGTCCATTGTTTTTCTTTGGAATTTTGGCGACCACGTTTCGAAGAATGTTTTCTTGCAAATGAAAATCCGCGGTCGAATCTTCCGCTTTTTTTGAAGGATGATTGTTTTCTTGACAGTTTTTTTGTCGATCGCGGATATTCTGACGCAGCCGAAGTTTGCTCGAAATCTTTGTCCTTCTTCATGGGAATGGATGAGCGGATCAGCCTTTCTATCATCCTGATATCCGACACCTGATCCGGAGTGGCAAACGATATCGCCTTGCCTTCCTTACCGGCGCGTCCGGTGCGACCGATGCGGTGCACATAGTCTTCGGGGTTTTCGGGCAAGTCAAAATTGACGACCACTTCGATGTTTTTCACATCAATGCCTCGAGAAGCGATGTCGGTCGCGATCAAGACTCGATATTTTCCGGTTTTGAATCCGTTCAAAGCATTCTGTCGCTGAGATTGCGAACGGTTGGAATGAATTTCAGCGCACGATATTCCGTGCTTTTGAATCTTCTCCGCCAATCTCTGCGCCGTAAACTTTGTACGCGTAAAAACGAGAGCCATCCCCGTTTCCTTTGAAAGCGTTTCAAGCAAGGCGTCCATTTTTTTCACCTTATTGACCATGATCACTTCCTGCTCGATATGCTCGGCGGCCGTTCCGGACGGAGCCACTTCGATATGAACGGGCTGTTTCATGTACGAACGGGCAAGTCCGGCGATTTTCACCGGCATGGTCGCTGAAAACAGCAAAGTTTGTCGCGGCTTTGGCAAAATCGCGATGATTTTTTTTATCTGCGGCTCAAATCCCATATCAAGCATCCGATCCGCTTCGTCAAGCACCAAAAATGTCGTCTTTTGCAAAGACAATGTTTTTTGCTCGAGATGATCGTTGAGCCTCCCGGGAGTGCCGATAATGACATGCGGATGACGACGCAAACTCTGTATTTGACGATACATGCTTGCTCCGCCGATGATTGACGCCGTGCGAATTCCAAAGTCGCTTCCGATTTTCCGAATCTCATCATCCACCTGTATCGCAAGCTCGCGAGTGGGAAGGATCACAAGTCCGGTTCCCCGCATCTCGGCCAAACGCTGAAGCATAGGAATCGCAAAAGCAAGCGTTTTTCCGGTGCCGGTTTGCGCTATGCCGATAATGTCTTCACCGCGCAAAGCATGAGGAATAGCCTGATGCTGGATCGGGGTCGGTGTTACGAAACCTTTGTTTTTCAAGACCGATAAAAGCCTCTCTTTGATTCCCAAACCGTCAAACGATACAGGGGTATTTTGCTCTGAATGTAGCATAAAAAAATGAAAGTGCCCCGCTGATTGAGGGCACCCAAAAAGGAGACTTCAATATGAAAGGCAAAAAAATAATGAAATTGATTATAAATTATAATACAACACCGTGTTTTTGTCAATTTTTATAACAGTATATGCTTTTCTTGACATATTTTCTTTCCAAAATCATTACCTCTCCGCGAAGCCCGATCTGATAAAAACCATCAGACTTTCCTTCGCAAATTATCATATTCTTCCAGCGTAAGATCGATATCATGCAGTATTTTTCGCAAAAGGCATTGAGAAATCTGCCGATTGTGCATGGGTATTACGGTGATCCGTCCATCAGCATGGCCAAAAAAAATATGAGACCCGCAAGCCTCACGTTTTGAAAATCCCGTATACAAAAGGATCTTTCCCAATAATTTTGGTTTGATCGGAACGAGTTTAGGCATACTGAAAAAAAACATTTTGTATGCCTACAAATCTAGACTTTTCAACGTCGCGACGTTTAACATTTCGTAAGCAAAGCGATACGACCTCTCGCAAGTTTCGAAGCATTTCTTCTTGAGTTCGACCTTCTGCATAACAGCTCGGGATGCTTGGAATCGTACCAATAAACGCCCCATCCTCATCCTGCTCAATAGAGACTAAAAACGAAATATTTTTGAGTTTTTTCTCTTATATGTCTCATATATAATCCATTTTTTTGTTATTGACAAGGCTCCCAGCCTTCATACATGAGAGATGTCATATCTTACTCAAATCGATTTCTTCATCGATGCGAATTTTTTTCACGAAATCGACGTAATGACTCACGAGAATCATGGCGCCTTTGTATTCGTCAAGACAGCTTGCGATAACAGGTAAATGACGAAAATTGATATGGTTCGTCGGCTCATCCAAGATAAGCAGTCCCGGCTTTTGGAGCACCAAACGCGCGAATGACAGCAGCCCCTTCTGTCCTTCGGAAAGCTCATTCACCGTCTGATCAAGCGCAGGGCCGTTGAGTAAAAATCGGGATGCCGTGGCGCGCAGTGCTTCGTCGGATTTCAGTTCCATCACTTCCCATAAGCAATCGTACGCTTTTTGTTCGCCGGCCAGATTTGAAAAATCCTGTCGATAATCCCCGACGGACAAACCATCCGCGAATGTCCCCGACAGATGCCCGGACACGAGTGATTTAAGAAACGTGCTTTTTCCGATACCATTGGGTCCCGACACCAGTACATGGGTATCTCTTCTGACTGCGAGATCAAGTTTTTTCGTGACCGGTTTCCCGTTTTTCACAACGCTCACCGAATGAATCGTCGCGATTTTCCCGTCAAACGAGGAGTCAAATGTCTGAACCGGAATCGTAAACGGTCGGATGGTAGCGTCTTCCCGTCTCACTTCGACCTTGCTTTCTTCGGCTTCTTGCGCGGCTTCTCGCATTCGCTTGGCAACACTGCGCAATTTTCCGCCTTTGTGTGCAAAAACTCCGGCCTGCGCCTTCAATCGTTTGATATCCTTCTCTGCTCGAACGTTCAGAAGTTGCTCTTTTCTCACTCGAGCCGCGATCTCTTCGACGACATCATTGTAATTGCCGCTATACTGCTCAACCTTATGCGTAAAGCTGTCCAGATACAGAACGCCATCGGTGAAGGCATTCAAAAACTCCGCATCATGAGATATGACAATGCAGGTTTTCGGATACATGATGAGAAAGGTCGTCAGATGATCAATCCCCTCCTGATCAAGATTATTGGTGGGTTCATCGAGCAAAAGTATCTCGGGGTTTTGAATCAAAGCATGGGCCAAAAGAAGACGCGCCTGCTGCCCCCCGGAAAAATCCCGAACTTTTTTTTCGATATCGATATCAAGATTCACGACTTCCAGCACGTCGGCGATGAGCTTGTCGAGATGATAGAGAGTTTGAGAAAACGCATCTTGAAAAAAATCGCGCACCGTCATGTCCAAATATTTCACATTCATGACCTGTCTCGCCGTCGCGATGGTTGCTTCCTTTGGAGTGACGGAAACCTGCCCATGATCCGGCTTGAGCTCACCGGTGATGAGTTTGAACATCGTACTTTTTCCCGCGCCGTTTTGTCCCATAAGCGCGACACGACTGTCCGCGCGAACGGAAAAACTCGCGTCATCCAAAAGAACTTTGCGACTATACGCAAAGTTCACGTCCTGAAAACGAATGGTAACGTCATTGTGAGCCATAATCTCGAGAAACCCCGCATCACGATAAAATGAAAATATGAGTATACATCAAAAACACAAAACGATCAATGCCGATAAGCTTTTCCAAAGCACATTTCTCGGAATGAAAATTTTTTATTTTTTCAAATTTCGTTGAGTTTCCTCAGCTGCCTGATCACCGCATCTTGATACAACCGGAATGCTTTTCGATTTTCCTTCGTATAGATGTAGGAAATTCCAAGAATCTCGGAACATTGCTTACATCTGAGCATCGATATTCTCGGTATGCTCATCTTCTGAAGATTTATCAAATCCTCTGGCGCTAATATCCTATCAAAATAAAGTCGGCGCAATATGCCCGGACCATCCTTCTGATACACGAGGATTTTATTATGACACTGACGGCAGTGAATATCGTAGAGCCGAGAATGTCCCCCTCGAGCGGATTTATATCTATCTCGTTTGAATGAAAAACTTGTGCTCCTCTTCATACGCGAGGCTTGAACTCAGTATTCAAGATCGAATATATGAATTCGTCCATCCAGTTTTCGTGTCTGAAAATGACTTGCCGCATTCGACCTTCATACTGAAAACCCGATTTTTCCAATAATTTGGAAGATGCGATATTTGGATGCATCACCTTTGCGTAGATTCTTACGAATTTCAATTCTTGAAAACCAAAATTGAGAATCAGATTCACGGCCTCTTTCATGATATTTCTCCCCCAATATTTTTTTGCCACCCAATATCCGATTTCGGCGTTTTTATTTTCAAAATCGATATTTACAAAGCTCATCATCCCGATAATTTCACGCGTTGCTTTCCACTCAATGCCCAATTCAATGGATTCTTTGTTTCTTATTTTTCGATAGGTCTTTTTTATAAAATCTTCAGCGTTTTGCAATGTGTAGGGATGAGGAAGCGACGTGTATTTTGCAATATCAAAATCATGAGCGTGACGGAAGAGAGATGCCGCGTCACTTTTTTTCAATTTCCTCAGATTGATGTCTCGTCCTTTGAGCAAAAATTTCATGGAAGAAAATTATATATCTCGAGTTAACGACTCGCTGGGGCGGTTGATTTTGGCATAGCGCGACATACATTTGATCAGCTCTCATTTTTGATCACGTTTCTCTTCATAGATTCCCATCTTTCTATTCATATCCTGCAATTCACGCTCGAGCTCCCGCTTGACGTCGTCATTTACGCGTTGATCTCCGTCTTCGTCGATGATAAAGCCGTAGGTTGTCAGATACAGTTCCTTCACGAAACTAAAAGGGATTTGTCCTCCCATGTGCGATGATTGACCCTCAAGGCGAGTGATGATGGCATGTTTTTCAAATCGCTTGAGATTTAAAAATACTTCTTTGAAACTTTGATTTTTCAATTTTTCCAAGAAAGATTCCAATATCGTATATTTGCTATCCTTACGATCCGGCTTCCGAGCACGCATCGCTTCAAGCTCTTTTTTGAATGCTTCGGCGATTATGATGTCTTTCGATGTTTCATTTGGATCGAATTTTTCTTTTTCCATACCATAAATAGTCATTACGTTTTACAGAAACATTGATTTTCATGATCATTCACCATACCAACGGCTTGCATAAAAGCGTAGCAGATCGTGGATCCGACAAACTTGAAACCATGAATTGAGAGATCTTTGCTCATGGCGCTTGATCGTCGGAAACTGTTTTTATTGCTCCACGCCTCAAGAGACAAATCCCGATCATCACGAGGTTTGCCATTGATATCGCGACAATATACGAAAGCGTAAGAAAATTGTACTCGTTCAAAGCCGCGATGGAAAACATATTCGCGACGGTAAAACCAAACCATGAGCTCAACGTCTCGCTATCGGGATCGTAAAATGACTTTCGATAGCTCGGGATATATCCGACGAGATCAATACCGCTGACCATGATCACCGCCAATACGGGATTTTTCAATTGCCACCAGACAAGAATGGCCAGCAAAGCGATACCAAGCAAAATGGTATCAAAAAAAGTAATATCTCTACTGCCTTTCCGCAAAGAAAAGAAGAAAACTCCCATCACTAGGAGCGTCGAGAAAATCAATGACAAACTTCCCCAGCCACCGCCTCCATACCACAAAGCTATTGTGGCCGTCCCTTGCGTTATCGACCATATCAGCCATGTATACGCATGAGGTTTGGTCGTCATTCTGTTCATGTCTCGAAAGTACGGCAAAAAAGAGATTCCCCACACGATCAAGGAAAGAATTGCAAAAAGAAGTTTTACGTCCGTAAACAATTTCACAATGAAGGATAAAAAAAATTGATATAAAATCAACAATATTTGTTTACCTCTTAAGACGCTCTCTCAACATCAGCCTCAGCGTCCGCTTTCCGGCATTCGTTTTTAAATACTGCTCCCGACGCAAGGCGTCACTCTTGTTCAAAAACGCCTCGTAAAAAATCAACTTCACCGGCTTGCGAGGCCGTGTCGCTTCGGAATAGCCCTTGTTGTGATATTCAACTCTTTGATCAACATTCGCCGAAAATCCGATATACATTTTTTCATCCGCGCACATCAATACGTAGCAGTAGTACATACGACCCTTACTTATTCCATCCTAACGCGGCACACATTACCACACGTTACCACCTCCCTCGCATGAAGGAGAGTTCGTCTTCGCGTGACTCAGACGAACACCCTCCATGGAGTGAAGCGTGTTCCGCCCCAAGCGGAACTCTGCTTCACTCCGGGACAGGGATTCGAACCCCGATAAACGGCTTCAAAGGCCGCTGTCCTACCATTAGACGATCCCGGAATATAAATTAAAATTTACTGCAACCTCATACCATATTTCAGGCTTGATTCAAGCATTTTTTGTAATGTTCGTCTACCTTTGGTTGTTTTCAGATATCGCTCCCGTCGCCTCGCATCCTCATCAGAAGCATACGCTTCATAAAAAATCAAATGCAATAATTCTCTCGTTGAGGTTGATTTCACCTTCTTATTCAAATGTTCGCATATCCTGCGTTCAAGATCGGATGTAAACCCAATATAAAACTTTTTATCCTCTTCACTGAAAAGGATATACACAAAATATTTCATACCATTTTCAACGAGTCGCCCAGTACCATCACTTCGTTCGATACTGGGTTCAATTCCTAGCGTCCATTGAAAACCCCGATAAACGGCTTCAAAGGCTTGCCCAGTACCTGAGTGAATCACTCATGGTGCTGGGCCGCTGTCCTACCATTAGACGGCCTGCCCCGTACCTGACCAACAGGTCATGGTACGGGGATCCCGGAATATACATTTAAACTTTCTTCGAATATCTTTTACAATAAAAAAAATCAAGGAAAATTCCCTTTTTCAAAAAAGTCTATCAAAGCGCTTTCCGAGCGTCAAATGCGCACATTCACACCTTATGATACTTGGCCACGGCCAATACACTACTGACGACATTGAGAATCAGCACGACAAAAAACTGAACTCCAAAAATCAGCGCGAAATTCGAACGGAAATACTCATACAGATTCACGTTCAGCTCACCGAAAAACACGTCCGCATAGGGCTGAATAAGGATCATGAGCGGATACAGTATCGCCACCAAAATCACCATGGACAGGAGGCTCAAAAAAAATCCTTGAAAAACATACGGCAATCGTATGAAGGACGCGCTCGCTCCGACGAGTTTCATGATGGCGATTTCATCCTTGTGCGTGTAGAGGGTCATCCTCATGGTATTGAACACCACCACGACGGCAACCATGCCAAAAAGCACGCTCAAAAAAAGCCCGATCTTTTTCACCTCGTCGCTGATGGACGTGATGCGGCCGATGACTTCCGCATTGTCGTCAAAACTTTTGTCAAAAATGACATCGTCAAACTCAGCGCTGTTGAGTATGTCAAGCACTCTCGGATAGTCTTTGGGGGACTTGGCCACAATCACGAGAGACGCGCCGAACGGGTTTTCCGAAAGTTCAAGCAATGCGGAGAGAATCTCGGCATCTCGAACATGACTTTTTTTGAATTCTTCCAAAGCATCTTCCTTTGATCGAAAAATCACGTTCACGACTTCGGGCAAGGTGGAAATTTTTGATTTGAGCGCAAAAATTTTCCCGTCATTGGCATCATTGCGGAAAAAAACGCTGACGTCCACTTTATTTTCTATGGCCTTCACAGCCACGTTTCCAAAATAATTCAAACTTAAAAACACATTCACTGCAAAAAGCGCCATCACCATGACGACGACGGTGATCATGGAAAGCCAAAAATTCCGGAAAAAATCTTGCGCCGCGTATTTTACGGCGCGAAACAAAGAAGTCATGTTTTTTTGGATATTATGTAATTTCCTCTCATACCGCGCGGACATTTTTCAGCATTACTCAAGCGTATACTTTCCTCGCTTCACATCATTGACCACTTCTCCGTCCTTGAAAGTGATGACCCGCTTGCCAAGCTCATTGACCACATCGCGATTGTGCGTGATGAGCACGATGGTCGTCTCAAGCTCGTTCACTTTTTTCAAAATCTCGATCACCTCTCTCGTATTGATCGTATCCAGATTTCCGGTGGGTTCATCGGCTATCAAAACTTTTGGTCGATGAACCAAAGCGCGCGCTATCACCGCCCTCTGTTTTTCACCGCCGGACACCTGCAGGGGGTAACGATCCGCGATTTTTTCCAGTCCCACAAGCTTGAGTATCGATGGCACGATCTGGTGTATTTTGTTTCCGGATTCTCCCACGACCTCAAGCGCAAAAGCGACATTTTCATAAATCGTTTTTTTTGGAAGCAGATTCAGATCTTGAAAAATCACCCCCACCTGTCGGCGCAAAAAAGGAATCTCGCGATTGGAAATATTGCTGATATCCCATCCGCCGATCACGACTTTGCCGCTGGTGGGTCGCTCCTGCGCATGAAGCAGCTTGGCAAAGGTCGTTTTCCCCGTGCCGCTTTGCCCGATGACCGACACAAACTCGCCCTGGCCAATGTCCAAAGTTACGTTTTTCAACGCCACGATCCGCGGTGGATAAATTTTACTGACATTTTTCAAAAAAATCATGACAAAAAATCACTACGACAAAAATCACGAAATCATTATAACACAAAAAAACACCGAATGATTCTTAATCTTCGGCCGCTCATTGATGGCATTCAAGAAGCATGTGCAACACACGACAGGGGCTATTTCTTCTGAAGCATAAGCAACGATTCGACATGCGGAGTTCTGGGAAAAAAATTGTACAGTTTATGAAAAACGATGTCGTACGCATCTTTCACAAGGGCGAAGTCTCTCGCCTGTGTGGAAGGATTGCAGGAAAGATAGATGATCCGCTGCGGCATCGCTTCCAAGATTTTTTTCACCAATTTCGTCGATAACCCGTCTCTGGGCGGATCGACAATCAGGGTTTTCTCGCGGCTGAGATGCGAAAGCATGGCTTCCGCCGGCTTCGCACTCGCCGAAAACTTTGATTGCAATCCGTTTTTCTCGATGTTTTTTTTCGCAAAATCTATGGCTTCGGAATTGACATCGCACAGTATTGCCGAACGGATCTTTGCCCCCAGCGGAACGCTGATGGATCCCACGCCGCTGTAAAAATCCAAAATATCGTCCGATTCGCGAAGAAACCCCGATATATCGGCCAACGTTTTTTCAAAAACCGGAATGTTGATCTGAAAAAAACTGTTGAGCCCATACTCGATCGGGCAAGAAAGTAAAGTCTCGGCGAGAAAATCCTGTCCGGATCGATACAGCACATCATGCACCACCGAAGCGGGGCTGAGATGAGAAGAATAGTAGGCATGAAATCCCTTCAAACCTGTTGCTTGATGGTCAAAACTTGGAATTTGAACCCTGTCTTTGAGAAAAAGCGCGGCAATTGCGTCTCCCGTTCGGTTGCTCCGAACAATCACGCTTTTCGGCGTTTTCGGATGATACGACGCCTTGGCATGCGCCAAAATTCCTTGTGCGGCCTCGTCGATGGATGAGCTTGGCAAGATACAGCCGTGAATGGGATATTTGCGATGAGAATCACGATAAAAAAATCCGTATGAAAGATTTCCAGCTTCGTCGTAGTAGAAATTGTACTCCTCTTTATTTCGATATCCCGATATGTGAGAGGGGTCGTCTTCGATGTCGATATTCGACAGAATGACACCCGCGTTTTTTAAAAAAATTTCTTTCACGATCTCTTTTTTCCAATGCAACTCATATTCGTAATCCATGATTTGCCAAGGAGAACACGAAAGATAATGCGATTCGATGGCCGCAATGCGATGCGGCGATGGTTTCAGTATTTCTACGGCAACACCGGCGGCGAAATCTTTTTTTCGTTTCATGATTTCCACGACGGCCTCTTCTCCAGGTAACGCATTCCACGCAAAAATCACCTTGTTTTCATGACGCGCCAAAGCCTGTCCTCCGAAGACGAGCTTTTCAAAACGCACGGTAGGTTTGATGCTTGTGCCGATCATACGTTCTGAGAATGACAGAATGAGCGCGATAAATCAATGCCGCCATCCCATTTTTACTGCGAAATCATTGAATTTTCTCGATAATCATTCTAGAATGCGAATACTACCGCCTGCGGGTATAGTTTAGTGGTTAAATATGTGCTTCCCAAGCACAGGTCACGGGTTCGATTCCCGTTACCCGCTTTGAAATATTGGTTCGTCGGGAACTTTTCTTCGGAGTTACCCGCCATGAAAGTAGATTATCAACCGAATTCGTGCACCCTCAATGAGCGACCGGCAATCCTCTTTCAAGGTAATAAAATTTCTATGCATCAACATCATACGCTTCAGATCTTTGTGCAAGGCATGACCTGCGCAAGCTGCGAAACCCTTATCGCCGAGACGTGGGAAAAAATCCCTGGTATCACTCGCGCGACTGTTGACTCAAAAACCGGAAAAGCCACCATCGAATATACGCAAAAGCCGGATATGCGCACGCTGCAAGATTCCATCGCTTTGTACGGATACTCCATCGGTACGGAACCCATTTCTTCAGATCGATGGAAATCCGCCGGAGGAATTCTGATACTGATTCTCGCTTTTTGGTTGCTTTCAAGCCGTCTTCCTTTTCTCAAGACAGGGTTTGCCGTCACCGAAAACTTGAGCCTTGGGTTCGCTTTCATTCTCGGACTCGTGGCTTCGGTTTCCAGCTGCGGAGCCCTGACCGGCGGCATTTTGCTTTCGCTGGGAGCGCGCAATGCCGCCAAATATCCGCAGATGAGCGCGGTGCAAAAATTCAAGCCTCATCTTTTTTTCAATGCCGGACGCATCCTTTCATACGCTTTTTTTGGCGGCATCATCGGATATGTCGGCCAAATGGTCTCGTTTTCGCAAACGACCAATGCGATCTTGACCATACTTGCAAGCCTCCTCATGATCGTCGTCGGACTGTCACTCCTCGGTTGGCGACTTCCTCGGCTCGCATGGGGAAACTCACAATGGTCAAAAAAATTCATGGCATATGCGGATGAAAAAAAACATACCTCGGCTTTTTTGCTCGGCGGCGCCACGTTTTTTTTGCCCTGCGGATTTACGCAAGCATTGCAACTCTATGTGCTCTCAAAAGCCGATCCGTTTTCCGGAACCCTTACCATGTTTGTTTTTGCTCTCGGCACGATGCCAGCGCTGCTTTCGATCGGAACGCTTTCGAGTCTTGGCAATTCAAAATTCCGAAAAAAGTTTTCAACGGCTGCCGGCGCGCTTGTTCTCGTTTTGGGCGTTTCATCCTTTCAAAACGGCTACAACCTCATGAAAACCGTCTTCCCAAGTTCAACGATATCAAAACAAGCGAACGTCATTC
The DNA here is from genome assembly GCA_964485795.1 of uncultured Gammaproteobacteria bacterium. Classification (GTDB taxonomy): domain Bacteria; phylum Patescibacteriota; class Patescibacteriia; order VMEV01; family CAZAJQ01; genus CAZAJQ01. The sequence goes on from CAZAJQ010000001.1 coordinate 27,038, forward strand.
TTCCAGCAATAGAAAACGGAAATCAAATCATCGACATGGCCGTGAACGGATACGAATACACACCATCAATTTTTACGGTAAGGGCGGGAACTCCGGTCGAATGGCGCATTGACGGAAGCGGCGCTTTCGGCTGCGCGCAAGTGATCACGGCTCCCAAACTCAATGTCACGCAAATGTTGTCAAAAAACGGCATCACGACGATCCGATTCACTCCGACGAAGCCCGGTGAAATTCCCTTCAGCTGCAGCATGGGCATGACCACGCCGGGCGCCAAGTTTGTGGTAGTAGCAGACAATGTGCCGGCATCAAATTCTGCAGTTCAAACTCGACCTTGCGATCCGAAAAGAGCTAATTGTTTATGATGATCGGATACTTACATTCAAGAACACCTGTTTTTTAAAAAAATCTCCTCGTTCAATGACGCTTAACCTATGAAAACCATCTCTTTCAATATCACGGGTATGCATTGCGCTTCCTGCGCCGTAAAAAACGAAACCGGTCTCAAAAAAGTTCAAGGTGTGCACGACGCCTCGGTCAATTATGGGACACACAGCGCCACCATCACCTACGACGAGTCCCAAATATCCGACCAAGACCTCTATGAAGTCGTCATAAAAAACGGTTATTCAGTCCTCAAAGAAGCCGACAGCCACATGCACCATGACATGCAAAAGCATGAACTTTTGGCGACCAAGAAAAAAGCGCTGATCGCTATCCTGCTCGCGCTCCCGGTCATGCTTGCCGCCATGTTTGATCTGAAAACATCGGTGATGATCGCGAACCATGACCTCTCGCAATGGCTGGTGGCCTTGTTCGGAAGCGCGGTTATCCTCGCTTTGGGATGGGAATTTCATGCCGGCATGCTCCGACAGGTGAAAAGCTTGTCCGCAAACATGGATACGTTGATTTCGATCGGGACCTTGGCCGCGCTTTTCTACAGTATTTTCGCGATGCTTGCCGGAATCGAAGAAACCTATTTTGAAACCGGAGCGGTGATAACGGCCTTGATACTTCTGGGACGCTATTTCGAAGCGAAAAGTCGCGGACAAGCCAGCGAAGCCGTGGAAAAACTCTTGCAGCTGGGTGCCAAGGAAGCGCGCGTCGTCCGAGACAAAAAAGAAATCATGATTCCGATAGGCCAAGTCATCATCGGCGACACCTTGCTCGTCAAACCCGGAGAAAAGATTCCCTTGGACGGCATCGTCCTTGACGGCATTTCGACGGTTGACGAATCCATGCTTACCGGCGAAAGCATGCCGGTGAGCAAGAAAAAAGACGCGAACGTATTCGGAGCCACGATGAATCTCAATGGCGCCATTACCATCCGCGTCACGAAAATCGGATCCGACACCATCCTCGCTCAAATCGTGAAAATGGTCTCGGACGCTCAGATGAAAAAAGCGCCTATCCAAAAACTCGCGGACGCTATTTCTGGAGTTTTCGTTCCCATTGTCATTGTCATCGCCATCATCACCTTTGCGGGCTGGTTCTTGTTTGCAGGCTCGATATCGGCCGCAATCATCCCGGCCGTCGCGGTACTCGTCATCGCCTGCCCCTGCGCTCTGGGACTTGCGACCCCCACGGCGATCATGGTGGGAACCGGACTCGGAGCGAAAAAAGGAATATTGATCAAAAACGGAGAAGCTCTCGAAAAAGGGAGGAAAATAGACATCGTAATTTTTGACAAAACCGGAACGCTCACCCAAGGCAAGCCAAAAGTGACGGATGTCATCTCTCTGAAAGAGAACGATGAAAACGATATTCTTGCAATCGCCGCTTCCGGTGAGGCACTCTCGTCTCATCCCTTGGCGCAGGCGATCGTTGACGAATCAAAACGACGTTCGCTGATGATTTCAAAAATAACGAATTTTGAAGAAAAATCAGGACGGGGTATCGTATGGACAGCGGAAAATAAACGTTTTTCCCTTGGAAACAAACGATTCATCGAATCGACGCGCAAACTTACGGATGCGGATAAAACGCAATTTCTCAACCTTGAAAATCAAGGCAAGACGACTCTTGGATTGATTTTGGACGATACGCTTTTGGGCATTATCGCCATTTCCGACGCTCTCAAGCCGGATGCGAAAGAAGCGGTGGAAACCTTGCTCGCGCGTCGCATCACTCCCATCATGATTACCGGTGACAATGCGAAAACCGCGGCGGCCATAGCGAAACAGGTCGGGATCACGCAAATTTTCGCCGAGGTATTGCCGCAAGACAAGGCGAAAAAAGTCATGATGCTCCAAAAGGAAGGGAAAAAAGTCGCTTTTGCAGGTGACGGCATCAATGACGCTCCGGCTTTGGCAGCATCGGATCTCGGCATAGCCATGGGAACCGGGACGGATATAGCGATAGACGCCGGAAATATCGTCCTCGTCAAAGGGAATCCTTCCAAGGTGGCATTGGCGATCGAACTTTCCAAAGTCACCTACTCGATCATACGACAAAACATGTTCTGGGCGTTTTTTTACAATATCGCCGCCATACCATTGGCCGCTTTCGGACTTCTCAATCCCATGATCGCTTCGGGCGCAATGGCCTTTTCGAGCGTCAGTGTGATTCTCAACAGTCTGCGGATTCCAAGACGGCTCTCTCGTTAATTCAAATGCCCCACACCATATCCAATAATTATTTTTCACAAACGAATATTTTTCTATCTTTCATCCATGACATTCTCCATCGATAACATCCATCGGTCGTGGTGCGGAATCGAGTTATGACCGGACGAACCCATGCCATCATAGGCGCCAATGCCGTTTGGCTTTCAACCCTCAATACGATTTGGGACGAGAAGGTTTTTTTTGTTGTGGCGCTTTCGGCCATAGCCGGATTGCTGCCGGATGCCGACGCGAATCATGCTAAAATCCATGGGATTACCGGAGGCACCACGAAAATTCTCGCAATGATACTCAAACATCGCGGCGTATTGCATTCATGGATCGCGATTGTCGCGGTGTATTTTACCGCCGAATATTTCGGAGCTCGATATTTTGAAAACTTCTCGCTTATCATCACGGCGGCGTTTGCGAGCCACCTTTTTTTGGACAGTCTCAACCCCACCGGCATTCCCTTGCTTTTCCCCATAAAAACAAAATTCCGGCTTTTGCCGAAATTCATCGCGCCAAACACCGACGGTCCGGTGGATTGGCTTCTTTTTTCTTTGGGAGCGCTTGCCCTCGTGGGATTTTTTTTCACGCAAACAGACTTCAGCTTGCTCACGAGAACCGTACCTTGGCCTTGAAATATATAATACGAAGTTTCCATCGGTTTGCACTTCGTGATACGAAATCACGCAATCATTTTTTTCTCTTCATCACCCTCTCAATGGCTTTGACGACGTGTTTTTTTGACATGCCATATTTTTCGATCAATTCATCGGGTTCGCCCGATTCGCCGAAACAGTCCGGCATGGCGACGAACTCGCATGGGACGGGGAGGGTAAGCGTGAGAAATTCGGCTATGGCTCCCCGCAATCCACCGTACATCTGATGCTCTTCCACGGTTACCACGGCTTTTGTTTTTTGAACCGATGAAACAATCGTCTTTTCGTCAAGCGGCTTTATCGAGGGATTATTGATCACTTCCACGGAAATTCCGCGAGATTCCATTTCCCGCGCCGCCATCAAAGCTTCGTATATCAAGGGTCCGCACGAAATGCACGTCACGTCCGTCCCCTGTTTCATGACATACGCTCGCCCGATTTCGAAAGCGTCGTTTTTCCCTGTCATCACCGGCGTCGCCGATCGAGCGAAACGCAAATACACGGGGCCCTGATGCATTGCCGCGGCCTCCGTGGCCTTCATGGACTGATAATAATCGCAGGGAACGATCACCGTCATATTCGGCAAAACCCTCGCGATGGCGATATCTTCCAACGCTTGATGCGTGGCTCCGTCCGGCCCTACGGAAATACCGGCATGGGCGCCGACGATTTTCACATTGGCTCGGTTATAACATATGGAAACGCGAACCTGATCCCAATTTCGACCGGGATTAAAAACGGCATAGGAGCTGCAAAAAGGGATAAGGCCTTCCAGCGCCATACCGGCCGCTATGCCCGCCATGTTTTGCTCCGCCACCCCGATTTCAAAAAACCGATTCGGAAATTTTTCGGCAAAAGCCTTTGATCGCGTGGATTCCGTGAGATCGCAACAAAGCACCACCACCGCGCTGTTTTTTTTTCCTGCCAAGACCAACCCTTCTCCATAGCCGTCACGCGTGGGAATTTTTTTCATTTCAGCATTTTTTTTCATCGTGAATGACATAAAAACGTAAATATGCGAAGTTACTCATGTTCTGAAACGATTTTTTTTCCCAGCGTTCGAAGCTCATGCAATGCGATCTTTGCCTGCTTCTCATCCGGAGGTTTACCGTGCCACTCAAAATCGTATTCCATGAAATTCACCCCTTTTCCCGGAACCGTATGCGCGATGATCATGGTGGGTTTTTCGTATATGGTTTTTCCAAGCGTACAAGCATCGACGATTTGCTGCATGTTGTTCCCGTCGATTTCGATGACATGCCAGCCAAACGCCTCATACTTGGCCTTGAGCGGCTCGAGCGGAACGATATTCTCCGTATATCCGTCGATCTGGATATTATTCCGATCCATGATAAAAATGAGATTCTGCAGTTTCTGCTTTCCGGCCATCATGGCCGCCTCCCATGTTTGCCCTTCCTGCTGCTCCCCGTCACTGACAATGCAAAAAACGTAATGCTTTTGTTTCTTCAATTTCGCGGCCAATGCCTTTCCGACGGCGATGGAGGCTCCTTGTCCGAGCGGCCCCGAAGCATGCTCCAATGCTGGTAAATCAATGAAGCTCGGATGCCCTTGAAGACGTGAATTGATTTTTCGCAAGGTAAGAAGTTCTTTTTTAGGAAAATATCCGGCATGCGCCATTGCGACGTAACGCACGGGTACCACATGACCGCAGGAAAGACAGAGCCGATCCCTTTCTTCCCACAAAGGATCTTTGGGATCATGTTTGAGAATCCGGAAATACAGCGCCGTGAAAATATCGGCAAGTCCGAGCGGACCCGCCGAGTGACCGGACTTGGCATGAACCAGCATGGTGATCAAATCTTTGCGAACATCATTGGCTTTTTTTTCCAAATCGCGAACATTCATAAGAATGACAAAAAAAATTTCCTTCTTTCCAAGGATACCAAAAAAAGCGACAATCAAACACCCCGCGAAAAATTCGCGGGGTGTGCATTTTTGAAAAAAAATGACGACATGAATCTAAACCGAGGCCTCGACGTCTTGAAAAAACGTTTTATCCACCGGCACCGCAAAAACCGGACTACTCAATTTACTTTTGGCTTTTTTGATAATTTCTTCGATATATTGTTTCCGTTCCTGACGATATCGCTCGGAAATGTGAAAAAGCAGCAGATTCTTGCATCGTGACTTTTTCGCCACTTGGAGCACTTCGGGGAGGGAACTGTGCGCCGATTCCACTTCGTCTTTTTCCAAAAAAGTGCATTCGTGCATGAGAATTTCGGTTTCAAAAACTTCCTTGGGATCCACGGGACGCGAGTCTCCGCAATACGATAGAATCTTGTGATCGTAATACTCGACAAATCGGCTTTCGTCATTGCCGTATTGTTTCTTTTGACCGATCATGAATTCTCGAAACGCGTCGCTTGCCTTACCGGGCTCGTTTTTGAATTTCTCGTTCAACTTTTGCTGATGGACAGCAAATTCGGAATTCAGTTTTTTTCTTTTTTCCACGAGATGAACTCCCATGGCCGTCAAAGGATGCTGATAATATGAAGGCTGATGATCGACGAGAAATGGTCGAAGAAAAAACTGATCGCGGATATGAATATTTTTTCCGATCTCAAGCGGTTGATAGCGAAAAAAAAGTCGAATGTTCCCCCGTTCAAGGAATGCTCGGATATGTTCGATCTCTTTTTGAAAATCCGGATGATACAGCACCGTTGCCATCGAATGGCGTTCATCCTTGAATATCACTCTTTTTTGAAACCTCGCAATGGCCGGCAACCCCGTCCAGTGATCCATGTGCATGTGCGAAAGAAAAATATACTGAATATCGGATGTTTCGGTGCCAAGAGTCGCTGCCGCACCTTCGCCGGCGTCAAGTAAAATCTTAAACGTCGGCAAATAAAACCATGTCGAATACAACGCTTTGGATCGTCCCACGATGCGCATAACGAAAAAAAATGCTCTCGCACGGAGCTTTGTAAATGTTGGGTTTCAAAATCGTACCGACTTCCCCGCTTTTCTCACTTCGAGAATGTACTGATAGGCGGTCAAGCTTGCGGATACCGCATTCCCGACGGAAATATTGTTTTGCTTATACACTTCATCGGTCACGTCTCCGGCCGAAAAAACGCCTTTTTGCGAAGTGGTGAAATACTGATGATCGACAATGATTTCATTTTTCTCATTGCGTTTCACAATTCCCGCCACAGATTCCGAATTCGGGAGAGATCCGATTTCCACAAATACCCCACTGACGGCCAATTCCTTCACTTCCTTGGTTTTTGCATCGAGATACTTGAGTCCGGAAACCAAAACTTTCCCGAGTATTTCCTGCGTTATCGCATGATACAGCACTTCGACCTTTGGATGTCGCGTCACTTCCTCGGCGGTTTTGGGATCACCGGTCAGGCTTTCGCTTCGACTCAAAAGGTAAATTTTTGACGCATAGGGAAACAGATCGACGCAGGCCTCCAGTCCCGCATTGCCTCCGCCGATAACGGCGCAGACCTTGTTGCGAAACAGCGGAGCATCGCAGGTCGAACAATATACCACGCCTTTTCCGTTCAACCGATCCTCGCCCGGCACCTGCAATTTTCTCCTTCGCCCGCCTGTGACGACCAGCACAGCCCGCGTTTCATATGCGGATGCGTTTGTCGTCACTTCAAACACCGGATATCCCGTTTCCTCGGAAACGAGCTTCACTTCGGAGGCGCGTTCCCCGACACGCACCTCGATGCTTTCCTGCGCTCGCACATGCGCTTCAAGCTTTTTTGCCAAATCAAGCCCGCTGATGCTCACTTCTCCGATCCAATTTCCGATGTCATCGGAAACGATCGATTGCCCGCCGAATGATTCGGTGATAAGAAGCGTATGCAGTCGTTTTCTTGCGGCGTATACGCTGGCGCCGCAGCCCGCAGGCCCTCCGCCGATGATAATAAGCTCATACATAAACAATCGAGGCGATACGAAAAAAAGAACGTATCGCCCATCTCAATGCTTGATTTAGGAGGCCTTCAAAATGCTTTCAATGCGTGCTTTGTCAAACCCGATGATCATTTCCTCTTTGCCGCCCTTATTCACGAGTATCACCGGCACGCCCATTTGACCGGATTTTTGCACCATTTCTTCGGCGGCTGCCGAATCCGCGGCAACGTCATGCTCCGTATAGGCCACGCCCTGCTCTTTGAAATAATCTTTGGCCATCTTGCAATAAACGCATGTCGGCGTCGTGTAAATGTCAATTTTCACCATAATATATGTTAGGAAAACATCTCAAATCGATCGCGAAAATTTCCGTGAAGCGCCACGCTAGTTCTCCGTTTCACAGCATTCCGATGCCATTTCTCCGGAGCCGCAATCGCACATTTTTTTGATTTCGCCTCCGCAATCGCACGGGCCTTCCGCCGTACCTTCATTGCCGCAATCATTGCATTTGAAAATGACTTTTTTGTCCGTCATACATGTAGGAAATTAAAAATTAGAAATAAATGAAATATTCTTCAACATTATAGAGAAACTTACTTTCCAAAGTCAATCGCTTTTAAAAAAAATGAATTCAGACAAAAAAAATCAGGAGTTCGCTAGCAATAAACGCTTGGTTTCGATTTTATAGTCTTCGACCTGAGGCTGATCAAAAGCATTGATATTCAAAAGTTTTGCCGTATACATGGTTTCGATCATTTTCGCTTGCATCCATGCGCCGAGTTCGTATTCATTGATGCCGTCAAGCGTATATTCGAGATAGGGACGATGATTTTTTTCGTACGCCTTTTTCACGCCTTCGTAAATGGCCGTCATGATTTCCGCAAAACTTTTCCCGCCGATTCCGGAAACGCATGTCTCAAAAACTCGACTTTTAGGAACTCGCACTTCGGGCTGCTCTGACGCATGCACAAAGTGCGTCAGGATATCATCTTTGCCTCCCAAGTATCTTTGTACCATGGAATGCAAATCGACGGAACCAAGAGAAACCGTCGGCACTAGTCCGATTCGCACCGGATTTCCTTCCCCATCAAGTTCCTTTCCCAAACTTTCCGCGGCAAGCTGTCGATACCACTTTCCGGCATTTTCCAGCTCCATATGGAAAAAAAAGTGATTCGAAACATTTCTCTTTTTTTTGAGATGAAACACGCTCGCCGCGGCCGAAAACAATGCCGCATTTTCCTTCCCGTCATGGTTCAAACACAGCTCGGTGATATCTCGCGCTCCTTTCATCAATGTTTCGATACCGAAACCCGCCAGTGCCAGCGGGAAAAGCCCCACGCAGGAAAACACCGAATAACGCCCTCCGACCATTTTTGGAATTTCAAGAGTCGTCATCCCCTTCCCCTGCGCCTCGTCCCAAAGTTTTGACCCCTTGTCCGTGGCGATCACGAAGCGGCTTTCGATATCTCCAAATTTTTGGCGAAGAAACGCATATAAGGTTTCAAAATTGGCCAACGTTTCCGTCGTGGTTCCGGATTTGGTCGCAACAAATGTGACGAATTCGTCCCTTGATTCGAGCGAATCGAGTCGCCTCATGACCCTCAAAATCGAAGTTGGGGACACCGTATCCGCAAAGAGCAATTCGGGCATCGCATCCGCATTTTTTTGCATTCTCAACGCATCGTACAGAGCCAATGCGCCGAGATTTGATCCGCCGATGCCGATCACCACGCAGAGCTTCAGCCGGTCATTTTTCACGGATTTGACGGTTTCAAAAACCTCCCCGCCGATGGAATCGTCATATACCAAGGCAATGGCCGATTCCGGATGCCGATAAGCGAAATCAGACCGTTTTGAAATCAAAAAATCGCGATACTCTCGAAGATTCTTCTTTGCGGTATGAAAAAAATGTTCGGAAACGCCGGAATATGAGGTATCAAAGCGCATAAAAAATAATGAATTATTGCACAACGGTCAATGCCCCTCTCATGGTGCTGTGCCCGCTTCCGCAAAAAATCGAACAGAAAAACGAAAACGTACCGATCTTGTCGGCGGTAAATTCGACGACCACGGTTTCTTGCGGATTCAAAGTTTTTACGATCCCGAAATCCGGCAAAGAGAAACCATGAGTCCCTTCTTGGCTGGTAATTTTGAGGATCACTTCATCCCCTTTTTTTACGGAAATGTTTGACGGAGTAAACTGCCAATTCGTGGCAATAAGCGTAAAGACTTTTTTTTCAATCGTTGGAGCGGGAGGAACAGACGGTGGTGGCTGAATGCTCTTTTCATCATCTTGCGGAGCTTCCGCAGGTTTCGATGACACCGGCTCGATGTTTGAACCGGAATCAGCCGGCTTTTGATCATCAACGATGGAGATATCACTGGTGTCGGTATTCTTTTTGATGTTCCTGTCAATCGACGCCGGCGGAATATTTTCTATCACCTCCACTGAAACTTCCGTCGAAAGCGTCGAATTTTTATTTTCCGTTATTGGCAAGCCTTTGGGAAAAGAAGGTGAATTGATTCCTTTCTTTTGAACCGTTTTTTTTGAAAAAAAAGAATTATATCCCCAAAAACCGACAATCGTCACAACCATGATCACAGTCGCGATAAAAATGTTTTTCTTCATAATCACAACGCATTAAAAATCTTTTCCACGGCTTCCCAATCGACGATATTCCAAAACGCCGAAATGTATTCCGCACGACGATTCTGATACTTGAGGTAATAGGCATGCTCCCAAATATCCAGTCCGAGAAGGGGTTGATAATCGTACATCAACGGGCAATCTTGATTGGGTAAAGAAACGACCTTGAGCGCACCTTCATGACGAACCAGCCACGTCCACCCGCTTCCGAAAACTTTTAGCGCCGCATCGGAAAATTGTTTTTGAAAATCATCGAAATCACCAAAAGCGTCTTTGAGAGCGCCTCCCACGCGACTTTCCAAAGAAAAAGTTTTTCCAAGTCCCAAGGTTTTCCAAAAAAACGAATGGTTGTAATGTCCTCCGCCGTTGTTTCGTATCGCGACGCGAATGGATTCGGGAAGGTCGTCCGGAGCGCTCAAAAACCGCTCCAGCGAGAGATTTTTCCCTTGAGGATAGGCATCGAGGGCGGCGTTGAGTTTTTCGACGTACGCGGCATGGTGTTTTCCGTGATGGATGGTCATGGTTGCCTCGTCTATAAACGGCTCCAATGCGTCATAGGCATAAGGAAGCTGTGGAAGTTGATACATATGGTGAAGTGAATATTCAAATGAAAATCATTATATCACAAAAAATTTCAGAATTCTTGCGAAAAAAATGTCGGTCGCGTATGATGAAAATGTTTCAAAGTCATTTTCAATAAGTCCTTGTCAAAGACATGCCCGAAGAAATAAAAATCAAAAGACAGGTTCGCAAAATCCGTCCGAAATCTCAGCTTTCCGAAGAAGCACAGCTCCGATTCTTAAGGGATATTTTGCGAAAAACCGTGCAAACCAAAAATCATTACGATCAACGCACGAATTTTCTCTTTCTTACTTCATCCATCATTTTCTTGGGCTTTTTCGGGTTTCTCCTCTTTGGCAATCACGGTACGGTCGGATCGCTTCTTGTCGTGACGACCAGTCTTCTTTCATCGGTACTGTGCTTGTATGCCTATCGTACACCCGAAACATTTCGCACCATTTCGGACAAAATCAGCGTCATGCACCATACGGCGATTTACGGCATGTCCAAGCGTGAATATTCCAAAAAACTCTCCGATATCATGCGCGATCCCTCGGACATGATGGACGCCTATATTTTTGAAATTTACGATATCACGCAAAATTCGATTCGATTCAAAAAGTCCTTTCTTCGCTGGTCTACCGGCATTCTCGTGATGGGGATACTTCTCGGATCCGTACTGGTTTTCACCTTGCCATGATTCTCAAACATCTCGAAAAATAAAAAAAATGTTCTTGACGTACATTTTTTATTTTTTTACCATAGACGAAGCAATCATTATCTTGCCAGCGTAGCTCAGTTGGTAGAGCAACGGTATCGTAAACCGTGGGTCATGGGTTCGACTCCCGTCGCTGGCTTTTGACCTCTCATCATCTTTTCTTCCCGATAAAATAATGCAACCATTTCTCAGGGTTGTTTTGATCGGGAAAATTTTTATTTTCAATGCGCTGTTGCGGATCGATTTCCGCCATTTCTTCCTTGGTCTTTTGCGGTATGATGAGCACGGATTCTCCGGGTTTTGATAAACCAAGATTGAGCCTCGCTTCGTCTTCGATAAAACTCTGCGTCTGAAAATATTGCACCATTTTTGACAGATGCCCGGTATCGGTTTCCAGAGATAAAATTTGTTTTTTAAGCTCATCTATCTCGCGACCGACGGAATTTTTCCGAACATACTCGCGTATCAGCGAATAAGAGATGAACAAAAGCAGGACGATACAAAAAACAAAAAGGATGCCGGAAGAAAAAAATCGATACAAGACATTATGCCTTTCTTTGCTCATTTTCATATCGTGAGCATTATCCTTCCGTACGTTTGACGGATAAAACCTCGTTTCGCTTCTCCTGCATCATGGATCTCACCTCTGCGACGCATTGCTTGGGATCTTTTGCGAAATCCCATGACAATTCCCCGTTCATGTGAGGCACTCGGATAACCACTCGTCCGACGTTAAACAGCATATCAAAGGCGTTTCTTCTTTCATAATAAAGATCGACGATATTTTTCATATCCACATCCTGCACTTTCCGGTCAAAAAATCCCTTTTGAGAGACGATGATGATGCGCTTCGGAAGCAATATCAAAGAATTTTAATACCAAAAAAGCCAAAACCGCGTAGCATGAAGAAAGGCGATGATGACCAGCGATGCAAACACCGCGATTCCCCAAAAACCCCTCTCAAAAAGCGGCACGATGAAAAAAAAAGGCAGTACAAAAAGAAAAATCCCCACGATGACGCGACCAAGAAAAAAACTCGGATGAGGCCGCATGATGCGCTTCATCTCTTCATTCGGATCCATTTCAAAGCACCGTAAAATGCCGTCCATAGACGTTTTGATGATGCGTGTTGCGATATATTATTCCAAAAACGGCGAGACATTTTTCATGATTCCTTTCCCTTTTCTGAAATGGCATCATTGAGATCGCTGACGAGTTCGGCCACTTCTTCTTCGCTCATGCCATGAGCCGCCGCACCTTCACGCAGGGTTTCAAAAGTGGAAACATGACATCCCACGCAATGCAAACCGTATTCCATGATGATGGCAACGGTTTCGGGGAAAAAATCAACGATGCTTTCCATGGTCATGTCCTCGGTGATCTTTTTGGGTTTTTCGCGTTCATCGCGCTTCAAAGTCACATCGTTCAGATCCGAAAGCACGGCTGACATTTCTATTCCCTGATCCTGGCATGCGAGCTCAAGACTCGTTTGAGAAGGATTGCAGCATCCCAGATCAAGCAAATGTTTACTGAACACGAGCAAAGCCTTTGGCTCCATGCGCAGTATCTCATCCAAACGCAAACCTCCATGAAATTTTTTTTCGTTCATATTACAACATCAAACTTTCTTCGGTTCTCGAATAGCTATGGATATCATTCTTTGCAAACCAATGATTGATCTCATGCTGCGCCTCTTCAGGAGTTTCAGAAACATGGACGAGATTGTGCACGGCTCGCTTTTCCTTGTTGGCGGCCGCGGCCGAATCCACGGAAAAATCTCCGCGCAAAGTACCGAGCTCGGCCAAAGCCGGCATGGTATTGCCCACCATCTTTCGAAGGGTATCAACGGCATGAACACCTTCAACGACGATTTTCACCACCGGCGCGGACGTCATATAGCTGATAAGCCATTCGCGTATCATGGGACCGATCTCTTCTTTTTTATCCGTACCAAGCTCTTTGACGGCGTCAAATCCGTATTTTGCGTATGTTGAAAGGGTTTTTTCACCGAGACGGTGTATCCAAGCCGGATCTTTGGGATAATGATTGTCCATCTCATCCTTGGACGGCTGATACATATGCAAAGCGATGATTTTCAAACCGCGTCTTTCGATGCGAGCGATCACTTCGCCGATCAATCCGCGCTTTACACCATCGGGTTTGATCATCATATACGTTCTTTCATTTCTTGGATTCATAGAATTTCTGTAATGGGAAAACAAAAAAAGTTTTTATAAAAACACTTTTCTTCACCCCATGATTAATAATACAAAAATACGTAATGCTATATTACGGATACTCAATACGATTCATTCCATGGATCAAAAGACTCCAAAGAAGCGACTTATTTGAAAGACTCAAATCAAGGACTTAACCTTTTCCACAACCTGCGAAGGAGTATAATTGGCCTTGATCAAATAATCAATGGCTCCAAGCTCGAGCCCTTTTCTGACATCCCCATCCTGTCCGAGATTCGTCAGCAGCACCACCGGAATGCCCTTGGTCACTTCCATTGCCTTCAGCTCTTTGAGCACCGAAAATCCGTCCATTTTGGGCAGGATGATATCGAGTAAAATGATATCCGGCTTGTGTTTCATGGCCATCTCCAATCCTTCTTTGCCGTTTTCGGCATTGAGCACCTCATACCCCTCTTGGGTGAATTTGAGCGTATACATCTCGATAATCATTTTGTCATCCTCGACAATAAGGACTTTGATAGTATTTGCCATAAACCATGCCTTTTAATGAAGTTAATATTTGCGGATGCATTATATCAATTTTTCAAAAAAATCCAAAATTTTCAACGGTACTTTGCTCTTTCAAAGCGGTTTTCCCGTTTTGACCGACCGAAACCGTAATCGTGCCGGAGGTATCCGTACGATAGATCGGAATTTTGAGGCTCGCAAAACGCTTTACCACTTCCGCGGACGGATGGCCAAAGGCATTTTCCCTTCCCACGGAAATCAGCGCAATATCCGGCCTGACGACCATCAAAAATTTCATCGAGCTGGACGTTTTCGATCCATGATGAGCGACTTTGAGAAAATCCGCATCGATGATTTCCGGATATCGCTCGGCCAAATACTCTTCCTGTTCTTTCTCGATATCGCCGGCAAAAAGAAAAGAACTCCCTTGATAATCGAGCCTCATGACCACCGACGTATTATTTACGTTTTGAAACTTTTTTCCCGCAACCGAACTATCGGGATACAAAACCGCGATATCCATGTCAAATATCCTTATCTTTCGCACCTGATCGAGTGTTTTGACGGAAATATGGAGATCCGAAACGATGTCTAAAAATCGCGCATAAATCTGAGAACCGTGATCGACTCCGGTAAGCCATATTTCACCGATTTCATAACGTTTCGCCACCGCCAGCAGCCCGAAAAGATGATCCATATCCGGATGCGTCAAAACCATGACGTCGATGCGTCGGTCCCAAAATTGTTGAGATTCCCCAAGCCTGCTTAAAACCGTATTGTCCGCGCCGCCGTCAATGAGCATGTCCCACCCGAAGGGATGCGAAATGTACAGTGCATCACCCTGCCCGACGTCAAAAACGGTCACCGAGAAATCTCGATTTTTCAGATCTCCAAAAACGATTGTAGCACATCCGGCAACGCAAAGAATGGCGATCAATATTTTTTTATATGGCATAGAGCGAATGTTTTTGATTGTGAAATTTTTTCATCACCAAAAAAATGATGGCGTACAGAATCACAAGGGTAAAAAATCCGAAATGCGGAACTTCCATGACGGCGTACGGCACATGAGCGATGCGTTTCGCAACCCAAAAAAAATAATCCATCAAAAAATGATTCGCATACCCGACCGCCATCCCGATCGGCAGGGAAACGATACCCATGACGATGGAAATGCAACCCAAAAACATCATAGGAGTGACGCAAAAAGCGACCATGATATTGGATATCAATGATCCGGGAGTGAACGTGTGAAAGGCAAAGGCCAAAATCGGGATGACACCCATCGAAGCCGAGAGGGTGGTCAACGCGGCTTCTTTGATGCCAAAAATATCCGGATAAGCATCAAACGTTTGTTTGAGATGCGGCAAAATAAAAAGAATGCCTGCGGTGGCCAAAAACGAAAGCTGAAACCCCAAGTCAAACCACAGATCCAGAGGTGCCAAGGAAAGCATCACGAATGCCGTAAAGACCATGACGTTTTTCGCGCTCCTTTTTCTGCCGCAGGTTTCCGCGATAAGAACGCATATTCCCATGACCACTCCGCGAAATGCGCTTGCTGAAAATCCGACGAAACAGAGAAAAACAAAAAGAAAACCTATGATAAGCGGTGTTCTCGTTTTCCGTGCAATAAAAAAAAGACATTTTTGCAAAGCTTCAATGATAAGAATCACATGCATGCCGGATATCACGATGACATGCATAAGGCCGCTTCCGCGTATATCTTCGATACGCCCGGCGTCCATCCGACCTTCGACGCCAAAAATAAGCCCTTCCAAAAATCCGGCATACGGCTCGGGATAGAGCTTCTCCAACATAAAAAGCATGCGGGATTTGAAGGTCAAAAGATTATGCAAAACGAGATTCCCTTGTTTTGTTTCGAGCATAACCACTTTGGGACGATGACATTGAGCGAAACTCTCTTGTTTTTGCAGATATTTGCGAAACGAAAAATGCTCGTCTCCCAAAACGTTTTTGAGCTTACAGGTCAGCGCCAAACGATCGCCATAGGCATACTCGGGATACAGCGGGACTTTGACAATCAAACGACTGCTCACGGCATGACGTTTCCCATCACTTCTGAGATATTCCAAATCAAGAAATATTTTTTGCATCGAAAGATCATGCTTCACTTCCTTGGCAACCACTCCGACCAACTCCACCTCACTCTCAAAAAATGGGGTCAATGAAGCGTCCGCGGTTTTCAAAAAGGCCACTCTGACGCCCGCGGATGCGAAAAAAAGTACGGCGACGGCAATCGACCATCGGGGATAACGAAGGAAAACAAACCATGCGCAAAGGATGAGAAACACCATGCACGATTGCCACCGATTCAGAAGATGATCCGCGGTAAAAAGAGCGATACCCGCAAGATAGGAAAGGCCGTACAAAAAAAATTGCTGCGAATACGAAAGTGAAAACATAAAAAAATCCGCCAGATCAGGGGGATTTTTCTCTGTTTGAATTTTTAAAAAAAATTATCCGATGAAGTAACCGATATTGACGACAAAATAGTGAAACACTATCAATCCGCACATGAAGCCGACATAGGTCCATCCGAGCATCGTGTTTTTATTGATAAAAAAATAGATGGGAATGCTGATGGGAGGGATGAGAAAAATGACCACAAAAAACCAATACAGTCTCTCGATATCCGAAACCTTTTGACGCAAAATATCGCGGATCGCAAGGACGAAAAACACGGATATGAGAAAAACGATAAAAAGCCCTATAAACGCCTGTAATGCGGTTACCAATGAACCGGGTTCGTTGCCCTGCGCAAAAGCCGGCCGAGCGAACGATAAAAATGCAAAAAAAATAAAGAGTTTCTCCTTCATACG
>CAZAJQ010000001.1:43678-207759 GCA_964485795.1 uncultured Gammaproteobacteria bacterium
AAGGGAATAATCACTCACTCTCTCACTCTGGTAAGAGTATGCTAACAGAAGTCCGATATTTGACAACAAGAACATCTATGTATACTATGCTATACATAGCTTAATTAAGCATAAAATATGGCTAAAAATACTCAAAAATACCTTAAAGCTCTTGGCATACATAGCTTAAACAATACGCTTGCAACATATAATCCATGGTGGACGGAAAAAAAATTTTCTTTGGATATACCTGAATTCAAAAGGGATGCCTTTAGCCAGGCATTGAGATACGCAGAAGCGAATCACGGTTTGGCATTGCTTATTAATGGACCGCGACGCGTTGGGAAAACCACGATGATCAACCAAATCGTAAAACACCTCATTGAAAAGAAAAAAATTCCCGTTAATCATATCCTTTTTTTCTCGCTTGACGATCCTCTCATTCAACAGTTACCGCAAAAAGATCAGGGGACTTTATTTGAAGCGTTGCTCGCGCAGTGGGCACAAGTTGCCGGTACTTCTCTGCGCACATCGCCAGACACGCTCTATTGTTTTCTTGATGAAGTTCAGAGATTGCCGCGCTGGGAACTCTACATAAAACGGTACATAGATCTTCGTTATCCGATTCGTTTCATCATTTCCGGTTCAGCGTCACATACCATCTTCAGAAAATCACTTGAAAGTTTGCTCGGTCGTTTGATGGATATAGCTCTTCCCCCTTTCACCTTTCGTGAATTCGTAAGATTTCATCATCCCGAACACAGTGACTTTCTTACTTCTTTAGCCGCGGATGTGTTTGATATTGGGGACATTTCGTCAATGAAACATTTCCTTTTAGCGATTAAACCGAAAACGACACCGGAAGCAATTCATCAATGGAATGAATATGCTGAAGAATATGCAATAGCCGGAGGATTCCCTCAATTATGGCAAATGCAAGGAGCGGCCGAGCGAGCCTCATTTGTTGACCATCAATTCGTAGAAAGAGTTACGCTAGAAGACTTACGTCTGGTGAAAGAGATACGGCGACCCGAGATATTTCACCAGTTTTTGCGCTATGCTTTTGCGCGTACCGGGCAAGAGTATAATCTGGAAGAACTCGCATCGCTGATTCACACTACGAGGGTAACTTTGACAGAGGCAATTCCTCTCTTGTTGCAAACAGAGCTTATTCGAAAAGTTGAGCGCTTTACTGGCAAGCCAGTGCGTTTGCGATCGACTCACGCAAAACTCTATGCGGCTGACACGATGTTGATGCAGGCTATTACGAAATGTACCACCTCTCTTTCCGGGAAGGATCGAGGAAGAATTGCCGAGACCCTCGTACATAATACGGTGCGATCGTTTCCCGGTATTTCCGATATCGCCTATTTCCGTGAACGGCGAGGTGAGAGTGAAATTGATTTTATACTAAGAATAGGAAGCAAAATGATACCGATCGAAGTCTGTTACCGAACAGACGTTGATGCAGGGCATCGCAAAACCTTGCAAGAATTTATTGGCAGGAACACGAATGATGGTAACTTTGCCTTGCTTATTACAAAAAATTCTTTCAGCAACTCATTTCCGATCGTGGAGATCCCATTGCCCTTTTTCTTACTGACGAGCTAAACGATCCGATACGACGAAAATCAAAACAATATGCACTTGACTGAAAATTTAAAGGATCATCGCCTATTCACCCTTCACCCGCACGCTCCGCACGATCTCCATGAAATAGACATCGGCGGTCTGTGGCCATATCGTATCCGGAACGCCAAGCGCCTTGAGAATCAATCCGCGTGTGCTCGCCACTTCCATAAATTCCGATACAAAGGGTCGCTCGATGAAAAGGGTCCGATTTTCTCCGACCGGAAAATAATAAGAGTAGGATCCACACCCCTCGACTCCCATGGTTAAACGCAAACCGCTCCATGGATGAGCTTCGTATTGTTCCAGCAAATATCCGGAGTCTTCTACCAACACGCCATCTCGAAAATTCGCTTCGACGAATTCCCCTCCCCACTTCGATTTCATAACATCCTGAACACTCCCGTCCATGAGTGAAATTTCAATATCAAAATCGCGTATTTCCTTTTTTGGAATGCCACTCCCTATAAAGTCGCACGGATCATCATGCGCATACGGTACACTGTGTGAAATTTTCACTCGACCATCATGCATTCCACTTTGAAACATCCGCGGCGCCAGAACCGTAAATTGCTTGGTTTCAAGCTTCACAAACCACGAATCCTTTTCCAAGGGTTCCTCGGGAGTTTCAAATATTTTGCTTTGCGATCCTTCTGAATTCAACCGGTCGGCCGTGTTCAAACGCTCGTCCGAAAAACTTCTCGCATACCAATACCCCAACGCAAACATGATCACAGCGATGGCAACTTCGAGAACGAAAAGGAATAAAAGGTCTAAATGATGGCGTTTTTCCATAGGGGAAGCGAAATTACATGATAAAGATTGATTCTATTGTATACTTCAGCGTAAATCATGACAATCATCCCTTTATCCTTTCCTCAAATATCAGCCTGAGATGTTCCTCGAATATGTTGTTTATCGTTGCCATAGTCATTGGCAACACGGTAACCGATTTATAATCTCCCCCTACAGCGATTCTTGCCAATCTTCGCATCTCATGATATAATCCGGCCATCATTGTTTGAAATGAACCTTATGAAAAAAGACATTCATCCTCAATATTTCCAAGAAGCCAAGGTAGCCTGCGCGTGCGGCAACACCTTTACCACCGGATCGACGCTCGAATCACTCCATGTTGAAATTTGTTCGGCATGTCATCCGTTTTACACCGGTAAGCAAAAACTCGTCGATACCGCCGGCATCGTGGATCGATTTATGGCCAAGGCCGCCAAGGCCGCGACTAGGCCGCAAAGCAAAAAAGTCAAACATGCCATCAAGGCCGCGAAACGCGCCAAAGCAAAGCCCAAAATGAGCGAAGATGAGAATGTTTTCAAAAAATCAAATGCAAAAAAGTCTTCAAAATAACTTTTTCTCATGATTCAGAAGAACACTTCACCATGAAGTGTTCTTCTTTTTACGGTATGGAAAAAAAAATACAGGCCATTCAAAAACAGTACCTTCTCGTTTCTGATAGGCTTCATGATGAACATACGCTCACAAACCCCGAATCGCTCAAAAAAGCCACGCAAGAATATCATGCGCTCCGACCCGTCATGGATCTCGTCGAAACGAGAGAGCGTCTCAAAAACGAATTGCAAAAAAACTCGGAAAGCATGAAGCAAGAACATGACGAGGAATTGCAACGACTTTTCGCCGAGGAACATGAAACTTTGAAAACGAAACTCGCAACGACGGAAAGCGAGCTCAAAAAAATGCTGAGACCGCAGGATCCCGTTGACGCAAAAAACGTTATTTTGGAAATTCGCGCCGGAACGGGTGGCGATGAATCCACGCTTTTTTGCGCCGAAATGTTTCGCGCCTATAGCCGATACGCAGAGACAAAACGATGGAGCGTCAAAATGCTCAGCTCAAATCGCATCGGCATCGGCGGATTCAAAGAGATCATTTGCAAAGTTTCAGGTAAAAACATATACGAAGATTTAAAATACGAAAGCGGCGTGCATCGCGTACAAAGGGTTCCGCAGACGGAGAAGCAGGGCCGTGTGCACACTTCCACGATTACCGTGGCCGTGCTCCCCGAGGTCGGCGAAATCGAGATCAAAATCGATCCCAAGGAACTTCGCATCGATACGTTTTGCTCCAGCGGAAAAGGCGGACAAAGCGTCAATACGACCTATTCGGCCGTGCGCATCACGCATTTGCCGACCAATACCGTGGTCTCCTGCCAGGATGAGCGATCGCAAACCCAAAACAAGGAACGAGCCATGTCCATCCTTCGCGCTCGACTCTACCAGATGAAAAAGGATGAGCAACAGCAGGCCCTTGATTCAAACCGAAAACAGCAGGTGGGCGGCGGAATGCGATCCGAAAAAATTCGCACGTACAACTTTCCCCAAGATCGGATCACGGATCATCGCATCAAGTACACGGGACACAATATCGCGCTTTTCATGGACGGCGAAATCGGCCACTTAATCGAAAAACTCAAAGAAGCGAGCTTTCAGGACGATGAAGATGATATTTCCGAGCAATCTCAATGAAACATCACACGGCTATGTCATCGACTCGTTTTTCAATCGCTTCGGCGCTTGATCAAGCCCATCATCTTCTTTCCAGGCATCATATTCCCCATTCGGAAATCGAGGCGGAAACTCTTCTTTCACATATTCTCAAAAAAGATCGCAGTTATCTCATCGCTCATCAGAACGGGTGCATTTCTAAAACGCAAAAAAATCGTTTTTTTGGATTCGTGCACCGTCGCATGAAGCATGAACCCCTCGCCTACCTACTTGTACGGCAACCGTTTCTTCGTCACAGCTTTTGCGTTTCTCCGGATGTTCTCATTCCCCGCCCGGAAACTGAATTTCTGGTTATCCATACCTTGGATATCATTTCACGCATGCGAAAGAAAAAATTGCGCATTCTTGACATCGGTATTGGCTCGGGTTGCATTCTTATTTCCATTCTCAAAGAAACTCAAAACGCCACGGGAGTCGGAGCGGATATTTCAAAAAAAGCGCTTGCCGTTGCGCGGAAAAACATCCGTCGAGAAGGGCTCAAAAAAAGCATTCGACTCGTTTCAAGCGATCTCTTTGCAAACGTCTCCGGGATTTTTGACATCATCGTATCCAATCCCCCTTACCTTTCTCCTCAAGAAATCAAAACTTCGCCAACCGCACGTGACCTGACATTCGAACCTCGACAAGCATTGATCTCTCCCGAAAAAGGATTTCAAACCACACGCAAAATTCTTCAAGCCGCTCCTCGATTTCTTGAAAAAAACGGCTTTTTGATACTTGAAATCAATCCTTCGCATGCTCGAAAAATTTCCCAGTTTTTGAAAAAAAATTGGCCACATGCTTCTCTGGAAATAAAAAAAGACCTCAACGGTCATAAACGAATGGCGATCATTCGCATGTCTCCTCTCTCCTCATGAATATTTCTGAAATTCGGAACAGATATTGATTCATGTTTCCTTTTAAAAGATCTGCGCAACCGAAAAATCATCATCGTCACTCGCTTCATCTTATCGAATGCTCACGAGATCGGAAAGCTTTTCATCCATCACCATGATCCAGCTCATGCCTCGATTAAAAGTCACTTCTTCGTCATCGACGAAAAATCGCGTTCTTTCGGCTAATGACGCTTTTCTCCACTCGCCGCGAACCGCCGCGCCATCCATGACGATAACCGCTTCCCCGCTCCCGATCATCTCCACGTCTTTTCTCGCCTCATCGTCAACGACCGACATGCGGGTAAACATGATCACCACGTTTTTTACCGAAATATCGTGAGGCGTTTCATCTTGCCCGACGGTTTCCATGGATATGTGCTTTTCCCCACCCATATATCGGATATACGCGTTTTGCGCTTCGTCGTATCGCCATTCGACGGCGAAATCGGGGGCGTTCGTGATGTCCACCGCTACGGAATTCACTCTATCTCGGGTGTCAAAAACTTTGGAATCGTCTTTCCAGAGCCACGAGGAAAATTCGGAAACTTTTGAAATATTTTTTTCTTCAAAAGCCGTTCTCGCGAAATCGCCTGAAGTAAACACGTTATGCGGCGCAAAACGCTTGGAGCTTCGCCAAAAATACTGCGACTGAAAAAACTGATTGATATCTTCAACTTCGTAGTATCCGTTTTGCAAACGCGACAGCGCATCGGGGCTTCCTCCCACATGAAAATACGCGGAGTCCAATTCTTCCGCCATATCCGCATAGTACGGACGGGCGGATCGAACGGGTCCGATTTTTCTCGCGTCCGAATGAGCATCATACACGGCCATAAATCGCGTAATCCATGCCTCGGCCGGAATCTCAACCACCAAAAACGCCTGATGCAAACCGTATTGAGGCCTTGCGTCCGGGTGATTGTCGATCATCACCGAAAAAAGCTTGGCGTTTTCCCGTCCGGGTTCCACCATGATCCCATCGATCAACCGCTGCTTGGTTTCGTTTTTCACATGCTCCGCTGACACCGTTTCAATATTCTCCGCTGAAAGCGTGGCGCTTTCACCTCTCGCAAAATACCAAAAACTGCCGATACCCAGTACCAGCAGTCCAAAAATACTCATCATGATGTGATTTTTGCTGTACTTCATGTTTTTTGTCTTGAAATCATAATCACCAGTTTTTTCCCCAACACCTCATTTTACCAGACGCCTGAACGTCATTGCGCTTACAAACACCCGTTAATCTTGTCTACGCTTTCGACTTTTTTTCTTCTTTCTTTTCTACCGGAGCTGCTTCGGTTTTGACAGGTTCGGCGGCAACCGGCGTTTCAACCGCAGCCACTGCTTCTATCTTGGGAGCGAGCACGGTTACGATCATGGCCTGTGGGTTTTCCAAAATACGAATATCATCCCCAAGTTTGATATCCTTCACGCGGATGGTATCGGAAAAGTCGCGAAGACCGCTGATATCCACTTCGACAAAAGAGACCATTCGTGACGGCAAACATTCGATTTTCAGCGAATCGAGCCCCCTCATCACCATCGCTCCCAATTCTTTTTCGGCGGGAGCGACGCCCATCAACCGAAGTTTCACCTTGACGGCGATCTTTTGCTCCATATTCACCGCATAAAAATCCACATGCATGGCCTTATCCGTGACCGGATGATACGCAATGTCTTGGACAAGCACCTTTATCGGAGCTTCGTTTTCGATGATCAGATCCAAAAGCTCGGTGCCGTTCATTCCGCGCATCGCTTTGTCAAAATCAAGCGAAGGAACTTCCAAAGATCGATTTTCGATATTCCTGCCGTAAAAAACCGCAGGTATGATGCTTTCATGTCGCAATTGATGCGCTTTCTTCTCAGATTGACGTTGTTTGACGTGCAGTGCTATTGCCATAATCGTTTCCGTTAATAATTCGGTGCCATACATGAGTTCGCACAAGCAACCTCATGAATGGGATGTGTTGGAGATCAACGTTTCGAAAAATTCTCGTTGCATGGTTTTTGAATGCAGGGCATCCATAATATCATACGCATCATCGTCGGTTATCGCTTGGCCATTTTTGAAAACGGCCACTTCCGACGCTTCAAGATCCGTCACCAAGCTCACGGATGCCATGCCGGAAGCCTGATCGACGATCAAAGCCAGCACGGAAATCGAACAATACGGACATTCGAGATATAGAAGATGCGCTTCCGCCTGATCTTCTATCAAGACCGCGTCCATCGGAGCATTGTACGCCTGATTGCACAGCGGACATGCCGATAATACGCGGATATCATGAATTTCTTGCTTATATGAGCCCACCATAGGTTTTTACTATACCCAATAAGGATAAAAAGTCAAGTTTTTTGATGCATTCGAATGCTCTGCAAAATACCGATCAGAAGCAAACAGGAAATGAGAAAGCTGCCTCCATAGCTTACAAAAGGAAGTGATATTCCGGTGACTGGCAAAAGACCGATATTCATCGAGATATTGACGAAAAAATGATAGAAAAAAAGAAGCGAAATGGAAATGGTCAAAAAAAGACTGAAATCGTCTCGGCATTGTCGAGCCGTCAAAAAGATACGATAAAACATGAGAAGAATCAACGCAAAAAAGAGTACGATACCGACGAATCCGAGCTCTTCGGCAATCACCGCGAAAATAAAATCCGTCTGACTTTCCGGCAAAAATTTCAGCTGACTTTGCGAGCCGAATCCTATCCCTCGCCCGAACAATCGTCCGGATCCGGTAGCTATCACCGACTGCGTGATATTGTATCCCCTCCCCAGTGGGTCGCTTCCCGGAGAAAGAAAGCTGCGGATACGATCCTTCTGATAATCTTGAAATACAAAAAGCCAGGCCACGAAAAAAAGCAATACGCCCGTAAGTCCGACTTTCAAAATATTTCCGAGATGAAAGCGACTGAGCAAAAACAGTCCGATCCATAAGAACCACAATACCAGTGCCGATCCGAAGTCGGGCTGCAGGATGATCAATGCAAAAGGGATCAAAACGCTCAGGCAGCTGATGACGACATATTTCCAATGATCCATTTCATGGACAAAAGAAGCGAAAAATTTGGAAAGAAATATGATGAAAAAAATTTTTGCGAATTCCACGGGCTGAATGCCAAAACTGCCGATATATATCCAGCCCTTGGTTCCACGCACCGTAACCCCCAAAAAAAGAACACCCATGAGAATGCCGATAAGGGCAAGGTAAAAAAGATTGCTGTAAGATTTCAAAAAGCGATAATTCAAAAAACTCACCGCAAACATGAGTATGATTCCCGCGCCCGCAAACATGATCTGACGACGAAAACGCAAAAAATCCGAATCTTGCAAGCTCAGATTGACGCTATAGATGGCCAAAAGCCCGAAAATCATCAAAAAAAAAGCGCTTGCAAAAAGCAACCAGTCGAAATTTTTAAGATGCGATAAATATCGGTACATGAAAAATCGCCTTACTACGTCATCTATCGAACCTTAGAAATCCGATGTGCCTTTGAACTCCAGAAAATTTGACTTGTCCAAGATATTGATATCCGGCTGTATCTCCACTCGCGTAACGGAAGGCGGTATGCCAAACCAATTTTGCGAAATTTTCCTTTCTTCTCCCGATAGAAAGCGTTCAAGGGTCAAACTGTTCACCCCCACGATCCGAGTTCCGGAATACAGGAGAATGACGAGTTTCGCTTGGGCGTAATTGAAAGAAGAAAGGTTCCGTACCGTGAATTGCACTTTGGATATCGGGTCCTTCCCCCCCAGCTCCTTCGAATACGAAGGAACGAATACCGCATCGTTGAAACTGAATTTGAGCGCCTTTTCACGCAGGGAAGCATATTGGGAAACTCGTCGCCAACGGGTGGAGAGAAATTCTATCTGGGGGTTGGTCAAAGCTCGCTTTGAGCCCGTCTGCAAATCGAGAAAAAACTTTTCTTCCCCCGGTAAAATAAAATCGGAACGCGTGGATCCGACGAATCCGGCTTCCAAAAAACGGTAGGAGACTTCCAGCGCCCACAAGGAATTGGGATTGAACACTTTGGCGGCGATGTCATAGCGCTCTTTGCCCAAAGGAAACACCGAAAGACCGATGATCTGCAAGGGACGCGGAGCTTGCGCTTCGGCGAAGGCGTGGAGGTTCACGAGGTCAATATGCATGGTGGCGAGCATCTGCTCGTACGCGCGGTATGAAAAGACGTACAAATCCAATATTCTCCAGAGAGAAAATGCGTACAAAACGAAATTGATCGCGATCACGACGCCGATAATCGTTCTCTTGACGCCCTCCTTATGGAGCAAATACCAATACCCGAAAGCCAGCTGACGATCCGAAAGATCATGATTCATAGGGACTTTTATTTTTGTGAAGCGGTTTTATGAAGTATTATAGCATGTCAACGGTTATACATAACAAAAAAAGGATCAATGGTTATAAACACATTGATCCTTAATGACTTTGAAACATTTTTTTCCTTTCTTTAAATTAAAAAAATTACCATCCGGCTGAATCAACTTTCTTCTCATTCCCTTTTTCGTTTAAAAAAGGTTCGAGATTTTCAGCCTTCATTTCTTGATTTTCTTTTACGGAAATTTGGTGCATTTGAACGGGATTCTGCACTGAAACAGGACGCGCAAACGTGACAATTACCGTGGCACCCTCTTCAGCGTCAGTATCAACCATGAAATGGTTTGGCACTTCATTGTAGATAACGCGTGAATTCTTGCCCGCCTTTATCTTGCACACGTTTATGCCAGAAACCTGCTGATCGCTTCCAAATAACTTCGCACTCGCAAAGTTAGCAAGAGGCCCCCAGAACTTGTTTTTGACGAGAAGCGCAACATAAAAAAACATGGCTGTTGGCTTCAAACATCCCCCTATTTTTTTTAGAAATCCTGGTTTTTGCATGATTCACCTCCCAAAAAGGAAAAATATAAAAAAATCTGACCACAATCTGAATTAAAATAGTACCACAAAATAATGCATAAGTCAATACATTCTATTGTATTATGGCTAAAATAAGCAAAAAAAATACATGCTTTAAAAATCATCAATTTCTTTCACTTCACGTCATTCATAATCCTCATGAAGGTGAATCATTTTAAAAAACAAAACTTGCTTTCATGAGCAAGTCTTTGCTAAAATAGCTTTATAAATTGACAACTGATACATCGCATATCCTTTGACAAAAAAGGGGTATGTTTTTCTTGTATGGCGCCCAAAGAAAAACCATCTTCCTATACATCTGAGCAGATTACCGTTCTCAAAGGGCTTGATCCGGTGCGAAAAAGACCGGGGATGTATATCGGCTCCACCGGCGAATCGGGTTTGCATCACCTTATTTGGGAAGTCGTGGACAACTCCATTGACGAAGCCATGGCCGGATATTGCAAAAGCATTGCGGTCAATATGCTCCCTGATTCATGGATCGAAGTGATCGACGACGGAAGAGGCATACCCGTGGATATCCACAAGGACACGAAAATTTCGGCGCTGGAAACCGTTTTGACGACCTTGCATGCCGGAGGAAAGTTTGGCGACGGAGGTTACAAAGTTTCCGGCGGGCTTCATGGCGTGGGCGTCAGCGTGGTATGCGCATTGTCCGAAGACATGACCGCCGAAGTGAAACGCGACGGGAAACTGTGGGTGCAGCATTACAAACGCAGCAAACCGCTTGATAAAGTGAAATCTGTCGGAAAATCCGAAGGCACGGGAACGACGATTCGATTCAAACCCGATGCGACCATATTCCAGACGATTGAATTCAAGCGCGACATTATCCTTCAGCACCTCCGCCGAGAGGCCTACCTCACCAAGGGATTGCAAATAATCCTCGGTGACCTTCGTGAAAAAGGGAAAGAAAAAAAATACGTTTTCTTCTTTGAAGGCGGCATCAAATCGTTCATCAAGTATCTCAACCATCACAAAGAGCCGCAGCATGAAACCGTTTTCTTCATTGACAAGGAAATCGATAAAGTCCAAGTCTCCATCGCCTTGCAATACAATACGGACTATACGGAAAACATCATCGGTTTTGCCAATCATGTCATCAACCCGGGCGGAGGCACGCATGTGATCGGATTTCGCACGGCTTTGACACGCGCGATCAACAACTTTGCACGCAAAAAGAAATATCTCAAAGAAAAAGATCCCAATCTCACCGGAGACGACGTGAAGGAAGGCCTTACGGCCGTGGTAAGCGTGCACCTCACGGATCCCCAGTTTGAAGGCCAAACCAAGGACAAACTCGGAAACCCGGAAGTGAAGCCGATCGTTGATGGCATCATGTCCGACTATTTCGGCACCTTTCTCGAAGAACATCCCAAGGATGCGGAAAAAATCATCGGCAAAACGCTTTTGGCGGCCAAAGCCCGTATCGCCGCGCGAACGGCCCGAGAATCCGTCCTGCGAAAAGGCGCACTCGAGGGGCTTACCTTGCCGGGAAAACTCGCGGATTGCTCTTCAAAAGATGCTGCTTCCTGCGAACTCTTCATCGTCGAGGGAGACTCGGCCGGCGGATCGGCCAAACAAGGAAGAAATCGCGAATTCCAAGCCATACTTCCGATGTTTGGAAAATTGCTCAACGTGGAAAAAGCTCGCATCGACAAGATCCTCAATTCCGACAAGATCCGCCCGCTCATCATCGCGATGGGCACCAATATCGGAGAAATGTTTGACATCACCAAGCTTCGATACGGTCGCATCATCCTCATGGCTGATGCCGATGTGGACGGATCCCATATTCGGACCTTACTCCTCACCTTTTTTTATCGCTTTTTCCGACCTCTTCTGGATAACGGTCATCTCTACATCGCGCAGCCGCCGCTGTACAGCATCAAAAAAGGAAAAAACATGCACTACGCCTATACTGATCAGGATAAGGAAAAAATTCTCAAAGATCTCGGCGTTTCAGCGCAGGACACCGCCATTGAAGATGCGTCCGAAGGGGAAGAACCAAAAAACGACGATCAAAAGACGACGAAAACCGCGAGGGTTTCCATCCAACGCTATAAAGGGTTGGGAGAAATGAATCCCTCGCAATTGTGGGAAACCACCATGGATCCGCAAAGACGCATCATGAGAAAAGTCACGATTGAAGATGCGGCCAAAGCCGATGAAGTGTTTGAAATTCTCATGGGATCCGATGTTTTGCCGCGCAAAAAATTCATCCAGACCCATGCCAAGGAAGTCGTGAATCTCGATGTGTAAAGAAAGGACGGTCACCGAGTAAAAAGGCGATGGCATTATTGCAAATTTGCCTTTTTTCTATGCTTATAGTATGCTTGCCGCATAAGTAAGTGTTGATATTTTACAGCCAGAATAATAGCCCACACGGGGCTGTTTTTCATATGGATTTCAAAAAACTTTTCATGAGCAATCCCCTTTCCCGATACTTGAGCGAATCTCTTTCCGAGCTTCGCAAGGTAAGCTGGCCTTCTCGGGAGACGGCCGTAAACCACACCGTGGTCGTGATCGTGATCAGCCTTGCTTTTGCGGTTGCCATCGGTGTTTTGGACTACGCTTTTGCGAAGCTCTTCGAATTTTTTATCAAATAACTATGGCAAAACAAATTCAAACCTATGGCAAGCGATGGTATGTGATCCATACCTATTCGGGCTATGAAGAAAACGTCAAAAGAAATCTCGAACAAAGAATCGCAAGCATGGACATGCAGGATAAGATTTTCCAAGTCATGATTCCCACGGAAAAGAAAATCCGCATCAAAAACGGCAAAAGAAAAATCGTGACCGAAAAAATCTTTCCCGGATACGTGCTTGTCGAAATGATCGTCACCGACGATTCTTGGTATGTGGTGAGAAATACGCCCAATGTGACGGGGTTTGTGGGATCCGGAACCACCCCCACACCGATTGCCGATGAAGAAATCAAGGCATTGCAGAAAAAAATGGGTGTGGAAGAACCCAAGTACCAGATCGACGTTACCGTGGATGCGCCGGTTCGCATCACTGACGGACCGTTCAAAAACTTTGAAGGGAAAGTTTCGGATGTCGATCAGGCTCGAGGCAAAGTCAAGGTGCTCGTGAATATGTTCGGACGCGAAACTCCCATTGAGCTCGATTTTTTGCAAGTAAAAAAATTATAAATATTAGTCATTTTTGAGTTTCAATCACACGTGAATCCTTTGAACTGATGCGGCGGGTGGTTTCAAACCTCGCTTCTCCCGATGGCATCAATAATCTTTCTATGGCGAAAAAAATCAAGACATTTCTCAAACTTCAAATCCCCGGAGGGCAAGCCAATCCGGCGCCTCCCGTGGGTCCGACTTTGGGTCAACACGGGCTCAATATCGCTGAATTTTGCAAAAAATTTAACGATGCCACCAAAGACCGCATGGGAGAAGTCACCCCCGTGATTCTTACGGTATATGAGGATCGCACCTATACGTTTATCTTGAAAACCGCTCCGGCTTCGGTATTGATAGCCAAGGCGGCCGGCATCAAAAAAGGCTCGGGTAAGCCGCTTCAAGAAAAAGTCGGAAAAGTGACACGCAAACAGGTGCGCGAAATAGCCGAGAAAAAAATGCCGGATTTCAATACCGCGGATATCGAAGCCGCCATGCGCATGATCGAGGGAACGGCTCGCCAAATGGGTGTTACCGTCGTTGAATAAACCTCGTAGCAACGGCCCTTTTGATAGCCAATCAACCAACCAACCAACCATCCATCCATCCATTCGTCCCTCTCGCATCAAATCTTACGCAACTTTTTTTTACAATGCTTTATCATTAATATCATCGTGGGAGAAGCATTCTGCTTCGTCCGCACCACTTCTATGAGATCCAAACGCTACCAAGACAATTTTTCCAAACTCGACAAGAACAAATCCTATCCGCTTTCTGAAGCCATTTCCCTCATGAAACAGCTCGCCACGGCTCGTTTTGATGAAAGCGTTGAGATGCACGTCAAAACCGGCATCAACCCCGAAAAGGGAGATCAACAAATTCGCTCCTCGGTGGAATTGCCGCACGGATCCGGTAAGAAAGTCCGCGTCATCGTATTTTGCGAGGACAAACGCGAAGAAGAAGCCAAAAAATCCGGCGCCGACATCGTGGGAGGGATAAGCCTCATCGAAGAGATCAAAAAAACGCAAAAAACGGATTTTGACATCGCATTGGCGACACCGGCCATGATGAAGTCGCTGGCGCAGATCGCTCGAGTGCTCGGCCCTCGCGGATTGATGCCTTCTCCGAAGAACCAGACGGTCACGGAAAATATCGCCAAAGCCGTGGAAGCCTTGAAAAAAGGTCGCGTCAATTTCAAAAACGACAATACGTCAAACATTCACGTCATGCTGGGAAAAATTTCTTTTTCCGAAATCCAGCTCAAAGAAAATATTGCAGCCTTTCTTGAAGCCCTGAAAAAAGCGAAACCGGCTTCGGCCAAGGGAACCTTTATCAAAAAAATCACCCTGTGCTCTTCCATGGGACCCGGAATAAAGATCGCATCATAAGATTCGGACAAGATCATCTGCATCTCGATCCCTCAAGCATTCGTGCTGAAAATATCGGCGTTTGAGCATGTTATCGTTGATCGTATCCTATGTCTCTGGGCGTGTATCCTTCCCAATTCATCGAAGAAATGATCAGTCTCGGATTTGTCCGAAACGCTTCGCTGCATCATCTTCAACCTTCTTCGCTGGATCTCTCGCTTTCCGAAGAAATTTACGAAATCAAGGGAATCTCGCTTCCCAAGCCCCATGAGTCGATTCGCGACATGCTCATCAAGCTTGAAGCGAAAAAATTCAGCTTTGATATTCCTCTCCGCTGTCAAAAAGTTTACGCCATTCGACTCAATGAATCTTTGGCCCTGCCAAAACATATTTACGCGTATTGCAGCAATCGCAGCTCAAGCGGACGCATCAACCTGCAGGCGCGCTTGATTGCGGACGGCATCACCTCATTTGACCATGTTCCGCGCGGATACTCGGGCGAGCTGTGGATCATCGTCAGTCCGCAATCGTTCAATGTCAAACTCGCCTGCAACAGTCGCCTCAACCAAATCCTTTTTCGCAATTCCGCGACTCCGCTTTCCCAAAGCGACTATTCGATTCTCTGCGAACAAACGCCGCTTCTCTATTCGCCCCACGAAACCGTGATACCGTGCATGGAGGCCTTTTCCCCTCGAGCGGACGGGCTGACGCTGACTATCAATCTTGACCTCGATATTGTAGGATATAAATGCGAGCCTTCTGGGGAAAAGACTTTGGATTTTCAATCTTTTGACCATGCCCCGGACGATTTTTTTGAGCCGATTTACGGCAATGAAAAGAAAGAAACCATGCTCAAAAAAAATGAATTTTACATATTGTCCACCTACGAATACATTCGTGTTCCAAACGACTTTTCCATGGAGATGAAACCGTATGATCCTTCACAAGGCGAATTCCGTACACATTTCGCCGGTTTTTTTGATCCCGGATTCGGATATGGAAACAATACGCTGAAAGGCAACCCGGCGGTTTTGGAAATCATACCGCAGGACAATGATTTTTACCTCTATCATCGCCAGCCCATCTGCACGATCACCTACGAACGACTGGTCAGCATTCCCACCATCGTTTACGGCAGCAACCAGGCTGGATCGCATTACCAGTCTCAGCGAGGACCCAAGCTCTCAAGACATTTTCAAAAATCCGCAAAACGGTAATTTTTCGATATCCCCGCGAAACCTGTCCAAACTTGCCTGAACGTGGCTTAGCTTCCGGCATAGCCAAAATTCTTTTGAAATGTCTTTTGGGGATCTGATCATTTTTCGCCCAGCAAAAATATGCCCCGAGGAAAACTCATCGTCATCTACGGGATGAACAATATCGGTAAAACGACGCAGGCCAATCTGCTGGTGGCTCGGCTTGAAAATGCCGGCGTGAAAGCGACGTATCTGAAATTCCCCCTCTACGACTTGCACCCCTCAGGTCCGATGCTCAATAATTACCTTCGTGAGGGCAACGCTTACCGACTTTCCCCTCGCGAAGCGCAGCTGATCTATATTCTCAATCGTACGCAGTATCAGCATCTGATGGAAAAAACGCTTACGACCGGCATATGGGTCGTGGCCGAGGACTATATCGGCACGGGTCTTGCTTGGGGAGTCGGCGCAGGAGTGGATCAAACGTTTCTTGAGACCATGAATTCGCACTTGCTTGCCGAAGACGTGGCGTTTCTTATCACCGGAAATCGATTTTTGCATGCTCGCGAAACGCGCCACGCTCATGAAAATGATCAACCTTTGTCGGACAAAGTCGAAAAAATTTTTCTTTCATTGGCAGAAAAAAGAGGTTGGTTCTTGGTCAGTCTTCCATCCGATGAATCCAATACGGCCGCAAGCATCGAAACCCTGTCGGACACCCTCTGGATATCACTAAAACATTCGTTTCCGGAAATCTTGAAATAACTCGTATGGAATACGTTCCGGTGATAGGCCTTGAAATCCATCTGCAGCTTGGCACGCGAAGCAAGATGTTTTGTCGTTGCAAAAATCCCGCTTTTTCCGATGATGCGAACACCTCCATCTGCGAAGTTTGCACCGGGCAGCCCGGAGCGCTTCCGACGATGAATGCCAAAGCCGTTGAGATGGTCATCGCCGCTGGCCTCGCGCTCGAGTGCGAAATAGCTTCGGAAACGAAATTCGATCGTAAAAATTACTTTTATCCCGATCTTCCCAAGGGGTATCAAATCTCGCAGTACGACATGCCCATCGCCTCAAGCGGGAAACTCATCCTCGATCTGAATGAAAAAACGCAAAAAAACATACGCATCAAGCGCATTCACCTCGAAGAAGACACCGCAAAACTCATGCATACGAATGACACCACCCTGGTGGATTTCAACCGGTCGGGTGTACCTCTCATGGAATTGGTCACCTATCCGGATATCAGCTCGGCCTCTGAAGCCAAGCTTTTTTGCCAAGCGTTGCAGCGCATCTTTCGCACGATAAAAATCTCAAGAGCCGACATGGAAAAAGGTCAGATGCGTTGCGAAGCGAATATTTCCATATTGCCGTCAAATGAAAACATCGCAAAGGATTTTGGAAACCTCGGCACCAAGGTCGAAGTAAAAAATCTCAATTCCTTCCGTTCCGTGGAGCGAGCCATCGAGTACGAGGTCAATCGGCAAATCGCGCTTGTCTCGGCAGGAGAATCCCTGCTCCAAGAAACGCGCGGATGGGACGAAGATGACGGACAAACTTTCGGACAGCGAACCAAAGAAGAAGCCTCCGATTACCGCTATTTTCCCGAGCCGGATATTCCCCCTCTCGCGCTTTTGGACGAAAATAACGGAGAAAAATCCGACATGAATATCGCTTCCATCCGCCGCAAACTTCCGGAATTGCCGCGAGCCAAAAGAATGCGATTTCAAAACGAATACGGATTTGACTTTCACTCCGCGAACATTCTCGCCGAAAATGCTACGATCGCGTCATTTGCCGAGCAGACGATTTCCGAGCTCGAGGCTTGGGTCTCAAGCTCTTTGGCGCATCAATCATCACCGCTTCTGTCGGAAAAAATGCAATCCGCTGCTGCTCTTCCTCTTTCAAAAAAGAAAAAAAGCGTTCCATGGGAAGATCATCGGCTGCCGCTGATGAAGCTCGTTTCCAGCTGGATCACGACCAAGCTGTTTAAACTTTGCAAAGACGACCACAATGAATCTTTCGAGCATATCAAAATCAGCCCGGAAAATTTCGCCGAGCTCTTGACGCTTCTCTACCTCGGGAAAATCAACGGCACTGCGGGTTTCACAGTTCTCGCGGAGATGTATCGCAGCGGAATAGACCCGTCGCAAGCGGTGCAGAAGTTTGGACTCGAGCAAATCGACGACGAAGAACAGCTTTCAAAATTCGTTCTCGATGTGATAAAAAATCATCCCCGGCAGGTCGAAGAATACAACGGCGGGAAAAAAACGTTGTTTCCCTTTTTCATCGGTCAGGTCATGAAACGATCGCAAGGAAACGCGAACCCGGAGAAAGTCGGAAAAATATTGACTCGTTTACTCTCCTAAAGATTCATCGAATGCGAATGATGAATCAAATATCGAAAATCCCAGTTTATTTTTGACAAGAAAAAAATATGTCTCTCCAAAAACAAATCGCGACCGATTTTAAAACGCATTATAAAGCCAAAAACGAAGCCATGTTCGGACCCATTCGAATGTTGGTATCTGCGATCAAGCAAGAAGAAGTGGATCGCCAAAAACGCGAACAAGGACTCAGTGATGATGAAGTGACGGGCATCATACGTCGAGAAATCAAGAGACGCGAAGATGCGGCTCAAAGTTACGAGCAGGGAGGGAGGCCGGAATTGGCGGAAAAGGAAAAAAAGGAAATCGAAATTTTCCGACGGTATCTTCCCGTGCAAATGACCGAAGATGAGATCATGATCGTCGTCCAAAAAATCGTTGCTATGCAGCCGACATCAGAAAAACCGGATTTCGGAAAAATCATGGGAATGGTCATGAAAGAGGTCAAAGGCAAGGCGGACGGGAATATCGCCGCGAAAGCGGTAAAAGAATTTCTCAAAAAACCATAAACGGCAGCCACATGGCGACGCAATGAAAAAACACGGAGTACCTTCGTGTTTTTTCATCGCGTCAAAAACGTTTGAATGAGTTTTTCCGCTTCCGAGGCATCGCGAACCCTGTGAATATGGGATATTCTTCTCATCCATGTCATTTGTCGCTTCGCATATCTTCTCGTATCCCGTTTGAGCAGCTCTATCGCGGTTGTAAGATCGATTTCTCCTTTCAGATGCCGTCCCATCTGCCGATAGCCGATCGAAAGCATGGCGGGAATATCATAGCCGAAACGCTCGCCCAAGGATCGCACTTCATCGAGCAACCCGTCGGCGACTTGCCGATCCACGCGACGATCAATGTTTTGATACAGTGCGTCTCGATCAAATGCGGGGCACAGGAAGAGCACGTCAAACCGTGGCTTTCCCTTTTTCCATATTTCGGAAAGCGGTTTTTGAAGCTTGGTGATGATTTCCAAAGCGCGGATCACCCGGCGCGGATTGTATCGATCGATCATACCCTCGATTGCGGGATCCGCATCAATCAATTTCGCATACAACGCCGCAATGCCGTCCTTCTTGATCTCCATCTCCCATTTTTTTCGCAATTCCATGTCGGGCGCAACCCTTGGAATGGGAAGCGAATGAGTGATGGCTTCGATATAGTGTCCGCTCCCGCCCACCAAAAAGGGAATCTTCTTTCGGCTGTGAATATTGTTCACGATCCGCAAAACCTCGGTCCCATACATGGCGACGCTCATGGGTTGATCGGGGTCGCGAATGTCCAGCATATAGTGTGAGACTCCGCGATATTCGCTTCGAACGGTGCGAAACCGCTTCTTGGCTGCCGATCTTACATTTTGCATCGACACTGTCGTTTGACGCTCCGGAACTATTTTTGCGGTTCCGATGTTCATGCCGCGATACACCTGCACCGAGTCGGCGGAAACGATTTCGCCGTTATGACATTTGGCCAAAGACAAAGAAAGCTCGGTTTTTCCCGAGCCCGTGGGTCCGAAAATGACGATGAGTTTCGGCAATATTCTCATACCTCTTTCAGCGCGTATCCGGCATGTGCAACGTGCTCCAGAGACCGGTCAACGTGATGCATCCTACAAAAACGAAAATCCATTGTAAAGGCAGGTACACGAGCATGCCGGACACTATGGCCGGCGCTATCACATAGGCCAGCGGACCGGTATTGCGAAAAGAATCGATGAGATCCACGTCTTTTTCATTCACCTGTTTATAAAAATACGAATCGCGCAAGGATTCGACGATACTCGCTCCCACGCGCGTCATAAAGAGCACCACGGTGATGGCCCAAATATCCCTCACGAAAAAAAGCGCGATGGCCGATCCTCCCATGATCAAAAGCCCCAAGGAGAGCATTTCGGTTTCTCCGAAGTATTTATCCGCCAAATACCCCACCGGATATTCGAGGATGACGAAAGGCAGCAGCATCACCGTGAACATTTGCCCCAAAGTGGACCAGCTGATATGGAGATGTTCGGTGAGGTACAGAGGCGCATAAATCACCATGATGGAATAAAAAAAACTGAGAAGAAAAGCGATGAAAAAAATATGCCGCAAAGGATCGCTTTTCCAAATATACGCCATGATTTTGAAAAATTTTTGCGGTTTTTTCACCCGAGCGTCAAAATTGTGTCCGTTTTTTACGTTGAAAAACGTCAGCATGAGCATGGGGATGACAAGCATACTGGCCGCAAAATACACGAAATGAAATCCATATTCCTCGATGAGAAATCCGCTGATCATGGGGCTTACGACAAAACCCAAGCTGTACAGGGCGAGATTTGCTCCCCTGATGCGCCCAGCATTGCTGTCTTTGGAAAAATGTTCGATGAAAATATCAATGATGATCCAGAGCAAGCTGGAAAGAATCGTGTACAGCACATAGGTCATGATGATAATCGCTCCATTTCTCGAAAAAGCCAAAAAAACATTGCTGCTGCCGTAGAGGACGAGAAGCCATACGAACGTCTTCAATCTTCCCACGGATTTCAAAATCGATGAAAACTTCTGCACGACGATCAATGAAAGCAAGGATGACACCGTAAATACGAGACCCACCTTTTCTTCCCCGACATAGGGTCGTAAAAACGATGAGCTGCTGTACGCCGTGAGCGCGACGGTGACGGCAAAGAAAAAATTGATGATGAACAAGGTCAAAAGCTTAAAAATCGATTTGTTTTTTTTCATACAAAAAATATCCCTCGCAAGAAGGAACTTCGTATCAGCAAGACCATGACTTCTCAAAATGTATTGTGCTATAATTATATCAAAATCGCATCAAAAAATCTTTTTTGATTCTTATCATTGAAAAAAGCTATGCCTCGCACTTCCCTATCATCCGCGGAGATCCAAGATCGTATCGCAAAGATCCAAAACATCTATCGCGAATTCCTCAAAGAAATGGATCATCTCAAGCAAGAACAAAAACGCATCATCCAAGAAGCTTTGTCGAATATGGAGGCCGAGGAATTGCGAAAAATAAAGAGCAAATTACAATCTTCATAATATTTTTCTATGGACACCGAAGCAAAAAGTCCGGATCCCGAAGTGCCAAAGTTGAAAGAAAGTGAAGAAAAGGAAGAGGAAAATGAGGAGGAGTCGGAATTAGCCGCTGAGCAGAAAGAAAAAAAGGAAGGCGTTGAAAGAAAAGAATCCGATCAAAAAAGTGAACTTCACAAACAAGCGAAGGATTACGTTTTGAATATCATAAAAAAAGGCAACATTACTTTTTCCAAAGAAAAGTTTCCTGCATTGGAAAAGATTTTTGAAAGCCATCCAAATGAATTTTCGGGAGAAAAATTGCAGGAAAAGTATATGGCAAGAATCTTTGCGGAAGTGTTTGATAAACGTGTCACCGAACAGGAGCTAAAAAATTTTTTTGGGGATGACGCGCCGGAAAAGCTTGATGATGTCGTGAATGCGGTAAATGGTCTGATCTCGGAAAAGGAATCCTCGCAGGATATTTCTCCGGAAGCCATCGAGCCTGATGCGGAAATACGCAAAGCCTATGAAATGCCAAAAATGTATAAAGCACCCTCATCCGATGCCATTGAAAGCATGGAAAACTTCTTCAAGGAATCCGAAAATTCGAAAATCCGCGAAGCGCGGGAAAAAAGTCCTTCATGGAATCTGCGCAGAAAGCAACTGGATCAAACGCGTCGAATGATGAAACTTTTTGACGATGTGAAGCGCATGTACGAGGCATATACTCATCAGCTTGAGTCAATGAAAATGAAATACGAAGGAACAGGCTTGGATAAAGCGGCTGACTTTGCGATAAAAAAGCGTTTTCAGGATATTTTTAAAGCGGAATACGGCTCCACAAAAAACATTTCAGGCGCGAAAGAGTCATGGGAGCTTGCCATGAAAGATAGGTTTGAAACGACTCGAAAGGAGAAAATTCACCGAGATATCGGTGGTAAAACACAGCTCGTTGAAATCGAACGTGGGTTGGGGATCGATACAAACCTGCAAAATTTGTTGAAATTCAATTTTAGAGATTATATGGATTTGCGACGAGCGCCGGAAAATCTCGCTTCCGCGGAAAACAAAAAAGGGAAATTTGAAAATTTGCTCGATACCATATCAAAACAAATTTCAAACTTTGAAATCGACTACTGGGAAGCTCTCAAAAAAGAGCATGAGGATCGAAAAGCCATAGATCGGTCGCTCGGATTCGAGACCAAGGGCGACGATTTTTATCGCGGAAAGCCAAAAGAAAAAGTCGACGAATATGTCGGAGAATTGCGGCAAGAAATGGACGATTCGCAGCGCACCTACCTCATGCGCAATGAAAGCCCGGAATTCGCCGCAACCATTGCAAAACTCGAAAATTCCAATCGCGAGAAATTCAACAAACCTCCGATAGACGATACCGATTGGCTCAGGTTCAAATCGCAGGATGCGAAATTCTTGCGCGACGACTATGTGAAGGACATTCAATACCTGGAAGCAACGGTAAAACGCTTTGACGATAAAAAACTGTTTCTCGGAAAAGTCGAGAAACAAATTGCAATGCATCTCAAGAAGCTTCAAGATCCCGAGCAGAAGGACAATCAAAAGCTCCATCAGTATTACGGCGACTCTCTCAGACTGTTTTTTGATCATCTGCACAGTGCGCTTGATAAGGGACTGCATGAAAAAGACATACGTAAGGTATACGTCGAGCTTGAGAAAAAAAATACGGAAATTCAGGATCGCTATCTCGGCCGCGAGCTTGAAACATTGAAGCGTCATCTGGACACAAGGCAATATCGAGGAGATCTAAGAGAACCCGATGCTCGAAAGAAAACGCTTTCAAAAGAGGATAAGGAATCTCTCTATAAAGCCCATGAAATATTCGCAGAGGAATTTCGCAAGGAATTTATAACGTATTCAGATGACTTTGGTGAATATCCAGCGTCACTGCAGGAAACGTTTAAAACCGAACTTGTCAGCGCCACCACTGAAGAGGATTTTACAGAAGCGGCAAAAAAATATGTCAGCGACATTTCAGAAAAAATACTGAAAAAATATCAAGAAGCAAAGACAACCTATGAAAAGAAAATAGCCGATGAACAGTTTTCACCATCCGAGACATCTGAAGCCAAGCTCAAATTCGGTTTGATTCATGGCAATGCAAATAAGATCGCGGAAAAACTTCTTACTCTCAATGAAAAACAACTCAATAGCAATGTTGAAGTTGCCGGAATCATTACGACAAAAGTTCTGCAAACACTCAAAAAAGACGAAATTGTGACGTTCCCTTCGACTTCGGAAAAGGAATATTATGAAGCCGATACCGATTTCGAGGCGGTCGGTGAAATAAAAGAAGAATCAAAAGAAAAACTCGAGCTTTTACCGCGAAAGGAATTGCCGGACTATGTGCCGGTATACATTCATCTCATGGACATCCTCGCCTTTTCTGAAAAGGGTGCATCGATGGAAACTTTGATTTCTGACTACATTAACAAGGTTAAGAGTGCGGATAGGAATGCAAGTAAGATCAGCGTACAAACTGCAATATCAAAAAATAAGGATTTTTTCACACTCAAAGATGGCATTTATACGCTCAGCGAAAACGGGAAAGAAGCCTTCATCCGATTTCAACACAACAAACTCCCAGATACATTCGTTCAAAAAGATTCTTATGAAAGCCTTCCGGAGGTTCAAATCAAATCCCTGCTCGATCGCCGAGAACTTCCCGAAGAAGCCCCAATCTTTATTCACATTCTTGATGCTCTCGCCTATAAACCGGATGGACTTTCGGAACAAGAAATAGTGAATGAAAAATCAAATCTCAAATCAGCCTCACTCAAACGAATATTAAAAAATACAAAATTCATCAACAGCTCTTGGAATTTTGATCCAGAATCAATGCAATATACCATCACTGAGGAAGGAAAACGAACTTTGATCGAGTATCAGCATGATGCCAATAATAAATACGAGAAACTTCGCGTGAAAGCAGTCGCATCCGCGCCTCTGACTCCTGATAACAAAAAATCGATTTCTTCAACATCTGAACCATCCGCTGAAATATCCTCCCCACCATCCATCAAGGAAACTCCACCTGAACCCAAAGATCAAAAGCAGGATGTCCAAAAAATAATTGAAAATTTAAAACGTAAAAAAGCTCTCAAAAAAAGCGGAGCCATGGATGTGCCGGGTATCGAGCCGCATGAAAAAGAAAAACCCATGGATGGTTAATCTCTTTTAAAAAAGTTTCACGACTCCGGTCTTCTTTGATTTTCCACTATGCCATTTGAAAAAATCCCACATTCCCCTGAAGAAACTCATACCCATGAGATTTCCGACGATACATCACCGGAAACGAATGAAGATGAAAATGATTTGCTCGTCATCCTCGACGAAACTCCCGAGGAGATGGATCAAAAGATAGCGGACATCCGGTCTCATCTCCCGAAATCGCAATCCGACGACTTTTATGCGCAAGCCGCTCAAACGCTTGAAAGCCTGCGAAAACTGGGCGAATCGATCTCCGTATCCCCGGAAGAAATCCATTCCGTGGAGCGATTGCAGCTTGACGCTCTCTGGAAGCAACTCGATGCGCTGAAAGAAGAAAATGTTCGACTTGCCGAGCAACTCGATCGGGAACAGTCGGCAATGGCATCGGATATCAAAGGCATGGAACAATCAGCTAACCGTGCGCAAATAAAAGAAATGAAGGTCATCGCTGGACGCATCGCACGTCTCAGTGAAATCATATCAATCAAAGCCAAACATCAAATCTCCGATACCGTCTATAAAAAAGGCTTCGCAAGCGTCATCGGCACCATCAAAGCTCAAGAGGTTCTTCATGAAAATATCGATCCAAAAGCCGCGATTTCGGGAATCATCACTCATTATAAGATCGGTTCACACGCGCTCACCATACTCG
Source organism: uncultured Gammaproteobacteria bacterium (assembly GCA_964485795.1). Taxonomy (GTDB): domain Bacteria; phylum Patescibacteriota; class Patescibacteriia; order VMEV01; family CAZAJQ01; genus CAZAJQ01. The sequence goes on from CAZAJQ010000001.1 coordinate 68,633, forward strand.
ATCGTCCGAAATCCATGAAAATATTGCATACCGGTGAAGAGCTTCCCATCAATGCAGACCAAGACAATACTACTTTTGAAGCATTATCAAGAGTAATCGCTGAAAATCTGGACTCAAAGGATAAGATACGGGTTTCTGTCGACCCCAAACACCACGCTCTCGTGCTGGATTTTTCCGGATGCGACAAGGAACGGCTGAAATCGTCAAAAAATTTATTCGCTCACCTCGGGCTAAATGAAAACATCGACACACTCTCCATCATGCTCTACCCCGATAAAAAAACGTTTGATGCGCTCAAAAAAAAGCTTTCGGACGAGATTTCAAACAGTGGGGCATGATTTTGTAATAAAACATACTCCCATTTCACTACAACAAACCAACGAAGACAAAATAAAATTCATCAGCCATGCCTCTTTCACATCGAGAACAATTTCTTATTCCACCGCATGAAAATATTTGGGAGGGTCACGAGGAGCTTTTGATTCCTGACAATGAGGTTATTCCGAAGCGTAACGAGCAAGATTTGCGTAATATCGTCGCTTTTCATGGAGAGAATATTGAACGAAGACTCGAGGAAGCTCTTGAGGGTGCTCTCGGGGGAGCTCCAGAGTTCCCCTACGGGCCAAAAATCAATGAATTGAGAAACCGACAGATTGCGGCCGCGGAACGTGCGAAGCGAAACATTGCTAATTTTCTTCCCGAAGGGGAAAATATCACGGTTCTCACGGATTCCAAACCCGTGCAGGCGACTGCATCGGAATCGACGTTTCCAGAGCAAACCGACTTGCTCGGATCCGAAATCGAAATTCCCGAGGAGTCGTCTGAGGTAAAACTTCGATAACCAAAATCAGTATAATGAGGCAAAGCAGGAAAAACTTGAGTTTGAAACGAATCTCCGAAAGATTGAAATGAAATATGGAGACATCTTGTCTTTTGAAGGCGGTTTGCGGCAAAAAATCGAGGAATTTTGGAACCTGGCATCCCAGATGCAAGACGAAAAATCCATGACGAAAGCGTTTGAGGATATGAAAATCCTCTCCGAAACGTTGCGACTCAAAGAAGAACGGCTTCATGAATCGAAGCGAGAAAACAATGAACATCTCGACCAATTCAAAAAAAATATCCTTGCGAAAAGAGATCATATCAAAAAGCGTTACGGAAAATATCTCGATAAAGAACATGAACTTCCTCTCCATCTCGAAGGTCGGTCGATTTCGGAACTTGAGTATGAGTATCACAGCCTCCTCTCGCTTGAGCACCGGCTCCGAAATATCGCTCAGATCCCCGAGGCGAACATCACCGAAAAAAGAAGCATGGACGCTCTTTGGGAAAATCACGAGCAGCGTCTGTTTGATATCGCGTATCTCGAAATGGAAAACCTTCTGAAAATGGTTCCCGCCGATCGATTTGAAACGCAAAAAATCGAACTTGCGAGTATCAAACGGTCGCTTGGCGAAATTCCTTCGGTGACCGAGCTGAATTCCGCTCGAAAAAGCCTCGATGATTTTTCAAAACTTCATGAAGAGAAAATCAAAAATTTCATTCAGAAAAAACAATTGCAAATACGGATTGAAGGCATCGAACAAACATATGCCGATTTTCTCAAAACAAATACTCGCATCAGAGAGTCTTTAGCCCGACTCAAGGGGCAAGCGGAAACGGGGGAGGGTCAAGAGCTCACCTATGCCATACCCTCGGCGATTGAAAGGATTCTTGAGTCGATCCCACGGGCGGCAGAATATGAATCGCGTGAAAACATCGATGTTCATGATCTTGCATACGATTTTCTCAGCAGCGAAGAGAAAATATCCTCCCTGCGAGGCAAAGCCAAAAATTCAAAGAACGAACATCATCGAATCGCTTTTGAAAACGCTTGGAAGGAAATCAATGCCATGCTTTCAAACTATTTTCGACATGAGATCGGTCAAAAACATTCGAAGGATTGGCTGGATGTAGCCCTGCACATCGAAGAATATCATGAGAATCAAGCGCGACACGATCCAAAAGCGCTTTCGGCGTTTCAAAATCAAGAAAAGACTCTCGAATCATTGGTTCGATCCTTCTTCGCCTCCGATCCTCATAAAATCGAGGTTCTAAAAAAATTCGTAAACCTCTTCAAAGACTTTGAAAGTCGCATGAAGGAAAGCTCACAAACCATCGATACGGATTATCGCGCCATTCTTGACCGGGACGTACTCCCATCCATCGGCCCCTTGCGTGACTTTTTGAAACCCGGTCTCTTTGACCGCAAGGAATTTCAGTCGGAATATGCCGAAGAACCCGGGATGGAAGTACAAAAAACCGAATATCCGATACGCGACATCCTTGAGGCGAAAAAACGATATATCAAACAAGTTTTTGACGAGGTCTCCTGGAAAATAAAAAATCTCGAACAAAAAAATATGGCGAGTCAAGAACAAGCCTTTTTCATCTCTCACATGTTGCGGGATTGGCGAGCCGTAAACGAATTTTGCGCAAAAAAAGATCTGTCGCAAGCGGATACCGAGCAAGCGCAAAACCGAGTTTTACTCATCAAACAATCATTGGAATCCTTCCTGCCCCTTGATGACAGCCTTGCGCAAAAAGCTTCGCTCAGGCGAGAAAGCGATTCCGTTTCAGAGACGCAAATCAATGAAATGCTCAAATTCATCAGTGCATTTGTGAAAGATCATGTTTCCGAAAAAAACGTGAAGCTCCTGAACGGTCTGAACAAGGAATGGGCCAAGGTGAGATTGGGACACAAAGGAACATCCATGAACGACTTCGCAAAAAAGCTTCAAAGCTATGAAAATCAATTGGTGTGGAGCGATATTTCCAAACAAGTCCGCATGCCCGAAATCGTGCGCGATTTCCGCATTCGAGACATCCGCGAGAAATTGGATGAGGTCAAACATGAAATCAAGAATCTCAAACAAAAAATCTCCTTTCGCGAAAAAAAGCTTGCTCCAATCCAATCTCGGATCAAAGAATTTCATGAAAATGAAAAAACCTTTTTGGGTCGCCTCAAGACAAGGGTCAATGGAAATACGGTTGAGGCTTTGAAATATGAAGAAGGCATGCATACCGGAAGCATCAAGCAATACCACAGAGACCTTCTCACCTATGAAAGGAATAAACGTCATTTGGAAGAGGAAATCCATCGACTCGAGAGCGAATCAGCCGTTCGCTGAGCCACTCTTTTCCGTTCAGAAATAAAAAGAATTCTTTCTGCGGAATTTGAACCGTCTTTTTTGAGATTGGTTCAAAAATTCGTCTGCAATAAATAGGTCATGATAAAGCAGAGCTGCGTGTCGCGTCTTGGTATCAGCGAGCGGCGTAACAATGAACGCAACCAAACGGCGGGTTACAACCCGCTGATTGGAAACGCGATCAGGAGCGAATAAAAACCACGGGGGTAACCCGTGGTTTCTCTCTATACGGTTTTTAATGGTTGAAATAATGTTCTGGTTCAATTCCCCTGTATTTGAATGGTGATATGATCCGCGAGTTTCGGGATGCGCTTGACCCAGACGGGGCGGAATTGCACTTCAACGCTTTCGATTCCGCTGAAATTTTCAAGATAGGCCTTCACTTCTTTTTCATTGAGCCCCATCAGCTTGCGCTTGTCGAGAATATCGGAATTTTCATTAATCTGCGCCTTTCCTTGCACAGAGATTTTCAAGGTCAAAACCCGACTGTCCTTATTGAAATTCTGCACCTCGTACTGAAAACTTTCGTCGTTCACGCCGATGAAACGCATGTTTTCTTCTTCGAAATTACCTTGCAACTTTTGACGAGCCAAAATCATGAGATCGGCCTTTCGAGCAACCGCGACAATCAGTCTTCCCTCAAGGGTAAGCTGAAATTCCGAAGCTGCGGCTAGAATGGCCGGCTCGCTTTGCTCTTTGAGTATTTCAAAAACCGATGCATTGTCCAAAATCGCTTCTCCGGCTTGGACGCTGGATCTCACTTCGGAGAGGGCGTTGTTTTTCATTTGCTCGGTCAGCGACTTTTTCGCGTCATCGAAGTTTTTTTGCGTGATCGTGTAGGTGGTCAAAAGCCCGCCGGTCGTCGCAACGCTGCTTTTGCCGTAGATCACCTTTTGTTTCGTGGAAGCGAGCCCCGGAACCGTGAAAGACGAAGCGCCGATCTCTTGATCTTTTCCTTCTTTGTCGGCCACGATAACGGCCTCGATGCTGCCATTGGCGGGGATCGTCACGGCGTCTTTGAGACGGTACAGCACTCCGCTTTCGGATAAAAGTCGTGTCGTGGCAACCAAGGCCTGCTCGACATTGGTTTCATTGTACAGGGTTACCTTGCCGCTGGCCTTGGCCTTCTGATCGGGGGATTCCGTCGCAGTCGCCGCAAACTTCTGAATCTCCTGCTTCACCACCGACAACAGTCGAATGCCGCCTTCACGCTTACCTTCTTCGACGCTCTGTTCAAACGAGAGCTTCTGTTCCTCGGATTTTGGCGTGATGATGATGGTCGCTTCGGAAAACGTATAATAAAAAATCGCCACCAAGACAATAAGACTGATGCCCAAAAACGTTAATCCAATCCCCCGATACATGTGATGGCTTTTGGGTTCGAGCGATTCAGAAAAACGAGACATAAAAAAAATTTAAAATTGATAAATTCATAATCTCCACGCCCGTATTCCGAGGACTCCGTTGCATATCAAACATACCGAAAAAGTCATGACTGTGTCAAATGAAAACTTCCGGGACCGAGAAGCGATTCGACGGATCGCTTCAACGAATCCGTCACGTTTACGGACATTTTCGCATCTATCTTTCTTTTTTGCCCATCGTTATCGTAAAAAAGATACACGGGAACGGATCCGCGCTCATTTTGCAGCATATTTTTGAGCGAAAGCATTTGATCTTTTTGCACGGATTTTGAAATGCGAAGAAAAACGGCGGATTCCCCCGCATGTTTCATCCCATTCATTTCCGGTTGTTTCTTCATGAGCGCATTCAACGATCGCCGGGCATCCGCCGATGAAGTTTTGACGACCGTCTCAACGATGATTTTCATCTCGTCGTTTTTTGTGGAAACTTTGCCTGTGAGCAACACAAAAGCACCCTCCTGCCATATATCCATGCTTTCTTTGAAAACTTTTGGAAAAACGATAATCTCAACGGCTTTGGTCGTATCTTCGAGATGGCAAAACACCATCATTTCATTGTTCTTCGTCATGATTTTTTTCACCGCTCCGACGACACCTCCGCAGATAACTTTTTTCTCCTTTTTTTCCATCACGTCGGCTAACAATGTCAGAGAATCTTTGAGCGTCAATACGATTTCAGAAAACGGATGCTCGGAAATGTAAAGTCCCAAAAACTCCTTTTCCCACGCGAGTTTCTGGTCTTTCCCATAGGCTTCCAAGGGCAGAAGCTGCAAATTCACCGAAGACACGGCCGCCCCAGCGCCTCCAAACAGGGAAGACTGCATGCTTGCCGCTTCTTCATGAACGGTTTTGCAAAACTGCAAAATATGTTCGATATTTCCCAAAATTTTATTTTGCTCGAGCAAACTCGCGAAACTTCCCGATTTGGCAAGACTTTCCAAAGATTTTTTATTCAAATCTTTATGAGTCACGCGTCGCAAGAAATCTTCAAACGATGCGAATAAACCGTTTTTCTTCCTTTCTTCAATGATCGCGGACGCGATATTGTCCCCGAGATTTTTGATGGCCGAAAGCCCAAACCGAATGCGAGGTTTTGATTGCAGCGATTCGGCCACGACCGTGAATCGCGCATAACTTTCATTGACGTCCGGCGCCAAAACCTCGATATTCATGTTTTTGCATTCATCGATCAAAAAGGCGATGCGCTCGATATCACCGGCATCGGCATTCAACAAAGCGGCCATAAATTCAACCGGGAAATTAGCTTTCAAATATGCGGTTTGATACGCGATGATGGCGTATCCGGCCGCATGCGAACGGTTAAAACCGTATCGGGCAAAGGGGACGATGAAATCCCATATTTTTTTTGCGGTCTTTCCGTCTATGCCGTTTTTTTTCATACCCAAAATCATCTTTTCTTCCTGCTCGTCGAGCAATTCCTTGATTTTTTTTCCCACCGCTCTTCGCAGAACATCGGCTTCTCCATAAGAAAATCCGGCCAAATCGCGCGAAATCTGGATGATCTGCTCCTGATACACGGCAATGCCATAGGTTTTTTTCAAAATCGGCTCGAGCTTGGGATGAAGATATTCGATTTTTTTTCTGCCGAGCTTCCCGTCGATGTAATCCGGTATGAATTCCATGGGACCGGGACGGTACAGCGACACCATGGCGATGATATCTTCGATGCCGGTGGACTGAAGCTGCTTGAGATAGCGCTTCATTCCCGATGATTCGAGCTGAAAAACTCCGGTGGTGTCTCCTCGCCGCAAAAGCTGAAACGTCGGTTTGTCTTCAAACGAAATGGCTTCCAAACGCACATCTTTTTTGCGAATCTTTTTGATGTACATCAACGTGTCTTCCAAAATGGTGAGGTTTTTCAGCCCCAAAAAGTCCATTTTCAAAAGTCCCAAAGACTCTACGGGTTTGAGCGAATACTGCGAGACCAAAGACCTATCTTCCTTGCTTGCGTATTGCACCGGAACATAATTTTCCAAAGGCTCCTTCGTGATGAGAATGCCGCAAGCATGGGTGGAGGAATGCCGCGCAACGCCTTCCAGTTTTTTGGCGACATCGATGAGCCGCTTGCACTGGGGATCCTGGTCGTAAAGCGTCGAAAGCTCGGAGACGGTTTCAACGGCTTCTTTCAAATCCATGCCGGCGGGCACCAGCTTCGCGAGATGATCGCAATACGCGTAAGGCACGTCGAGAACACGCCCCACGTCGCGTATGGCCACGCGCGCGGCCATGGTGCCAAACGTGATGATCTGACTCACATGTTCTTTTCCGTATTTTTTCTCCACATACGCGATCACTTCTTCGCGCCTCGTGTCCGCGAAATCAATGTCGAAATCCGGCATGCTCACGCGATCGGGGTTGAGAAAACGCTCGAAAAGCAAATCGTATTTGAGCGGGTCTATTTCCGTGATGCGGAGGAGGTAGGCCACCAAGCTCGATCCTCCGGATCCGCGCGAAGGCCCCACGAGAATGCCGTTGTCTTTTGCCCATACCACAAAATCGGCGACGATGAGAAAATACGAAGCGAACCCCATGCGATTGATGATGCCCAGTTCATACTCCATGCGCGATTCGATGGCTGCATGTTTTTCATCGTTTCCGTCAAAAACGGGGTTTCCATCGCGAATTTCTATGCCAAACCGAAAATGCAATCCCTTCACGCACAATTCTTTCATGAAATCTTCCGGAGATTTTTTTTCCGGAATATGAAAATGCGGCAAAATGCTTTTTCCGAACGACAGCTTGGTATCGCATTGTTCCATGATGCGCACCGTGTTTTCCAATGCCGACGGAACATGCGGGAAAAACGATCGCATGGCCTCCGCACTTTGAAACGAAAAATCTTCGTTCATCATGGTCATGCGATCCCTATCGCTCACTTTTTTTCCGGTTTGCACGCAAACGAGAATATCCTGCGCAAAATTGTCGTTGGGTTCGAGGTAATGCACGTCACACGTCGCCACCAAAGGAACCGACAAAGCGTCCGCAATCTCCAGAAGCATGGCATTCACGCTTCCTTGCTCGGGAATATGGGGATGATGTTGCAATTCGAGATAATAATTGTCACGGCCAAACACTTTTTGATACTCCGATATTCTCATAACCGCCAAATCTTTTTTCCCGGAGAGCAGAAGTCTTGGAATCTCACCCTGAAGACACGCCGACAAACAGATAAGCCCTTCGCCAAATCGACAGAGAACCTCCCAGTCGATGCGCGGTTTGTAGTAAAAACCCTCGATATTGGAAATGCTGGTGAGTTTCAGCAAATTTTGATAGCCGGCATTGTTGCGAGCCAAAAGTATGAGGTGATTCCTCTCATCGTCGATTCTCGCCCGTTTCAGATGACGACCGTTTGGCGCATAGTAGCATTCAATCCCGATAATGGGCTTGATTTTTCTGTCCAAACATTTTTGATAAAATTCAATGCTGCCATACATGACGCCATGGTCGGTCAACGCCAACCCTGGCATTTTTTCGCCCGCCGCCTTGGTCACAATATCCTCGATTTTTGCGAGACCGTCCAAAAGGCTGTAATGCGAATGAAGATGCAGGTGCACAAAGTCCATAGAAACAAAAAAAGAAATCTCGAGATTTCCTTATGATAGCGAAAATAAACTCTTTGAAGAATACTTTCAAACCTTGCCTCGTCATGAGGCCTTTCAGCAAGCTCTATCAACCTGCAAAGATATTCGTTCACCGACAGAAATCATTTTTTCGCCTTGATTTTTAAACGTTTTTCAAGCTGACGCAAAATTTTGTCATGAATTTTTACCACTTCGTCCATGAGCAAGGTCTTTTCATCGGAAGCGTACGTGACGCGGAAAGCGATGCTTTGTTTCGCATCCTTGGCGTCTTCGTACCTGTCAAAAATCTTTACGGAAGTCACATACCCTTCCCCGTATTTTTTCACGATATCCTCAATATCTTTCCAAACCACATGGGAAGTCACATACAGGGAAACGTCAAGCGAAATGGCAGGATATTTCGGAATCGGCCGATACGCTGAAACGGTTTCCTTTTTTGCAAGACAGAGCGGCAAGGAAAACAGGAAAAACGCCGCTCTTCCGATAATGTCTTTTTTTGCGGCAATATCTGGATGCAACTCAAAGACAAAACCCAATACTTCTTTTTCCGAAACGATTTCCGCGCAACGCAGGGGATGCATCCATGACGAAACGGAAGCGACTCTCTGAAAAGAGGCCGGTATATGAAAATGGGCAAGCAACCGTTCGGCAATTCCCTTCACCCGATACAACGGCTCCTCGTCATCGGAAATCCATACGCCTCCGCAAAGTTCTTCGGGTTGCGCCGGAAGCGCAACTTTTTGATCGGTAGTTCCTTTTTGATCGGCAAGAAATATTTTGCCTATTTCGTACAAAAGACAACTGTCACCGCGCTTGGAATTGGACGCCAAGGTATCCAGCATCGTGGGAAAAAGACTGCGCCTCAAATATTTTTGATCGGATGCCAAGGGATTTTTCAGCTCCATGTGCTCTTTGGCGACCAAGCCCAAAAGATCCATGTGATATTCTGCCAAAAAAGGATAGGTATGTACCTCGGTCATACCAAAACCATGAGAAAGGAGCTGTTTCATATCACGTTCAAATTTTCTCATCGCGTTTTGCGCCGGACGACTCAAAGCCATTTTTGGCGATGTGCTGGGCAGCTGATCATACCCGTACAAACGCGCAATTTCTTCGATGATGTCCTCGGGGATAAGGATATCGCGACTGCGAAAATGCGGAACGTCAACGGTGAGCATTCCCTGCGAAATGTGAGGTTTGAACCCCAGAGACGCAAGAATTTCGCTGATTTGCGATTCCGGGATGGCGATACCGATTTTTTTTCGGATCATCTCGAGCGAAAGCGTCATTGACAAAGCCTTTTCTTTTTCGGGGGCGCGCATATCCGCGATGCGCGATGCCACGACCGCTTGCGGAATATGTTCGGTGATCAGGGCTATGGCGCGTAAAAGCGCCAGACGAGTCGTTTCCGGATCAAGATTTTTTTCAAAACGCGAAGACGCTTCGGAACGCAATGCAAGCCGTTGTGAAGTTTTTCGAATTTTTTTTGGATCAAAATGAGCGGCCTCGATGACAAGCGTGCGAGTGCCTTCATGCACTTCAGTATTTTTGCCCCCCATGATACCCGCCAAATCAACCGTTGTATCTCCGACTGATATGACCAAATCATCGGCGAAAAGCGCATACGACTTGCCATTGATGGCTTCAAAATTTTCTCCGTTTTGCGCCGTATGCACGGCGATCGTCTCTCCGCCCAATAAGTCGAAATCGTACATATGCAACGGCTGTCCGGTTTCCAGCATGACGAAATTTCCGATATCCACCAAAATGTTTTTCGGTCGCACGCCCAAAACGCGCAAACGCGAAGAGAGCCACTTCGGCGACGGACCAACCGAAACGTTATTGATCTTTACCGCCATGAAACGTTCGGATAACGACGAATCCGAAATCCGCACCTCGAGAGGTTCTCTTCCCGCCGCGGCGGGTTCCTCCGCACGATAGTCTTTCAGAGAAGTTTTCAGGACGGCCGCAAGCTCTCTTGCCATGCCGTAATGCCCCCAAAGATCGGGTCTATGCGTAATCGCCTTATGGTCCACCGTGAGAATGATATCGTCGAGTCCCAAAGCGTCCGCGACCGTGCTTCCCACAGTCGCTTGCGACTCCGTAATATCCAAAACCGGTCTCTCGGACAAGGCTTGCTCGTCCATGCCAATCTCGCTTGCCGAGCAAATCATGCCCGAGCTCATGACGCCGCGAATCTTCGTTTCGCGGATTTCGACGAGCTCCTCTCCCCGCTTGACCTTGGCGCCGATATCGGCAAAAACCACGAGCATATCCAAGCGCAGATTATCGCCTCCGCAAACGACTTCAACGGTCTTTGACGGTCCGATTTCCACGGAAACCACCTGCAGTTTATCCGCGTCCGGATGGGGTTTGATCTCTACGGTACGGCCGACGACCATATGCTCGAGATTGGCTCCGAGCTTTTTGACATGATCGATCTCAACGCTTTTGGTCGTCAAAAACGTGGCGATTTCACCTGCCGTGAAATCGCCCGTATCGACGAATTGTTGGAGCCATTTGAGGGAGAGCAACATAGATAAAGCAGTACGTTCACCGTTTGGGGGCCACCATACGCTGATAATACTCACGCAGGGGAAGGCCGGACGATTTAAAACTGCTGCAAAAATCGTATATCTCCGGAATTGAGGAGACGAATATCCGGTATCCCGTACCTGAGAACCACGAGTCTCATCAAACCCAGCCCGAAAGCAAATCCCGAGTACTTGATATGGTCAATGCCGGCGTTTTCCAAAACTTGCGGATGAATCATGCCGCAACCCAAAGTCTCGACCCATCCGGAATGTTTGCATACTTGGCAACCTTTACCGCCGCAGATGAGGCAATCAATGTCCAGCTCAAAACCCGGCTCGACAAAAGGAAAGTAGCTCGGGCGAAGTCGCATCTGCACATCGCGCTTGAATATGCCCGACAGCATAGTCCGGAGCGTGCCGATCAAGTCCGTGATGGAGATATTCTCATCCACGACGAATCCTTCGAGCTGATTGAGCGTATGCTCATGCGATGCGTCGGTGGCCTCATAACGGTACACGCGACCCGGAACAATGCCGCGAAACGGAACGCCGTATTCGGTCAAAGCTCTCACCTGCATGGCCGACGTATGCGTGCGCAAAAGCAATGTATCATCGATCCAAAACGTATCATGCATATCCCTCGCCGGATGCAAGAGAGGGATGTTGAGCGAGGTGAAATTCGCGTATTCGGAATCCACTTCCGGTCCGTCCAGCACGAGAAACCCCATGGACGTGAAGATGTCTTCGATCTCGTACTGAACCTGACTCAAAGGATGCAGATGTCCGAGCTCCTGCGGCACCATCCCCGGTAAGGTAATGTCCAATCGCTCACTCAGCCCGGCAATCGAAATCGCGGATAATTCGTCATGCTTATCCGCCAAAGCTTTTTCCAAAATCTCACGGGTTTTATTGGCGGCCGAGCCAATGGATTTTTTTTCTTCCGCGGAAAGATCTTTGATTTTTTTTAATATCTCATTGAGCTCTCCCTGTTTCCTACCCAAATATCGAGTATGAATATCCGAAAGCTCCGTCTTGGCAGCGGCTTTTTTGATCGCGAGCAGTGCATTTTTCTGGATTTCGGCAATGGATTCAAGCATAAGTATGACGGCCAGTATACCAAGGGAGGTTGGTTTTGACAATATGGAATCCGTACGATAACGTGAAAAGAAGTCGAGTACTTAGTTCTCAGTTCTCAGTTCTCAGTACTCAGTACTTACTGCTGAGTACTTACTGCTGAGAACTGACTGCTGTGAACTTACTGCTGAGTACTGACTACTTTCCCTCATATGAAACGCATCCTCAGCGGCATACAAGCCAGCGGAGATCTCCATATCGGCAATTACTTGGGAGCCTTGAAACATTGGGTATCGCTTCAAAATGAACATGAGGCCTTGTACGGCATCGTGGATCTGCATGCCATCACGGTAAGTCAAAATCCGGAAGCCTTGCGAAAAAATACGATGGAAGCGGCAAAGATTTTTCTCGCTTGCGGAGTCGATCCGAAAAAAAGCGCCATATTCGTGCAATCCCATATCCTTGAGCATGCCAATCTGGGATGGATTTTCACCACGCTCACCAAAATGTCGGAGATGAGTAAAATGACGCAATTCAAAGATAAATCGCAAAAGCACAGCGAAAACATCAATGTCGGACTTTTCTCCTACCCGATTCTCATGTCTGCCGATATTCTTCTGTACCGGGCCGATCTTGTTCCCGTGGGAGACGATCAGACCCAGCATCTTGAGTTTTGCCGCAATATCGCCGCGCGATTCAACCGCATCTATGGGAACACCTTTGTCGTCCCCGAGCAATACACGCCAAAAACCGGCGCAAGGATCATGGGGCTTGATGATCCGTCGGTAAAAATGTCAAAAAGCGCGTCATCGCCCAATAACTTCATCTCATTGCGCGACGATGCCGACACGATACGCAAAAAAATCGGCAGAGCCGTCACCGATTCGGGAAATGAAATTCGCGCCGGAAAAGATAAGCCGGCGATGAGCAATCTTGTCAATATTTACAGCGGATTTTCCGATCTTTCGGCTCCTGCCGTTCAAAGCCGATTTCAAGGGAAAACGTATAAGGAGTTCAAAGACTCCCTTGCCGAGCTTCTCATCGAAAACCTTTCCCCCATCCAAGCGAAAATGGCCGACTATGATCGTCATGAGGACGCCGTGTTTGACGCGTTGAAAAAAGGCGCCGCAAAGGCCTCGGAGATCGCGACGAAAACGTATGAGGAAGTGAAAGAAAAGATGGGATTTTTACCTTTATAAAAGAAATTTATCGTCAATGCATAAAAAAAATCCTGCGCATGCGGGATTTTTTATTGATAAAAACATACTTATGAAATTTTTGGCTTCAAAGGTATGCGAAACACAAACTTCGATCCTTTTCCGATGCCTTCACTCTCCGCCCAAATGCTCCCGCCATGGGCTTCTACGATTTTTTTGCCGACAAAAAGCCCCAGCCCCGTTCCCTCGGTGTGAACCACATGAATGCCCGAGCCTCGGGCGAATTTTTGAAAAAGTCGTCCGATATCCTGAGGTTCGATGCCGCGACCCGTATCTTGGCAGACAAACTCGATTTCAGATCCGAGCCGATTCATAAAAATGTCTATTTTCCCTTTGTCCGTATATTTGACGGCATTGTCGATCACATTGAGGATCACCTGTCGAAGTTTTTGTTCATCCGCGTGAATCTTTGGCAATTTCTTTTTTGGAATATGGATTTCAAATCCCAGTCCCTTGTTTTGCGCCATGCGATCCAGCCCTTCGGCCACGGATCGCACGAGTATTTCAAACGACAGCGGGGCAAACGAGTATTTCATGCGACCGCTTTCGATGCGTGAGATATCGAGCAGATCATTCACCAAGGCAATGAGCCGATCCGTGGATTCGACCACTTTTTGCAACACTTCCCGCAATTTTTGCGGCACGACTCCAAAAAAATTCTCATTGACCATTGATAGGTATCCCTTGATGACGGTAAGCGGGGTTCGAAGCTGGTGGGACGCGATGGAGATGAACTCGGATTTCGCTTCGTCGAATTGTCGCAGCTGGTTATTCGCCGCCTCCAGTTCGGCCGATTTTTCCGCGAGTTCATTCACGTTTTTTTCGATTTGCGCGTACAGTTTCGTATTCTCAAGCGTCAGACCGAGATTGTTGGCGAAGTTGGTCACGATATCCTGATCTCTCTTCGTGATATCCGAACCGTTGCGACTGCAAACAAAAATCAATATCCCGACCGCAATGCCTCCGCGGGATCGCAGGGGCACGGCGATAACGCTTCGCGCCTTTGCGAGTTTTGCGATGGTTTCGATGATCCGAGACGAGATGATGCCGGAAAAAGCTTTTGAAAAACCGTCGACGATATGGATCTCGTTTGACAAAAAGGTTTGAGCGAGAGGGTTTTTCGCATCTACCGGCAAGGTATAATCGCGGAAATCCTTTTTGAGGAGTTTGAGGGATTTGTCCACGAGGTCGGATTTTGTGATGGCAAAAGCTCGGAGGTGATTGAGGTCTTTTTCATAAAGTGCTATGGTGGCGCTGGAATATTCCAAGTGCAAAAATTTCTGCGGCACGCTGTCCAAGATATTTTGCACGACTTCATTGGTTCTGAGGCTTGAGATGGAGATTGTGGAAATTTGAAAAAGAGCTTGAAGGTCTTTGTTTTTGTTGTCGAGAGCCGTCACTTGCGACTCAATGCGTTCAAATGATTGAGCGTTGTTGATAGCTATGCCCGTAAATATAGAAAATGTATTAATTCCCCTTAGGTCTCGATGAGCTATTTTTCTAGAAAATGTAATTAATAGAACACCATTGATCTGATTTTGAAATTTTATTGGAAGACAAATACATGATTTAACATTGGAAATTTTTGACATTAGCCTAGCTGTAGTTATAGAAACAGTTGGAGATATAAAATCCTCCAGCTTATCACCAATAAAAATTTTATCTTTTTTTATGCACTCTCCTACATAATTTTTCGGATGAGCGTAATCAAAAAAATGTTCACGAAATGGTTTTCCTAAATATTTTAAAGCATGCTTTACATTTCTATTAGAGGTCGTGACTGTATACGAAAAAGCCAATTGTTTGTTTTTATCAATTAAAAAAAGAACTCCACCAACGCCTCCAAGTCGCTCGTTCATTAAATCTACAATTTGTTGTGATAACAATCTAAAATCTAGATTACTAATGAGCAGCTGCCCAATTTCCTCAATCAAACTCAAATAAGTATCGTCAAAATTTATACGACTATTTTTTTCAGAACTCAATTGAGTTTTTGATTTTTTGAAAAAATTAAAAAACATTTTATATGTTTATCTCCCCAGAACGTATCTCAACCGTAACAAAAGGACATCGAAACAGGCAAGGATATATGCTAAAGTTCAACTCCACTCCAGCAAAGATTTTTCAATGTCTGTAAAAATCGAGTCAATCTCTCTCCACCTCAATTTTGATGTATCATAATATCGATAAGAAAATTCTTCATGTTCGCATACCCCGAGTGAAGGTTTAGTTATTTTTTTAACACGACTAAAAAGGCAAGACACTACATGCGCTGAATTTAGAATCTTTCAATATATCTTTAATAACTTATATACACGTTCTTTTACGAGAACATAGTTACTTGGAAATAAATCGGCATAGTAGAGGCTTAAATATTTGCCAAACGAATACAATGAAGTGCAGACATTATTATTAACTTTATTGCATGAAATAGTAAAATCTTCAACTATATTTGCATAGTCAACATAAGTTAATTTTAATGTCCTAATATAAGACCAATCCCCCGTTACATCATCCTCAAATATATCAGTTAATTGATCCCCTGCTACATTAATAACTTTCAAAAGTAATAATATTTTTTTTATTTCTTTGAGATCATCCAGAGAAATATAATTTGGATGTGACTGAACCCATTCAATAAGTAAAAAATAAAAAATTGCAGCAAGGGGAGTATTTGCTACAATTTGACAAGCAGAAAAGTTTTCTACATTTACTTTATTACATATTGACCTTAATTGATGAATCTCCTGTGCTAAGTAATCATTATTTTGAAAAATTTTCTGAGACATTTTTTCTTTATAAAGTAATCTGCTCTCCCCAGCAATAATTTGCATCTTGCAACAATTCTCTATTTCAAATACATAATATTCCTCTAAAATCTTAATTAACTGATTACGAATCAATGGCTTCCAAATTCGCGCTTTCCAGACCCACCTATTTAGGACTTCATCAATACCACCAAAATATTTAGAAATCTCTTTTTCAACTTTAATTTTTTTTCCTTGTCTCAAAAACGGGCTCCCTAATATTTTTAGATATAGGTTATCTAAACACTTATAATCATTCAATTTCATTTTATCAATTATATCGTCCAAAAGATCAAATAAAAAAATATTGTAAGATATGAATGATATTATTTTTCTCTGAGTCTCCGTGTTATCGAATAATAAAGAAAAATAAGAGGTTACTTTAGGGTACGGCTTTTTTAAAATTAGCGACTCGTGAATAAAGTTATAGGTTCTTTCTAAGATTAGCCCTTTGATTACATCCCGTTCAAGGCAAAAAAGTTCATTTTGAATTATTAAATCCACTTCAGTATTAATTTCTTCAATATTAAAATTTGCTCTTGACATATTTTACAGCTTTGCTTTCAAATCTTCTTTTCGACTTTTTAAAGTTTTACTAATCACATGATATAAACTCCTTACATATAGATTATATTGTTGGGAGATACAATCAAATTCCTCTTCAAGATTCTTTAAATCCACAATACTTGCATCTTTTAATTTTGCAGAATAATTTGATATGTAGTCGGAATATTTTTCAACTTCATCAATAAAACACGCAAAAGCGTGGTTTATTTTCGTGAATTTTCGCTCAAGATTTTCATAATTATACTTTAACCCCAAGAGACTTCCTTGTAGAGAACTAAATCTTTCAATAAACTTGATATCATTATCTCCAAATTTCACCTTTCCATGCACTTGAATGACACCAAAAAATTCTCCATTACAAAATAATGGTACAGCCAATATATCTTTTATCCCTATAAACTTATTAATCCAAATCGAAAATTTTTTATTTACAATTGGAGCAATAAATTCAGAAATATCACTTCCTCTCATTTCCCTCTTATAGGACACCACATCAATAAGCTTATTTTTAACTGTGTTATCAAGTGGAAACTTATGCTTTTGGAAAGTCATCGGAAGCCTACTACTCACCAAGACACTTTTCTTCGTTCTTGAAAAAGCAAAAGATTGCAAACAATTCTGATCTTTGAGATGAATATAAAATATTATTCCTGCGTATTTCTTCGGTATATTCTTTACAAGCAAATCAACAACAATTTGAGCCAATTCATCAAAACTCATGTCCGTTAGGATTTC
Source organism: uncultured Gammaproteobacteria bacterium (assembly GCA_964485795.1). Lineage (GTDB taxonomy): Bacteria > Patescibacteriota > Patescibacteriia > VMEV01 > CAZAJQ01 > CAZAJQ01. Next base: position 85,781 of record CAZAJQ010000001.1, read on the forward strand.
CTGAGTAATTTTTTCCAAAGCCTCCGCCAGCTTCTCGCCGGTTTGGTAACTCATGAGCTGTGACTCCTTCTCTTGGAGCAACTCTACCAGCTGAGCTTTGGTGTAATGTTGATATTTTTGCTTTTTCATAGAGTCAATCATACCATATTTTCCCTCTTTTTTTGCTTTTTATGAAATCCCGTGAGATGATTCTTTTCAAGACCTTTCATCTTATTTTTTTCAATTTTCAAAACCTATGAAATTCCGCGCCACCCTCTGCACCACTCTCCTCCTCGGACTTTTCTCTCTTCCCTTCATCCCGCCGCTCTCGGCTCAAACGAGTTCTCCGGATCTGTATGTCAAGACGCTTGCATTCAGTAACTCCCAAGGCTATGACACCCTCGAAGCCGAAATCTGCAACAATGGCGGAGCCACTTCTTTCAGTCAGGTGACGTACGTGCGATTTGCCACACCGACGACGGTGTCCGATCCGTATGAATCCGTGATTTATTACCCGATTTCAACCAACAAATGCACCAAAATCTATTCCAACCCTTCGCTTCTCAAAAACGAAAAGGCCGGGACGCTGGAAGTGCAGGTGATGGTGGATCCGCAGAACCTTATCAAAGAATCCAATGAAACCAACAATGTCACTACGGCAACCGTCACGATCCCCATCCTTGCCGATCGAATCGACCTGATAGTAAAGAATTTCACCGCCGAAGGCAAGAGCCTTATCGTCGAGGTATGCAATCAATCCCAAGTGGCCACGGTTTCGGAAAACACCTATGTTTCCCTGAGCGCCGAGCTTAATCATCCCTCGCATCCGACGATTTTCGGATCCACTTCCGTCGCCGAGCAGCTCAAACCTCAAGCATGCACCAATGCCATCATCGAATTTTTCGAAACCATCATACCCGATACCTATGAAACGACCCTGACCGTGGATGATGTGGGCATCATCAAAGAAGCGGACGATGAGAATAACACCCTCGTCAAATCAATCGTCTTTGCGCCTTCGTTACCGACGCTTTCCGATCTTGAATTGCGAAACGTCACCTTTTCGGACACCAAATCATCGAACCCCTTTGCGGCAAGCGGCCCCAGAGTCAGCGCGGATATCTGCAATCTCGGCGATACGCTGTGGAATTATTTTGATATTTCCTTTTTCCTTGACGGTACCTTTCTCGCAAGCCAAAACTTTTCGCAATTTGCAGATCATCATTGCACGAATCTCTGGGAAAATCTGCAAAATTTCGTACCCGCGGGCGATCATGAGATCCGAGCCGCGATCAGCTTTTACGACGGCAATGATGCAAACCCGAACAATGACTCGGCGAGCGCAAGCGTAAAACTTTTGAGAGATTATGCGCCGGACGTGACCATCAAAAATGTCTGGTTTTCAAAAACCATCGATCCCATCATGCTTTCCACAGCCGCCGGTGGCGGATTTTCGCAAACCGGGCCCTATATGCTCGCGGAAGTGTGCAATATCGGTGAAACCGTGATCGCCTCTTCACTGGACGTCTCATTTTTGCTCGGATCCGAAAACATCTCGATTTCCTATTATCTCGCCTTGCGTCCGGGACGATGCGCCACGTCTTTGGCGGATCTGTACGGCAAAAACATCCCCAAGGGCACATACGACATCGTTGCGAACGCCGATTCGTTTCAATTCATCGCCGAAAGCAATGAAAAAAACAATTCTTTGAGCAAGTCCATCACCATCCCAAATGACATACTGCCTCCAAAACTTGCCAACCTGCTGATCAATGAAATCGGCTTTGGCGAGCTTCCGGGAAGCGCGGACAAGAAACCGACGCTCTACGCAAAAATTTGCAATGAAGGGAAAATAGACGTTCCCGCAAGCAGCGATGGCGTACTCCCCAATCTTTCCACTGCTTTTACCATCAATGATGAAGCTTGGAAGCAGGTCATCGTCCCCACCACCTTTGGATTTGCCGTCGGCGAATGCCGTTACATCGGTGTCGACATCCATGCCAATCAAAATTTCATCCCGTATGACGACAAGCCGCATTCCATCTCGATTTTTACCGATTATTATTTCCAAATTCCGGAAACCGATGAATATGACAATTTTCGCGATACGGTGATGAACTTTCCTTTTCTTGATGCTTCCCTCCCCCCGTTTCCTGAAGGATCACTCTTAAAAAGCATCACCGGACCCAAAATCTATAAGATTGAAAAAGGAAAAAAGCGATGGATCGAAAATGAAAACGCTTTCAACCTCAATAAATTCAAATGGGACGCCATTGTCGAGGTGGATGATACTGTTTTGGAACAGTATCCGGACGGATACCCGATAACGACCAAGCTTTCCACGGAAAAAAATCTTATCAAGGTCAATTTCAATCCGGACGTCTATCTCATCGAAAACGGACAACGAAGGCATATTGAAGACGAAGGAATCTTTTATACCTATGGATTCCGTTGGCAAGATATCATCACCGTCAGTCCCGAAGAGTTGGATTCCTATCCCTTGGGGGAACCCATCAATTATTCCAATCCTCCGAAACCCATTGCAATAAGTTAATTATGCAAAGTTTTCCACAGCACCAATCAGTGTTCGTAAGAAAATCAATGCGAATAGCATGAAATAATGGTAAGAAATAGAGCCACCTTTCCATTGACTGATGTTTTAAATACGCTATACTCAAATCAGTACTTCACAAACAGCATCCCCCAATCGTAGGCAACTCTTGGGGGATTTTGTTTTCAGCGATACCTTTTGAACGTATAAGGTCTTCGCAATCGTTCATTGAAAAACTTCATCCTTTTTTCAATCTAAAGTCCTTCACTGTGATTCTTTACTTCCCCCAAAGGAATCAAAGAAAGTACTTTAACAATTTCATGGTTTTGCAGAAAGGAAATCTGCCATGACAAAGAGCTCAATCGTTCTCGCGCTGGCGCTATGCGTCTTTGCGACACTTACCGAACAGGCGCAAGCAAAAGCCCGCTCTCAAAAAACTTCTCAAGGGAATACTTTTCAGGTTCCCAAAGACGAAGACATGCCCAAGTATATCGAAGGATCCGTGGATGCCATCTTCACGTCAGGTTACTCTGAAATTCACCTTTTGGTTCGAGGAAAATACGACTTATTCGAATCAAAGGGGTTTAACATGGTTCCCTACGCGGAAATTTGTCACGACATGATCAAAATCGACGAGGCATGGGAAATCAACGGCCTCAAAGCTCCCTCACTTTCCAATACGCTTATTCTCTCGGAAAGCACATTTTCCGGAGGCGTTGAATTGCTGTTGTGGAAATCTTGGTCATTACGCATTCTCTGCGGCGTTTCTCACTTTGAAGATTCGGATTATCGCTCCTATGAAAATCCGGATCAACAGTGGAAATTGCGGTGGAGCTTCAAAGCGACCTACAAGCATTCCAAAGCGTTTACATGGAGCGCTCATGTGAGCTACCATCATGCGTTGCCTCATGTTTGGACATGGAACATCAACGCTCGGCTGCTTCCCGTCTGGGCTCAATGGCAAAAACGTCAATTCTTCCTCATGAATATGTTTTACGAAGGATTGAAAGTGGATTCCATCTCAGTGCATAAGTATGGGGTCGCATTCATGGGAAAATTTCTTATCCACGAATTCGGACTGAAAGGAGGCATGTATGTCCAAAAACACAAGCTAGCGAATCGCTCGGGATTGTTCATCGGTTTCTCTGTTTCGATCTTATTTTAAAAACCTCACACAAGGAGTAAAAACATGAAGAGAACATGTTTTGTACTGAATTTGTTGTTCTTGGTGCTTATCCCTCATGTGGCTTCCGCTTCCGGATACCTGAATATCACGGCGCGCGATCAAAGCGGGAAAAACCTCACGCCCATCATTTACTTGAGCGGGATATTCAAAGGGTTTCCTCCTCAGCTGATGACCTTGCCGGCGGGAAATTACTCTCTCAAATTGAGCGTCATCAACGGCTATACGGAGCAATTTACCAATCCGCAAACCATTACGATTTCGGAAGGCAAAACTCTGACCGTTGATCTGCTGTACACCTCCACAAACCTCGGGACACTCAATGTCTCGGCCGTGGATACGACGGGAAAATTCTTAGGCGCGCCGTTTTCTCTTGCCGGAACGTCAAAAGGGTCTACCGCGCAATCGCTCTCCCTGAATTCCGGCACCTATCGCGTTTCGTTTGGAACTCTTGCCGGATACTCGCTGATCAGCCAAAAAGATGTGGATGCTACGGTGTTACCCGGCATCCCCACCTCGATCAAGGCGACTTACCAGATCCTCATGAGCTTTCAAGACGTCACCGGTCCGGATATCGTCTTTCATTCTCCCCTGCCTTTTGGCACCGTGAATCAAAGCAGCATCCTGATCAAAGGATCCATCACGGATCAAAGTCGCATTACCGCGTTTTCCGTGAACAATGTATCTTCCATCAACATTGATGCCGGAAACTGGGAATGCGGAGTGAACCTCGCGTACGGGACGAATTCCATCGCGTTCAACGCTCAAGATGAATATGGAAACAGCACGGTGAAGTACCTCATTCTCGTGTATTCGCCTCCGGACACGACGGCTCCTCTCATCACGATTGACTCGCCGTCAAACAATACCGCGCTCACCACGGATACGGCGGTCATCAAAGGAACGATCAGCGACGCCAATGCCATCACGTCTTTTACGCTCAATGGCACACTCGGCGTGCTGCCAAACGGCAATAATTGGCAAGTGACTCACAAGCTCATGGAAGGAATCAACCTTCTCAATTTCCGAGCTGTCGATGAGTACAACAACATTTCCGAAAAGCAGCTGATCCTCTCATATACGAGACCCTTGCCGCCTTCGGGAAACGTCGAAGCCGTCATTTCGGATGCCAATGTCACCTATCTGGTGCAGGAAGACAATGAATCCAATGCCAACGTCAAAAAAAATGACTTGCAGTGGAAAACCGCTAATCTCGTTTCCGAAACCGTACTGGTGCGTCAGGGAAGATTGATACGATTTTCCGGTTACGGGAAAAGCGCCACCGTATCTCCGATCACCGCCTATCAATGGTATGTCATGGATAACGGGAAAAAAATCGTGCTGTCGGGCAATGCCAGCTTCTCAAGTCGATTTTTACCCTATATCAATTACCAAAGCACGAATGCGGTGCTGACGGTGTTCTTCGAAGTGCGGGAAAATGCAAACACATGGTCATATCCGGCTTCCATCACCATCACGTTCAAAAGATTCGTGAAATTGTATCCGGTTTTTACGGAACATTGGATCGCATCCGGAAATCGCTATGGAGATACCGGCGAAGATCCTAAAAACAATACGCATCTCAAATACTTCGGATCCAAAATCAATGATAATTTCGCCATTGATTTCAACTACGGTTCCGATCGAGATGATTATCAGCGAATCCTGGTATGTCCCTTCAAAAAGGGTCAAATAACCAAGGCGGACAACTACAGCGGATGGGGTCGTCGAGTCGGAATTACGCCGCTGGATGACTTTGACCAGCCCATTACCGATCATCTTGGAAATCCATTTCTGTACATGATCTGCCACTGTGCGGTCGTTTCCGTTTCCGAAGGTGATATCGTCTTTCTCGGCAATGAACTCGGCACTTGCGGAGCCACCAATGTCACGCAGCATAGCAATGCCACAGACAATGACATGAAACCCCATGTTCACGGTGCTCTCTATACCGTACGCGGCGATTGGCTGGTCAGTGTGGCGCAAGAGCCGCTGTTTCTCAATCCTAGCGATGACGAAAAAGTCGTGGATATGCTCATGGACAAGGAAACTCCGTATGAGTCACAAAACACGTTAAAAAGAAATCCGGGTATCATCGTTGTGGATGATGGCGCGGCATCCGGACTCGTCTATGATCCGCTCTACGTATATTTCGGTTACAATCGAAGCCGATATTTTTCCGAAACCTCGGTGACAAGCTCGACGGTTGAGCACGTTTGGACGCCGACCGTCGCAAGCTCGGGATTTTACATGATCGAAGTCCTTATCCCCTATCTCAAATCCGACTCTGAAAAAGCCGTTTATGAAATCTTCACGTCCGAAGGAAAGATATATACGGCTCAAGTCAATCAGAATCTGTATGTGAACGAATGGGTGAGATTGAAAACTTCGGATCATCAATTCACTTTTTACTTCTCGAAAGGAGACAAAAACTTCGTCAAACTCACGAATAAGACGGGTGAATCCGGAAAGACACTCAGCTTTGACGCCATTCGCTTCATACAAATCAGTTCCAGCGAATTTGGCGGCGGAAATGACGCGACCGGATCAAGCACGGACACTCGGCAAAAAAATCGCGGAGGATGTTACATGAATGCAAATGTCACATGCGACTCTCGCAATCAAAGTGAATCGCTTGAGGACATCTTCGAAAACTTTTTTGCTCTCTATCTGCCTCTCGCACTTTTGATCTTTACTATGTACATTGTGAAAAAACGTTAATTCTATCTTGGGAGTTGCCTTTATCAAAAGGTAACTCCCTCTTTCGCTTTGTCGCGATCGCATGGGCTTCTCATCGAGACGGATATTTGAAACCGTTTCATAAAAAATCTCATCATCGAAAAAATATATGCAAACCACCTTTCTCAAAGTCATTTTTTTCATCACTCTCGCGCTTTCCACGGCCGTGGTTTTGGAGAACATGAAGAACAATTCGCCGGAAACCGATCGGAATGTCGCTGGAACCGAACCCGTTCAAAAAGTCGAGGAGTCAAAAACGCCTGCCGAAATCGCTCAAACCCCGCCTGATACCGCCTCTCCGACAACAGGTGCCTCGACGACTCAACCAGATCCCGAAAAAAAGGAAGAAACCGCTCCCAAAACGCAAGCCGAAGTGAAAAAACCCATAAAAACGACATCACCTATCCCGACCAGAGAAACCGTGACCGAAATCACCAGAATATCGGATAAACTCATTGGAGATATAGCTTTCAGTGCCGAAGAAAAAAAGTTACTCGATATGTCAACATGGAAAAAATTCACGCATCCGGATTGGCATTATTCGTTGATGATTCCGCCATTTTTGGAAATAAAAGAATCGGATAGCTCGGATATAACCTCGTGGCGGGATCCGCAAAAGCGAATTTCGCTTTTCATCTGGTATCTCCCTGACGGGTATGGACCTTCATTTGATACGCTGTCATATTCCTTCGAATGGGATGCCGAGAAAAATTTTATTTTTAAAAATAAAAAAAGGTATATTTATCCCATAAACCAAGAACCGCCGGTTGATTATGTCTCGTACGGGGCTTATATGAGTGTTGACAAAAAGAGAGGAGCTACCATCGACATTTCGGCTGGAGTGAAGGATGATTCGAAATTCTATCAAAAAATATTCGAACAAATTGCGTTTTCATTTCAGCTCAAAACCGATCTTCGAGATGTTCGAGAGGTACCATAAACGATGGCACTCGAGCGAAATAAAAAAAGAACTCTATCGTGTGACTGTGATAGAGTTCCTGAAAGGGCAGATGAATGAAATCATTATTTTATTGTCTTTTCCCCCTGAAAAAGAATTCGATATTGATTCCCAAGAAAAAATTGACCTCCTTGCCACTATCCTTGGGATTAGATTCGATGGTGAAACCAGCATAACTGAAAACATTGAATGCCGGAGTTTCAATCCGACATACCGCTTTCAGAACAAAGGAACTCGTTGCCTGAGGAATGTGGCTATACCCTGCCATTAATCCCCCCATTATAATTGATTTTTTTCCGGCGCATAGTCCGCCCTCCCAGCTGTAAAGATTCGGAATTTTTATGGTCGAGAACCCTTCCCCGAATATGGAGAAGTCGAGTCCACCAAGATTTCCCAAGTGAAAACTTAAGTTTCCACGGATCTCAGTAGTCTCAGCATTGGATGTTCCATATTTGTGTTCATCATTTTCATCACCCTGAACTATGGACATCCAGCCAAAAGTGCAATCCAGTCGGATTCGATGAGACTCTCCTCCCAAGGAAATTCCCCCCAAATATGAAACCCTTCGGAAGTCTTTCTTTTCATCACTTCGGGCGCTCCAGTTCACCACTTGAGCTCTTAACCCCACTGGCAAATCCCCGAAGAAAAGAGAACTACCAAAATAATTTTCAAGGCTTCCGATTTTCTTTGAGATCTTCAGTTTAGATCCCGCAGAAACTTCAAGGATGTTGGAGTCCATTTCTCGCTCAAACTCCTTCAACCTCCTTCTTAGGTTTTCATTTTCCTTCTTTAATTTAGGAAAATGTTTCCTATAAAGTTCAACTTCCTTTTTCTTGGTTTCTTCTTCAGCTCCCTCATCTTCCTCTTCAAAAGATTCAGAAGGTTTAGCTTTCTTCGCCGTTGAGTTGGCCTTTTTCACAGGATTCTCCTCTTGAGCGAAAAGGGGTGATAAAGGAGAGATGGAAAACACAAGAATGAGAACCAGCACCAGTAAATTTTTCATTGTTTAGCTCCTTTTTTTGCTAAATAATGTTGATAGATATAAGTTACAACCAATTAAAGAATGCAAAAACTTATCATATTTAGTGGTATTTGTCAAATAAATGTACTGCGGGGTCACTTTTCCTCTCCCTTGAAAAAAAACACATCTTCTTTTTTATGGCTAAAAACAAACAAAAATTCATTATTTTGTTGACAAATTTGTATTAATGTGATATTATAGATCGTAAGTAAACGATACCTTTTGATGGCCGACCGCTCATTACAATAGTATCTTAACGACAATATTCGATGCTTTCGAAACTTGTAGTTTGGGTTCTATTGTTTTTTTTATTTCCGTTTTAGGAAGGATACTCAAATGGAAAAGTTATTGATCGTGCTCGCCCTCATCAGCCTCACCGGATGCTCCACTACTCAAACTCCCGTAACACCTATTGAATCATCAGCTCCAAAAATCGAACGATTCAAAAAGGGTTCATTTATTACTCAAGCATCAGAAGTTTTAACAAAAAATGGCATGAACTCAACTGCCATTGCGATGATGAATATCGAGCAAAGAGCATCGACGGTTGGTGAATATCTCGAACTGCTTGAAAATTTCGAAATGTTTTTTCTAAAAACAGGGAAGCTTGCAAACGCTTACGGAAACGAAATTTTTAGAACCAGAAACGAAGCAAAAAAATTCGGTAGGGAATATCCTGCTGAATAATCAAAAAAATCTCAAAGTAAACCTCCTCCTATATCACCACAATTGAATAGATGAGACGGATTTACTATCATTCTTAAACAAACACAACAAACTTTACATCGTATTCCCCCGCCTCGACACAGTGATGTCTCCGCGAAGCTCATCTTCTCGGCAACATCGTTGTACCGAGAATTGGTCTTGGTACATGTTCTTAAGAAAAAGTGAGGATCAATTTCTGGAACTTTTCCCCTGCGATATCTTTAATGAGGGATGGAATCGATTTGGCCCATATGGTCAAGATCTCATTGATACGTTGTTAAAGGTACTGGAATCACCTCATGGCAAGGATGTATGGTTTAAGGTTGAAAAAATCTCTCAATCGTACGGAACTATGAGAAAACTCAATCTTGTTCATCCGCTCCTAAAGTGCGATGTGATTATTGAGGATTCTTTTGAACACTATATCGATCGATCTGGCAAAATCAGCATTTATCCAGAAAAAATGATGAATTCACAAGAACTGGAAGAAGAATGCCTGTGATAAAAATCGATCAATCCAAAGGTGCTCGTAGCATGCACTTCAAATTATGATGCTACAAAAAAAAGTTACGAGTATCTTCGGATTCTTATAACTTGGGGTTGTTTTAAAAAAAGCATTTCATATGACAGAAATGCTTCTCGATACTATTTTTTTCTTGAGAGCGGATTCATTCGATCTCCCAAGGGGTGCTTCATAAGCGGCCTCTTTTTTTTTATAAAAATTATTTTTTTATAACTGCCATAGTAGTCGTCATGAAGGAACTTTTATTGCCTTCACTCCATAGAGAATCAACCCTTCCTCGCTTTTTGAAATCTTTCTCTTCATCAATGTTACCTCCTGCCCGATTTTCACGTCTTCACCATCCGCAACCGTAACCATGATCCGCTCATGGGAATCGGCCAGCTCAATCAAGGCAACCGTATACGGCGTTTCGGCAACCATTCCGCTTGGAGCTGAAAAGAGTTTTGAAAACGTCAAAACCTTTCCTTTTTTCCCGAGGAAAGCCCGCATTTTTTTATGCTGCCGCCATACAAAAGGCGGGGTATGAAAAAGTGTCATAGAAAAAATACGTAATGGTATGAATTTCCTCCCCTTGGACAAGGGGAGGTGGCCGAAGGCCGGAGGGGTGAGCTTCGTGAACATGGCGTTTACCGTGTCCGAAGCGGAGGGGTGAGCTTCGTGAACATGGCGTTTACCGTGTCCGAAGCGAAGGGGTGAGCTCCGCGAAAATGGAGCTTACCGTGTCCGAGCCGGAGGCCTGGCTCTGGCAGGGGGGTGCTTCATGAGTAAGTGCCTATTCAATGTTCCCGCCCCACCCCTCTGCCCTTCGGGCATCTCCCCTTGTCCAAGGGGAGAATACGCAACGTTATACCTTACCCAAAAGATGCATCACACATGTCGCGCCGCTGCCGCCCACATTATGCGTCAATGCATATTTCACGTCCGGAGCCTGCCGCTTCCCCGCCTGCCCTCGAAGCTGCCATGCGGCTTCCGCGATCTGTTTCACGCCGGTGGCGCCGACCGGATGACCGCACGCTTTCAAACCTCCGGACGTATTGAACGCCGGCTTCATATCGGAATGATTCATCATTTTCATAAGCAACGCGCCACCTTCTCCTTTGTTTGCAAACCCGATATCCTCAAGCGCCATAAGACCCGCAATGGAAAAACAATCATGCACTTCGACAAGATCAATGTCCGCCGGCTTCAAATTCGCGGTAGCGAATATTTTACGGCTGGCTTCTTGCGTTGATTTCAGACCGATCAAAGTTTTTCTGCCCGATAGCGAAAGCGTATCGCAGGCGACTTCACTTGCGACTATGCAAACATCATTATCGGTTTTTCGCGCTTCCTCTGCCGACAATATCACGGCGCCCGCTCCGTCTGAAATCGGAGAGCACTCAAGCAAGGTCAAAGGGTCTGCGATCATCGAGCTTTCCAAAACGTCGTTAACTGAAATTTCTTTTTGAAACTGCGCCAACGGATTTTTCGCACCATTCCGATGCGAAATGATCGAAGCTGCGGCCAGCTGCTCGCGTGTCGTTCCAAACGTTTCCATATGCTCCCTTGCCATCATGGCGTACAAAGCCGGAAAAGTAGCGCCGGCGAGACGTTCTTCGCTTGACGCGGCCTGCATCAAAAATGAAGCGACGGTCTCGGCCGAAAAGTCCGTCATCTTCTCCACGCCCACTACCAACACTTTTTTATACTGCTTCGCCTCAATCGAAGTAACCGCCCGATGCACCGCAAGTCCTCCGGACGCGCAGGCTCCTTCGACGCGAAAACATGGGATGTTCACGCCGTATTGTTCACAGAGCAAGGCTCCCGCATGACTTTGCATGGCCGTTTCTCCGCAAAGCATCGTTCCGACGAAACACGCCTCAATCTCTGAAACGTTCATGCCGGAATCAAGCAACGCCAAATCAACGGCTTCTCGAAAAAGATCTTCAAAGCTTTTGTCCCAAATTTCTCCAAAACGCGTCATGCCGATGCCGGAGATGATCGTGTACATAGGGGAAGAGGTAGGAGTAAGTAGTCAATTCTCAGCTCTCAGGAGTAAGTTCTCAGTGCGTAAGCATAACTGCAAAACGTCGATTCGGCAGCTGAGTACTGAGAACTGACTGCTGACGCACTTGTTCCCTAACGCGACAATTTGCCGCGCATTTTTACGTACTGCGGATATGAAACGTATTTTTTCTCTCGAATCTGCTCCTGCAACGTATGATTTCTCTTGAAATTTTCAATATTCTTCGTGACTTCAAAAATAAAACTGTCCGAGCCCGAGCCCGAGCCGTAGGAAGTCATGAGGATTGATTCCCCCGCTTTCGCATGATCCAAAACGTTCGCAAGGCCGAGCATGCTGCATGCCGAGTAGGTATTTCCTATCTCGGATACGATCATCCCCGCACGCAGCTGCTTTTCGGAAACTCCGAGCGTTTTTGCGGCCATTTGGGGAAATTTACCGTTGGGCATATGAAAAATCACATGATCGAAATCGGAAACGCTTTTACCGTTTTTTTTCAAAATCTTTTTGGTCGCGGATACGACATGCTCGAAGTATGCGGGTTCACCGGTGAATCTCCCTCCGTGAGCGGGGTACTCGGACTTTGGCGCTCGCCAAAAATCGGGCGTATCGGAAGCCATGGAAAACGTATCTTTCATCTCGCAGATGATTTCATCTTTTTTATTTCCAAAAAGAAACGCGGCCGCGCCGCTCGCCGCCGTATACTCGAGCATATCCCCCGGTGCTCCTTGAGCCGTGTCAGCGCCTACGGCAAAGCCATACGCTATCATATTCGAGCGAACCATTGAGGCAACGATTTGCATGGCCGCGGTTCCGGCTTTGCACGCGAATTCCAAGTCTGCGGAAAAATAATCTCGCATGCCGAGAGCCTGTCCCACGAGCGTTCCGCTTGGCTTCACGGCGTACGGATGACTTTCGGAGCCGATGAACATCGCTCCGATATCTGCGGACGATATCGAAACGCTTTCCAAAGCGTATATGGCCGCGCTCAAAGCCAAAGTCACCGTATCTTCGTCCGCGGACGCTACGGCTTTTTCTCGTAAAAGAAGTCCTCTCTTGATGTTTTCAGGATCTTTCCCGTGCGCTTGGGCTATTTCATCAGCGGTAATGCGAAACATGGGAATAAAAGATCCATAGGTGATGATACCGGACATGAACGTGAAAATTTATCTTTTGATAAACAGCCTGTCCCGCATATCGGTGAACGAAGGATGACAAGGATAATTCCGGACTTATGGCACTGATATCTTCGCTACGAACGTTCACGGTAACTCTTATGCACACGAGCCAAATCCTGCGAGGCGAGGCATGCAAGCAGAGATATTTCGCCGGCCAAGACGGCGCCGGCGATGATTTCAACGAAGGCGTGATGAGCGCTGCCAGGGTTACCCTCGTCGATGGTGATTCCCATCATGGCCAGCGATTCACTTTGCTTGGGAAGTCCGGTGCCTCCGCCCACGACCCCGCATACCACGCTCGGCAAAAAAACATTGACATAGACGCCGCCGTCCTTTTCCTTCTCGACGGATGTGATCCCGAGACTTCCTTCCACGACATGCGCCATATCCTGCCCCGTCGCCAAAAAAATCGCGGAAATGATGTTTGCATAATGCGCATTCATGGCCATCGAACCGGCGGCAAGCGATCCGGCAACGATCTTGCTCTGATACACGTCAAAAAATTCATCGGCATCGGTCTTGAGCACGTTTTTCAAAACATCCGCCGTCAATACGACCTCGGCGTTCACGGAATATCCGCGGCCTTCAAGCATATGGGTGAATGCCGCCTTTTTATCGCTGCAATAATTTCCCGACAATGAGCGACATCGCACTTTTGTTTCGGGTTCGATGATGTGAGAAATGAGATGGTCGCACGCGATCACCGCCATATTCATCCCCATGGCATCTTTGGGATCAAAGGTGAATTTCACAAAAACATTTCTCCCGATCTGCTTGCAAAAAATGCCGACGAGCTCCAAAAATCGGCTCGTCTTGCGAATTTCAGCGCCGAATCTCTCTTTGTTTTTCATGATAAAATCCATGAAATCCTTTCCCTGCCGCTGATGCAGCACTCGAAAAACCGGAGCGCGCGTGATGCCGACATGATGCGCCCTCACAGTCGCTCCTCCGGACAAGGTGATCGCTTTGCACCCGCGATTGACACTGGCGACGAGGCACCCCTCGGTCGTGGACAGCGTCAATATCCTTTCGTCGTTGACGATGTCTCCGTTGATTTTCAGCGGCCCGGCGATGCCGAGCGGAACGCTCACCGCGCCGATCATATTTTCGCAGTTCTTTGTCGCGCATCCGAGATACTCGTCGCTTCCGGCAAGAATCTTCGCGGCACTCACGCGACCGTACGATAATATTTTTTCTAATTTTTCACGGCTCTTTTCCGACATAGGTGATGGCTGTAAAGCTGTTGACTTCCGAGACTTTTGAGATCTTTTGATCCGGTGGCGAACATGGTGATTTTGAGTTCCAAAATCAATCGTTCGATGGTTTTCATGACTTGTTCATGGGATATTACCGCGCTTTGCAAAAAAGGCAAGGCGCAAGACGCATACTTGGCTCCGAGCGCAATGCATTTGGCGATGTCAAGCCCGGTGCGCACTCCCCCTCCGGCTATCACGTCCACACCGCTCACCCTTGACGCCTCAAGCACGGCAATGGGAGTCGGGATTCCGAAATTTCGAAACGTCTCTCCGATATCGCGATAATCGCTCCGTCGCTTGCCTTCGATCCACGCCCATGAAGTTCCGCCGCTTCCGGAAACATCGATGATCGAGATGCCTATATCTTTTAAACGTTTCACCGTTGATCGTGAAATCCCGGCACCGACTTCTTTCGCCATGAAGGGAATATCGAGGTGAGCGACAACGCGCTCCATTTTTTCCAGCAAACCAAAATAATTTTTATCTCCTTCAAACTGAACGGCTTCTTGCAAAGGGTTCAGATGAAAACACAGAGCATCGGCTTTGACAATATCAATGATTTTCTTTATATCTTCGAGTGTCACTCCATAGTTGAGCTGCACCGCTCCGAGATTGGCGAAAACGGGAATGGTGGGTGCGAATTTTCTCACGACCGCAAAGGTTTTCTTTGCGTCTTCTTTTTCCAGCATGATGCGCTGCGATCCCACGCCCATGGGCAATCTCAGCTTTTCAGCCGCTTGCGCCAAATTCGCGTTGATCGTCTCCCCGTGTTGTGTTCCTCCGGTCATGGATCCTATAATAAGGGGGGCGGAAATTTTTTTTCCCAAAAAAATCGTTTCCGCGGAGATTTCGTCAAAATTTATTTCCGGAAGCGCATTGTTTTCAAAAAAAAGATCATCAAAATATCGCTGCTTGGTATCAACTTCTTCCGAAAGACAAATATCAATATGATGTTTTTTCCTTTCCGATAACGACATATGGCTCTTGCACTCGCCCCCACAAAACTCATTCTCATCGGTGAACATGCGGTTGTGTACGGATATCCGGGACTTTCTTTGCCTTTGCCGCTTCTCACCACCGCCGAAGTGCTCCATCATGGTGAGCCCGACATTCATCTGGAAGCGAATTTCAAACTTGCGGAAGAAGTGGTCGACTGGCTCCACAAGCTCCTCGACCCGCTTTTCGATATTTTTCCAAATAAAAACAATCTCCTCGTCCGTCTTCATGTGACGGCCGAGGCAGGTTCGGGGATGGGCGTATCCGCAAGCGTTGCCGTGGCTTTGATACGCGCATTCTTTGATTATTATAATAAAAAACTGGACCAAAAGACACTTTTTGATCTGGCTCGGCAGATGGAAACCGTCTCCCACGGAAAACCAAGCGGAATCGATCATACCACGATCATTGAGAATGAACCACTTTTTTTCAAAAAAATCAACGGAAAGCTTTCCATTCGAAAAATTCCAAAACTTTTCAATCCCATGATTTTCAAACATTGCGCCATACTCTTCAGCGGAAAACCTATCGAAAGCACGAAAACGATGGTTGAGCTCGTGAAAACGCGTCATGAACGCGATGAAAACTTGGTCAATGAAACGTTTGAGAACATCGAAAATCTCACCTATGCGCTTTTTACCAGCCTCATGATTTCCGACGAAACGCTTTTTCACGAGACGCTCGCTTACGCCGGAGATCAGCTCACGGCATTGGGAGTCGTCTCACCGACCGCTTCCCGCTTGCGAAAAAAGCTTGAAACGCTTGGAGTCGCTTCCAAAATTTCCGGAGCCGGAGGAGCATGCGCCGGATCGGGTATCCTTCTCTGCCATCATGAAGATCAAAACATCATCACGGATTTCGCGAACCGAAACGATATCAAGTTTTGGACTCCATGGGCTTGATGAGACTTCCGATGCACGGTGCTCCTTTCAACGCCGAAAAAAATCGTTCCGGTTCATTGCCGTTGATGATGAGCGTTTGCACTCCAACGTCGGCGAGCGCGAGAGCGGTTTCAAGTTTGTGTCGCATGCCGCCGGTCACATCCGCGACCGTCGGTTCATGAATAAAGCGAAAAATCTCTTTCTGATTTTCTCTCGTGATGACGGGAACGACCTCGCCGCGGTCATCCGTGATCCCGTCCCTATCCGAAAGCATCAGAATGGTTTTGACGGGATATTTTTTCGTCTCCGTCCATGATTGTGCCAAATATTCAAGCGTGATTTCATTTGAATTGATGCTCACTCCGACGGTTTTATCCACGATGACATCCCCGTAGACGACGGGCAGAAAACCTTTTTCCAAAGCTCCGCAAAGAACATCATCAAACAATGCGACGATATTTTTTTTGTCGTTCACGGTAAACCCGGAAGGAGCGAAAGACATGGCCGGAATATTCGCGAGAAGCAGCTCTTTCATCACCAGCCGATTGAGTCGAGCGACCGCATCATGCACAAGACAAGCCCCGAGTCTCCCGTACGCGTCGTGAAAACCGTTCGCGGTTCCAAACTTTTTTGCGGCCGGATGACCGAAAGACCCGGCTCCATGACCCAAAACAAGAGAAACGTCGGGATAAGCCTTCATAAACCGCGACAATACACCGGCCAAATTTCGAACGGATTCTTCTCGAAACACTTCGACGTCTGATTTGTCCGTGATGACGCTTCCTCCCAGTTTAATAAGAATCATCATACAAAATTTTATTCGTTGACGGCTTCCAAAACGATTTTCGCTCCTTCCGCCGGCTTATTTTCGATCAGGGTAATCACCCCCGGCACCGACGCAAGCTCATTCTTGACGTTCAAAACGCAATCGCCTTCGCAAATGACGTGAACATTGGATCCGGCGTCAATCGTCGCATAGGCGAGTATTCCTTTTTCACGAAGCTCCCTGACGCGATCGAGCACTCTCATGGTGGAATCGTTCCAATAAAATATCGGGGGCTTTTGCGTCATGGCGATGCAATGCATGCAGACGCTGTCTTCTTCGATCACGGTTCCCAAAGCGCGAATGTCTTTTTTTTCTATCGCCTCCCGGCATCTTCGTAATCGATCCGGTATCGCGGATATCCTCGAGGGAAAGTGCGGACTGGTCTCGGCGGCTCGGTGTCCGTCGCTTGAAGACACTTTCTTTTTATCCACGGCGACCACGGCCACGATATCGGCCAGATCCCAATGCTCATGCGTCGCGATTTACACGGAATGACAAGTATCGCGGCAATAATCCATGCAAGATTCCACAAAACCGCCGTGACTGGATCGCATGGCGGACACCGAGCCGCCGAGACGAATGAGCTCGGAAAGTCTTTTCCTGTCATTCACGTATTCATCCAGTCCGTACGCTTGACACAAAGCGAGCGTCAAAGCCGCAAATCCCGAGGCCGATGATGCGATACCGACATCGGAGGGGAAATTGTTTTCCGAACGGATATTCGCGAATCTCAAATCGTTTCCCAACGCTCGAATTCGACCGATATGCTCAAACATCAAACGCTGCTTGATATCGCCTTCGTTTTTGACCCGTTGAAATTCTTTCCCGAAAAATTTCACCCTCACGTCATCGTCAATAGATTTTTCCATGATTTCAACGCTCGTCACCGTGAAACAATTCGAAAGGGTCATGGAAATGGTATTGGTATAAGGCAAAAAAATGGTCTTGTCTTTTTGACCCCAATATTTGATAAACGCGATATTTGCCGGTGCCCATGCCGTCGCTTTCATATGTGCTTTCTAAACGTCTCGATGTATCATAAAATCAGCCAAATCTTTGAAAAATCGAAACCCTTCTTCCGAAAAAAATTTTGGATTCAAGTGCTCGATCGCTTCTTTGTGAAGTTTTTTCGCCAACCTTTTCGAATACTGCAGCGAACCGGTTTCTTCCACGATCTTTTTGACCTTTCGGGCATCGTCAGCCGTAATATCCGGATTTCCCAAAGTCTTTTCAAAAATTTTTCGTTGCGACGGCGAGCAATTTTGCAAAGCCTTGACGATGAGCAGGGTTCTTTTTCCCTGTCTGAGGTCGGAAAGCACGCTTTTTCCGATTTTTTTTTCGTCTCCGAACAGTCCCAAAATATCATCCTGCAATTGAAACGCCACACCCACCGGAATCGCGTATGCGGTGAGATTTTCCATCACTTTTCGCGGCGCGTTCGCAAGCATGGCTCCGATATGCAGAGGCGCTTCCACCGAATACTTTCCCGTCTTGTACGTATGCACTTTCATGACATGATTGCGTGTGGCATCTTCACGCATTTCAAGAAAAATGTCCAGCATTTGACCGATATTCACTTCTTTGATCACGTCCAAAAGATGCAGCATAAGATGATTTTTCACGTCCGAAGAAAATTTCGTCTTGAGCACCGCCTCTTTTGCCACTTCGGAAAGCAAAATGCCGGCGATGATGCCCATGGAATTTCCGAAATGTTCTCGATTTTTGGCCGCGTAATTTTTCCGATTCATCTTGCTGTACCGATAATGTATCGTGGGACATCCGCGTCGTTTCGTGTCCCGATCCATGATATCGTCATGAATCAATAAAAAACTGTGGATCAGCTCCATAGCCATCGCGACTTGAAAAACGTCTTCATCGTGTCCCTTACCTCCGCAGGCGAAGTATCCGAAATACACCAAAGCCCCGCGCATCTTTTTTCCTTTTCCCACGCAAATATCCTTGATATGGCGAAAAAGCTCGGCTCCCAGTGGTGTAATGAGACGCGCTTCTTCCATCTTTTCATTCAAATACGTCTCAAGATCGGCATCCATCTTTTTTTTGAAATCTGCCAATTGATCGGGTATCTTCATAGACTACAAAACTCCATTGAAACACAAAAAACCCTTTACCACGGGTAAAGGGTGAAACATTATTGTAAATATTTCAAGTCCTCTTCCAGAGAATCGTCATCCAGCTCGCTTTTCTTTTTTCCTTTTTTCGAGGGTGATTTTTTGATATTCGCTTCTGTCTTGGCTTTCTCTTCGTCATTTTCTTCCTTTTGAGGAATCTTTTCTTTCACTTCCTGATCCGTATCTTCGGACGATTCAGTTTTTTGCATATCATCTTCTCTCCCCTTCTTTTTGAAAAAATCATAAGGGATGGTCCTTTTTTCTTTTGCCAAAAAAAGCAAATACAGGGACAAAAGGAACAGCCCGAAGAAAAAAAGGATAATCAGCCACAAAATCCAATTGTCGCCATCGAAGAAGCTGATGGATATCGGATACTTGGCTTCGATCTTATTGCCTTCCTTGTCAAAGCCGGAAAGCGTCACCGTATATTCGCCGTATTTGGGAAAACGATGATCGATTTCCTGGCCGTAAAACACGCCGGTCTTGTCTCCAAAGTCCCATTCATGTGTCAATTCCGGTATATCCAAAATGTCCTCCGCCAAAGAAACGAAACGATACTCTTTCCACGATTTTTTGCTCACCTTCATGGCGTCAACGGAAAAAAGCTGAAGCGTTTCCGATGTGAAGGTCTCGGAAATGCTGTTCGAATCTTGTGAACTTTCGGAAGGCGTCACCGAATTTTCTTCGACGATTTGCGCTTCGGAAAGTTTTGGCGCGGTCTCTTGAACGGGTTTTTGAGTTTCCGGCGGTGTTTTCGGAAGAGGTTTTTCCTCCGCGGGCTGCGAAACGGGTGTCGGTTCCGCCGGAAGCTCGCTTTCGGCATTCGGATCGCAAGCATCTCCCTTGCCGTCTCCGTCACTGTCCTTTTGATCAGGATTTTTCAGAAGCAAACAATTATCTTTACCGTCCATGACTCCATCTCCATCCGTATCGGGATTGTTTGGGTTTGAACCGAAATTTTTTTCTTGCGCGTCCGGAATGCCGTCATTGTCGTTATCGTCGTCTTCGCCGTCCGGAATGCCGTCTTTGTCGGTATCCGGAAGCGGAACGAAAACGCTTGATATGGCGACATTGTTGCTGGCATCTTCGTCCCTTGGATCGGCGTTGCGAATCTCGACGCGGATATTGAAACTTCCGCTGGGAGCCACCCAGTCCACATACACTTCATCCGCAAAACCGTTCGCCCGCACGGTCACCACTTGCGACGCGCCGATGACGATATTGTCGCCTTGATAAAAAACCACCATGGCGGCCGTGTCTTTTTTCCCGAGATTGTGAATGCGCGCGTAAAGGCGGATTTTTTGTCCGGCGACGATTTTTGATTCCGAAAAAAATATGTCATTGGAATATATGGCGAGATCATACTCCAGCGCCTGCGCAAAACTCCCGGTCACGACAAAAAATGATGAGAAAAGCATCATTCCCAGCGCCGCCATGAATCGTTTCGAAAACATAGGTATTGTATTTTTATTTTGACATCATCAGTATAGCATGCGAAATTTTCTTCAAGAAACGGAAGTCGATGTAATATCGCAAAATTCACTGACGTTGAGCTTCAAAAAAATTTCCGACGGCAAGCACGGTCGCTTCTCCCAGTCTCGGTCCGATGATTTGCATGCCGATGGGAAGACCGCCCGAATCTTTGCCGCAAGGAAGCGACAGTGCGCAGACTCCGGCCACCGATGCGGGACTCAAAAAAATGTCGGCCAGATACATTTGCAAAGGATCCGCGGCTTTTTCTCCGATGGAAAAAGGAGCGAACGGAGATACCGGAGTGATCAAAACATCGACTTGTTTGAAAATGTCGTCCATTTCTTTTTTTATCAATGTGCGCACGGCCTGCGCTTTTTTGTAATACGCGTCATAATATCCGGCGGACAGAGCGTAGGTTCCGATCATGATTCGCCGCTTCACTTCGTCGGGAAATCCTATCGCCCGCGTTTTCGCATACGTTTCCAAAAGATCTTTCCCCTCTTTTTGCACGCCATACCGCATGCCGTCGAGCCGCGCCAAATTCGCGCTGTCTTCGCAAGGAACCACGACATAGTACACGGATATCGCATATTCGGTGAGAGGCAAAGACACGTCCACGATTTTCGCACCCGCTTTTTGAAAAACTCGGATCGACTCCGCAATAGCATCCGAAATTTCCTTATCGAGAGTTTTTGAAAAATATTCTTTTGGCACGCCGATCGTCAGCTCCGACGCGGGAAAGTCGCTTGCGAGAAGCATTTCGGTATAACGAGGCACGATTTCGTCATAGGTCGTCGCGTCTTTCGCATCATAACCCGCGATGGTTTCCATGATCGCCGCGAGATCCCATACGGATTTGGCCATCGGACCGGCGGTATCCAGAGACGAAGCCATCGGCATCAATCCATAGCGAGAAACGCGTCCGTAGCTGACCTTGAGCCCCGCAATCCCGCAAAAAGCGGCGGGTTGCCGTATCGATCCTCCGGTATCTTCGGCGATGGCGTACATCGCCATATCGGCCGCCACGCTTGCGGCCGCTCCACCGCTGGATCCTCCGGCGACGCGGCGCACATCATACGGATTTTTCACCGGACCATAGTGCGAATTTTCATTGGAAGCGCCATGACCGAAAGCGTCGCAGTTGGTTTTTCCCAGAATCACGCCGCCTTTTTCCTGGATTTTGGCTATGACCGAAGCCGAGTACGGCGCTATATAATCGTCCAAAATCTTCGCCGCACCCGTCGAACGCATATTCTCGACGAGAATGGCATCCTTCACGCTGTACGGGATACCGGTCAAAACGCCCTGTGCGCCGGCGGCGATCAGCGCATCGGCTTTTTTCGCCTGACGAAGCGCCTCCTTTTCCGAAACCGTGATAAACGCGTTGAGTTCGTCGTTTTTTTCACGAATTCTCCGCAAACACGCCTCGGTCAATTCAATCGAAGAAATCTCTTTTTTCGCCAAAAGTGCGGAAGCTTTGCGTAACGTGAGATCAAAAAGTTTCATAATTCATTCTTTCAAAAGGATGCTGTTGTTGATTTTTTAAACGTCTTCTCATGTTCAATGAAGTCTCTTGAAACATTTCGGCAAATCCTATGCTTCAAATACCCCCTTCACCTTCAAATACCCGTTTTTTTCATGTGGAAAATTTTTCTTGATGGCGGCGACCACGGCTTCAAGACACGGCAGCGCCTCATCATCTCGTAAACGATTTTTTATGCCGGTCACTTGCGATGTGGGTTCGATGTTTTTCGTCGGAACTTCATCGAGCTTTTTCACAAACGTCAGAATCTCGGAAAGCTGTTTTTGAAACATCTCCACCTCGTCTGAAGAAAGCTCTATTCTCGCGAGCTGAGCAATGTGAATCACTTCATCGTAAGAAAGCTGCATAGGTTTATGGTATAAACTCAAACTGAGAGTATGGTATCAGAGAACCGGACGGGATAAAAGTCGATATCGGTTTTTCGGCATACGTCGGCGAATACCGCCGGCTCATGATCATTCCCCGATCATGAGCAAAAGCTCTTTTTCGGAAATGCAGCGGATACCAAGTGCGCGAGCGTCATCGTATTTGCTTCCCGGCTCTTTTCCCACGACCACATAATCAACGTTTTTTGAAACCGCAGAAGCGATCTTTCCCCCCTTGCTTCGAAGCATATCCTTGGCTTCATCGCGCGAAAAAGTTTCCATGCTTCCGGTGATCACAAAGGTCTTTCCCGCAACGCCGACGAAAGTTTTGACGCGAGAATCTTTTTGTATCTCCACTCCCAGCTCCCGCATGCTATCTATCGCGATTCTATTTTTCTTGTCGTGAAAAAAATCAAACACGCTCCGCGCCACGATGTCTCCGATATCGGGAACATTCGTCAAATCGCCGACCGAAGCGGTCATGATGCTCTCGATATCGTGAAAATGCGACGACAATCCGACGGCGGTCTCTTCGCCCACATGAGGAATGCCCAGCGCATAGACGAATCGAGAAAGCGTCGTTTTTTTGCTTGCGTCTATCGCATCTTTCATTTTTTTCGCAGAAACCGCCCCAAACCCGGGAAGCGTAACGAAATCATCGACCGTGAGAGTGAACAAATCATCCGGAGCGGCCACCAATCCTTGGTCCATGAGTTTTTCGATGATCTGCGGTCCCATCCCGACGATATTGAATCCTCTTTTGGAAACAAAGTGAGCCAGACGCCTTTCTTGCTGAGCGCGACAGTCGGGATTCTGACAGGTGAGCGCCACCTGTCCGTCTTTTTTTTCAACCGCCGATCCGCATTGGGGACACTGTTTTGGAATCTCAAACCGTGTTTCTTTACCCGTGCGAAGATCGGGCAATACCGAAACGACTTTGGGAATAATATCGCCTGCTTTTTCCAAAATCACGCTGTCTCCGATGCGCACGTCAAGGCGTTTCATTTCGTCGAAGTTATGCAACGTGGCTCTCGAGACGATCGTGCCTCCCAGAGAAACGGGGTTGAGATGCGCCACCGGAGTCAAAACACCGGTTCGTCCCACCTGAACGGCTATGTCGGAAACGGTCGTAACGGTTTGCATGGCGGGAAACTTGTACGCGCAGGAAGCGCGCGGAGCTTTTCCGGCCACTCCCAGATTTTCATAATCTACGTTGGAATTCAAGGTGATCACCACCCCGTCGATCCAATAGGGATAGGTCTCTCGCTTTTTTGCGACGCTTTCATACATGTTCTGAACTTCCGCGAGGCTCTCGCACAAACGGTTTTCCGAACCCGCCGGTATGCCAAGGAGACGCAAAAGATCATGCGCCTGCTCATGTGTGGTCTGCCCGATATCGGTGACCACATCATAGCCATGAAATCGCAATTTCCTTTTTGCGGTGATGTCGGGATCAAGCTGGCGTATGCTTCCGGCAGCCACATTTCTCGGATTGGCGAATTCTTTTTCATCGGATCCTTGTTTTCTTTTGTTCATTTCTTCAAAAACTTTTTTCTCCATATACGCTTCTCCCCGAATCTCCACCCTTCCGCGAAAATCCGAAAAAAACGTTCGAATCCTTTTTCCGTCGCATGCGTCACGATGTTTTTTCAGAAACGCGGCGAGCTCGGGTTCGGCCGGACGGCGCAAACGCAACGGAAGCGATTCGATCGTTTTTACGTTTTCGGTGACATTTTCGCCCACAGAGCCGTCGCCACGCGTTGCGGCCACCGCATAAACTCCGTTTTCATAGATCACGGAAATCGCAAGCCCGTCGGTTTTCAATTCTGTAAAATATTCGGTGCGCAGTGACGGCAACAATTTTTTTATTCTTTTTTCCCATGACTGCAGCTCTTCAAAGGAAAAAATATCCTCGAGGGAAAGCATCCTTTTTTCGTGGCGCACTTTCGCAAACTTTGACAAAGCCTTTCCGGCCACGCGCTGCGTCGGAGAATCTTTTGTGACAAGCTTCGGAAACCGCCTTTCAAGTTCCAAAAGTTCGTGTTTGAGCGCATCGAGCGCATCGTCGGAAATTTTCTGTTTGTTCAAAACATGATATTCGTACCGGTATCGATCGACCAGCTCGCGAAGTTTCAAAATTCTTTCTTTGGCATCCCGTATGGTCATAGCGTAATCATTATTGAGTCATAGCAAAATACTGAGAACTGAGTACTGAGTACTGAGTACTGAGCACTGAGTACTGAGCACTGAGAACTGAGCACTGAGTACTGAGAACTGAGTACTCTGTTCTCAGCGAGAGCCAAACGCGCTATGGCAAACCGCTCCATGGAGTCGTAGCGGGCACGGTAACACGCAAAGCCTTCTGCGAATTTTTATACACTCCTTTACTCGTCATCGTCACAGGAACCGGAACGCTCAGCTCATTGCCCGACGGCGCACCGTCGGCGGCGTAAAACCTGACATGCAGATCAAGAGCGTCATCGTTTTTCGCTCGAATGCGGATTTGATACGCTGAATCGGCGGACAATGCGCTCTCCACGATGTCATTGCACGGCGTTACGCCTCCGCAAAAATAAGTAGTGACGCTTTCGGCCGCAAAGCTGACACCGTCCCAAGTCCGCACCGTGACTTCAAGCTGCACGCCGATATTCCATGAAATCCGAAACGATTCGATGCCGGCCGGGACTCCGGTAACGCTTCCGGGAACATACACCTCCACTATTTCAAATTCATCTTCCGCGATTGCGTCAATGCCTATATCCGATGCCTGATCGATGACATCACGCTCCCATCTCACTTGGTTGCCGTACTCACCGCTTCCGTTCAATTCCGCCGCACCTTTCCCCTCCTTTCGAAGTCCGTACAAACCGGTTTCAATGGCCGCGTCCGCTCCGTAATAAGCCAAAAAAGCGTTTTCTATTTTTTTCGTAATTTGGGTTTGGCGCACAATGATTTCAGACACGATGACGCCGCCGGTAAGAATCAAGGATGTTATGAGAAGTGACGCTATGAGTATCACTCCTCGTTGATTTTGGCGCATAACTCTGTGAAAAAAAATTCTTTTTTGAAAAAATAATGAAATTTCAAAAACGCGGCTCCTTACCGCTCATACACCCGAGACGAAATCGTGTTTTGCAAAAACAACGTATGATCGCCTTTTGCCGTTTGAAACGCGGCCGTGATCGTCACTTCGGGTTGCCGGTTTGAAGCATACGCTCCCCCGCTTCTTTCGAAAGGATTTTGCTGCGGCATGATGAAAAAACGCAGCGACGGCAATCGTACCCCTCGGGACGTCGCCGCATTCCAGCTGACGCCCTGATCATAGCTCACTTCCAGACACGGTGAACTGGAAAGATCGGGACATACCGAATCTCCGCTCCGATACACCACCGTGCTTCCCTCGTCATCAACGAGCGCCAGCTCCGATGCTGGCAAGGTCAATCCCCCCGAATACCCGGAATAGGCATAGTCGATCGTATGCGTCTTGATATCGTCGATGAAACGGCCAAACACATTCTGCGCATCGGCCTGCAAACGAGCAACATTCAGCGTCTTATTTTGCGCACCCAAGGATCGTATCATGATCCCGGTCACCGTCACGATGAGAAAGGAAAAAATGGACATGGAAACGATCACCTCAACCAACGTGAATCCCGCGCCGTTGACAAACGACGTCTTTTTTTTATAACAAAAATTTTTATCAAATCTCCACATACATTGACCATTCAAAACATATTTCATTCATGTACTCCGACGTAACGCTTTCGAAAAAATTTTTATCTCCTTCACTTCCAAGCCTTTGCTCCGGCTTCGAAACGTTAGGGTCTGCCCTGAAGGAGAGCTCCCGTTGGTCGCACCCTTCAGGATTTACCGCCAATGATAGAGTTCCCCGATCGCCATCACGCTGCGTTCCTTTCCCTTTTCCGTCCATCGCACCTCGGAGGTGATTTTTTTGCGAAAATCCGTGCCTTCGGGATCGATGGTGATAAGCCGCCGAAAAACGGTTGCGTTTCCGGTTGCGCCGGCCGTACTTTGCCGATATACGCCTTGATCGCGATACACCACGGCTGCGGCATCGGAAAAACCGCTCGGCGCAAAATCCAAAGTCCAGCTCCCCGCCTCCGGGTCAAACGCGGGAATGGCCGTGGTATCCGCAATCCCGGACATACCCGTATCCCACGGCGATTGAGAAAGCCAATTGGAGTCGCGAATATTTCTCACGACTTCCACGCCTTCCCATGCCAATTGCGAACCGATCATCGAAGACTGCAGCTCCCCGCTCTGACCAAGCGTTGACAATACGAGGCTGAAGCTTCCCAGCATCCCGAGGCCGATGATCGTGAAAGCCACGATGGTCTCCATGAGCCCCTGGCCTCGGGGCGATGCACGGAAGGTATGCTTATTTTTGAATAATCGCTTCATAACGTTTTTCGAATTCTCATTCAAGTACGGCATATCAAACGAACGAAGAAAAAAAACTCAATATTCTTTTCCTCGGTTTCATTTTTTTCGACTTTAAAATCATATGATCGACAATGGCGCCGGAAATATCTGTTTCGGAAAATTCTTGCGCTCTGGGAAAATAGCAAGGCATATTGACTTCCGCTATATACGGCTGATCGTCTTGATCGATGAGTATATCCACCCCTGCAAATTCATATCCCAAAACATTTGCGGCTTTCACCGCCAATTTTTCAACCTTGGATCCAAACTTTTTCACTGAAATGGACAGATCATCTCCCCTATTGCTACGAAAATCATCTTTGAGACGAACATATTCAATACTCGAAACAACTTTATTGCCCAAAACGATCAGACGGGCATGTTCCTTGTAATGCAAAAATTTTCTCAGAATATATTTGCCGTTTTGTTTCGATAAATAATCGCAAACCGAAATCAACGACTCGAAGGAATCGATCTTCATGACACCGATGCCATGCGCTCCGCCGATGGCTTTCACAATGATCGGAAATCCATTGAGCGCTCGAACGTATTTTTTCAGAAGTGCCGTGTCGGTCGTGATAGAAAAAACAGTCCGGATAATCGGCAATCCGCACTTTTCGTGAAAGAGAGCGGAGCCGACAAAATAATCCCGTCTCGCCATGCAATCGGTGAAATTCCTATATAACGTGATCACTTCGGAGTTGATCAAAAGCTTTTCCAAGAGTGAGGAAGCATATCCGGAAGCAATTCTGTAAAGGCCGTCTTTACCGGTGAGATGCAATCTTTGCGAAAAATCAAAATGATTCGCGTCAAGCGTTTCAACTTTCAATCCGCGACTCTCAGCCGATTGCTTGAGATAATCATATGAAGGATCATCCTGCATGACGATAAGAAAAATTCTTTCCAAAATATTTTTCATATCAAATATGAATTGTGGCGATGCGGCCAAGAGAGCAAACAGATGGTCAGCCTTTTCGCCGGCTTTTGCATCTACTCCACGGAAATCTGTCCCGTAAGCCGATGAATGCGAACTTCTTTGTTTTTTCCGCTTTTTTCATCGCGTATGTGAATCACGGCCACATCTTCGGAGGCGCATTCCCCGCTTGCGCTTGATTTGAAACAGATAAAAGGCTTGGGCGGTTTAAACGTCACATGGAGCGGAATAAACGGATCGGCGGAAACGATTCGAACGTTTTTGGGGGTGAAAAAAACTTCCGTGTCCATGGCCTCCTGCGCGCCGTCATAATGAAGATTTCCGTTGACGTCGGCAAAAAGCCGATACTCGCACGGAGGCGCGCCGCAAGCTCCGATGAAAAAACCGTATCCCCCTTCGGGAACTGCGCCCAGATACGGCTCACCCGTAATCGCAAACGCCTGCGCTTTTCGAATCGCGGACGCGAGCGCTTCGACGCTCAGATCCAGATCCCGTGAAGCGCCGCGATAATTGATAACCACGATGGTGGATAATATCCCGATAATGGTGATCGTCACGATCATTTCCAGCAGCGTAAATCCGCGCTCGTTGCTTATGTTCATAAAACGAAAAAGGCTAAAAAAATCGTCAATACTGTCGCAGGTTCGCGGTAATGTTCCCCCTGCACGATCGACATCTCAATCGCCGAACAGCAACCATGATATATCTTTCATGCTGTTCGCCACGTCGATCCAAGCATCCCCGTACAAAAGCATAAATCCCGTTCCGACGGCCAAAAAAGTCCCCATCGGAACTTCGGATTTCATGCCTTTCTTCTTCATGGCAAGCAAAACGACGCATACCAAAGATCCGATCACATAGGAGATCAGCAAGGCAGCCAAAACTTTCGGCCAGGAAAGCATGACACCCATCAGCGCGCCCATGCGTATATCCCCGCCCCCCACCCATGCGCCTCCGGAAACGGCATACTGCAGGAAAAAAAATCCGCCGGCGACGATTGCCGCCAAAAGCATTCTTTGCCACGATATTCCAAACCATGCATTGCAGAAAAAAACAAAAAATATCGAAGGAATCGTGATGATATCCGGCAAAAGAAAATATTTGAGATCAAAGAGAAAAAGCGCCAGAAGAATCATGACGAAAACGACATTTCTCAAAGCATAGAGAAACTCAAAAAAACCGAAACCGTATTTTTGCGTGATGAAATCGGCGGTTGCAAATGAATCCAAGGAAAAATAAGAAAATGGAGCGAAGCATGCGGCCACAAAAACAAAACCGGTCAATAATTCTGCGGCGGGATATTGCAAAGATATGTTTTTTTTACAGGTGCGACATTTTCCCCGAAGAAGGATATAGCTGACAATGGGGATAAGATCATAAGCATAAAGATCATGCCGGCAATTCGGACAATGCGACCTTCCCCAAACGAAATTTTCCCCCCGATACATCCTCTCAATCAAAACATTCAAAAAGCTTCCAAAAAACAACCCGATGATAAACACAAAAATCACGAGACTCATAATCTTTATGAAAAAAAATTCATATTCCTTTCCAGTATAGAGGCTTTGGGGGATAAAAAAAATACCCGCCTGCCATGCCGCTTCCCTGAGGTAAGCGGCATATCGGCCAGCGGTATTTTTTTCCATGAATGATCAACATGGAGTCGGAAGAATATTCATATTTCAGACCATCCCAAGCTGTGTAACTTATATCGTTCCTCCCGGACTGGCTGTGCGAACCCCGGTCGGCAAACCTCCGGTACCGGATTCCAAGTAAAACTTGATGGTATAGGATGTTCCGGTGGAAACAAATGCGTAATCGCACACGGCCGTTGATGCGTCCGTACATACCGAAGCGGCTCCCGATTTACTCGGATCGCGAGGCACGCCTTGCATATACAAACTGCTCCCCGTGCACGTAGCCTCAAACCCAACATCCGTCAGACACAGGGCGGTTCCGCTCCCCAATGCCAGAGGACTGCCACCGTCGGACGGGTAGCTGTTGGCTTGCAAATAATACAGCTCCAAGGCTCCGCGGATATTGGCGATATTGGCCACTCGAGACGAATCCCTCGCCTTGGTCCTCGCGGTACCAAGCGCCAATACGGCCAATGTGGAAAGCAAACCGATGATGGACACCACGACCAAAAGTTCGATCAATGTGAAGCCCCGCGAAGAGTCTTTTTGTGTATGCATACGACAAAAAATTAGAAAAAGTTAGAAGTGAATATTAAATTACAAGACTCCATCGGGTTTTGCGGTGCGAATTCCGGCTGAAAGATTGGCCACCGAGCTTTCCAGATAAAACAACAAGGTAAAGTCGCTTCCGTCGCCGCTTTGATAAGAATAATCGCATACCGAAACCGAAGACACGGTGCACGGAGCATCAGCGTCGCGCAGAGACGGATCGCGTGGAATCACCAGCATGAAAGGGTTGGTGCAGCCGGCGGTCTTGAATCCCGTGGAATCAAGACACTTCCCTACCGTGCCAAGCGTCTTTGCCGTCGATTCGATGGGGTATTTGCCGTTTTCATTGTAATACAGTTCCAAAGCGTTCATGATCTGCCTCACGTCATTGGCTCTGCGCACGTCTCTGGCCTTCACCCGCGCGGATCCAAGCGCCACGACCGCAAGCGTCGAAAGCAATCCGATAATCGACACCACCACAAGAAGCTCCACCAATGTAAACCCCTTTGTTTTTTTATGCATAGGATGAAAAAATAAAAAAGAAACAAATGTATGTAGCCTCTCAAAAACGGTTGATGCGTTTTTCAAAGGCTAAAAAGATCCGGCGAGATTGTACATCGGAAGAATGATCGCGGCCACCATGACTCCCACGGCGATACCCATAAGAATCATCACGATCGGCTCTATTAAAGTTACCAAATTGTCAACAAGGCTGTCAATTTCCCTTCGATAAAAATTCGTTATTTTTTCAAGCACCAGATCGATCTTTCCGGTCTTTTCTCCCACACTGAGCATCTGCGACACCATGATGGGCATATACGGACTTTTTTCAAACACGGTTGCGATTGGACTGCCATCCTCCACCTCGCGGATGGTTTCGTTGATCAGCTCTTCGTAAACGCTGTTTCCCACCACATCCGAAACGACCCGCAGCGCTTCGCTCAAGGGAACTTTTCCGGTGATCAAGGTCGAAAGACTTTGCGTAAACCGCACGATATAAATGCGCTTCATGAGATTGCCAAACAGCGGCAACCTCAAGAGAATCGTATCAAATATTTTTTTCCCGGAAGGGTAATTCCACGCCACCCGTATGCCGATGACGACGCCGATCAACGATGCGATCACGAGCCACCAGTAGCCAACAAAAAAATCGCTGACCGCAATGAGCATTCGCGTGGAAACGGGCAATGCGGTTCCTGTTTCGCGGAGTATGGAAGTGATCTTGGG
Organism: uncultured Gammaproteobacteria bacterium; assembly: GCA_964485795.1. Taxonomy (GTDB): domain Bacteria; phylum Patescibacteriota; class Patescibacteriia; order VMEV01; family CAZAJQ01; genus CAZAJQ01. The sequence goes on from CAZAJQ010000001.1 coordinate 116,879, forward strand.
AACCACAAAAACCATCATGATGATTCCGACGGCCAAAAGCCCGGCCATGAGAAATACCGGATATATCATGGCACCCTTGATGCGACTCATGAGGTCATGGTCTTTTTCCAGCTGATCCGCGAGATAATTGAGCACGTCGGCGAGTTTTCCGGAAGTCTCGCCCGAACGGATCATGGCCACAAAAAAATTGCTGAACACCTTGGGATATTTCGAAAGCGAAAGCGAAAGCCTCGCTCCGCCCTCGACATCATCCGCGATATGGGAAAGTATTCCCCGAAGCGTAAGATTCGCGGTTTGATCCACGAGGATTCTCATGGCTTCGACGATGGGAACATTGGCCGACACCATCACCGAAAGCTGACGGGCCATGATCACCACGTCGCGACTCGGAACACCGGAAAGAATCTGCAATTGAAAAACGCTCGTTTTTTTCACGGAAAGGCTGACCACGGTAAGCTGATTTTCCAAGAGTACGGATGCGGCTTCTTCTTCACTTTCGGCTTCCACGATACCGGAAATCATTTCTCCTTCGGGATTTTTGGCTTTGTAGTTAAAATACATACATTCAAGATCATACCTGCATCACACGCAATACTTCTTCGTACGTGGTTACACCGGTCAAGACTTTCAGGAGACCGTCTTGTCGCATGGAAATGGCCTTTTGCGAAATGAGTTCTTCATCGACCTCCTTTTGCTGAAATCCGCGGGCGATAATGCTCTGCATCTTTTCGGTCACAAGAATCACTTCCGCTATGACCGTCCGACCTTTGTACCCCGAACCGTTGCATCGCACGCAACCTTTTCCTTTGAAAAACTTCATCTCCTCAAACGAAACATATTTCAGGTACTCTTTGGGAACCGACGCGACCTCTTCGCGTATGAGACGAATAGTCTCGTCATGAAGGCTGATTTCAGACTTGCAATTGGCGCAGATCTTTCTCACAAGACGCTGAGCCACCACGCCTTTCAAGGTGCTTGAAAGCAAAAAAGGTTCCACGTGCATATCCATCAATCTCGGAAAAGCGCCGATCGCGTTGTTCGTATGCAGGGTGGAAAAAACGATATGTCCGGTCAAGGCCGAATGCACGGCCAATTCCGCGGTTTCATTGTCACGTATTTCTCCCACCATGATGATGTCCGGATCCTGCCGAAGGATGGCACGCAATCCCGAAGCGAAGTTGAATCCCACTTCAGCGTTCACTTGGGATTGATTGATGCCTTTGATATAGTATTCCGCCGGATCTTCCAAGGTCACGATATTGACGCCTTCTTCGTTGAGCAGATTGAGTACGGAATACAGCGTGGTTGATTTTCCCGCTCCCGTAGGTCCGCATACGAGTATGAGACCGTACGCCTGATGGATGGACTTGTTTATCTTTTCGACGAACACATCACGGAAACCGAGCTGCTCAAGGGTCAAAACCACGCCCGAAGTGTCCAGAATTCTCATCACGACCTTTTCCTGCCCCAGAAGCGGCAAAGTCGATACGCGAAGATCGGCTTGGGCGCCTTCAAAATCGATTTTTATGCGTCCGTCTTGGGGTTTTCTCGTTTCGTCAAGCTTGAGATTGGCGAGCACCTTGATGCGAGACACGATCGCCGAATGCACATACATGGGAAGCACGGTTTTGACGCGCAAAATGCCGTCGATGCGATAGCGCACCTGACTCCCCTCCACCCGAGGCTCGATATGAATGTCCGATGCGCCGGCATCCACCGCGTGCTTGATGATCACCGAAACGATTTTTGACACCGGTGCGCTCTTGATCACCTCTTCCATGGACTCTTCTTTTTTTTCCTCCGTTTTGGCTTCAAACTTCTCTTTTGCGCGGCCGAGGACGGCTTCGACTTCTTTGCCGAGAATCTTGTATTTTTTTATCAATGACAAAAAAGCCGTTTTTGCGATAAGAAAATACTCTACTTTCAAATCATGATCCTTGGCGATAAACGCGGCCGCCTCAACGGCTTTGAAATTTTTTGGATCCAAAACTCCGACGGAGAGAGTTCCGTTTTCTTTTTTGAGAGGAATGATCGCATAGGTTTTGGCGACTTCTTCTGGAATCAATGCCAATACGTCCTGCTGCACGTCCACGCGCGAAACGTCAAAAAACGGAATGCCGTAAATTTCGGATTTTATCTTCACCGCATCGGTTTCCGCGACAAATCCGGAGTCAAAAAGCACATCGTCTTCGTTTTTCATCTCCGAAGCGATCTTTCTGACGAGATCGGTATACTGCGCTTCGGTAAGAAGCTTTTTTTCCCTGAGGCGGGATAACACGGGATAGGGTGTCGGCATAGTTGATTATGGTTCTACGGCAAAAGGATCCTGCTTGCCTTTTTGACCGATATCAAGGGCTCCAAGCGACGGCACGAGTCGCAAAAAACGATCGTCTGATAAAATATCTTTTTTAAAATCCACTGGAAACGGTTGCGCGGCGTGCGCGGGAACATTCAACGTTTGCCCCGCTTGGCTGCCAAACAACGCTTCCGTCAAAACATTGCGAAGCAAAAGCAGTACAACGGTGAACAGGACGATCACGATAAGAAGAATCGTCAACGATTTGTTTTTTTTGGTTTCTTTGGTAAGCATCATACTTTCAGATTTTGGAAGCGTGATTTATTTTTTGTCTTGAAAATACACCCTCATCTCCACATCCGCGGTATCGCCTTTTCTTTGCACGGAAAAAGAAGTCACATCCATAAGCCGTTGATGATCTTCCAGCGAAATGATGAAGCTCTTCAAGGAAGCATAATTGACGGGTGAGACGGTGACCTTCACGTTCATGACTCCAGCATCCCGCAGATCCGAGGCGGCCGCTCCCTTGAGCTTCGCCGTTGCCGCCTGATCCGTCATGGTGACGCCAAGCACCACGAGCCCGCTTGACTGCGCGAGTTTTTCGATCTGCGCCAAAAGCAACGCTTCATTGCGATTTTTGGGAATAAACGACTCGATTTTTTCCCGATCCTGATCGGAAAGGCTTTCAAAATTTTCTTTCAAAACTCCAAGTTTCAGAAGCTTCGTCTTCAAAGTTTGAAGTTCAACCTCCTTCGCTGAAACGTCATTGACATTACCATTATAAAAACTTTTTGCTTTGGGAATAAGCACAAAAAAAGCGTATACGCCGACGATGAGACCGACGATGACGATCGATGAAGCCGTAAAATGTTTTTGAAAAAATCCCTGTTCTTGATGTTTCATAAATTCTTCTTTTGAACCTCACAATGACTATCATTGCCCTTTGGCCGTTTCCTTACGCATGAGAATGTCGGGACGCAACGAAAGCTTGAGGTCTATTTTCACGAGACTCAATTCCTTTCCATCCACATTTTCTTTCACTTGGTTTGCCTTGCCTATTCCCAGGCCGGCAATGGCTTTTTCGGATGTTTGAAAAAGCTGAATCTGACGGGCAACGGTTCGATACGTCGGCCCCGCCGCCACCAGACGCACGTCATTGCCGTCTATGGACATTTCCGTATAAAAAACGTCATGCAACGTATTTTGCTCCAAAAATTGAAAAAGAAACGACCAATTCAGGTGCGAATCCAAAAGTTTTTCGGCCGTTACAAATTGCTTTTGAAGCCTTTCCGCATCTTGCTTCGTCGCATCAAAAAGCCGAATCTGGTCGTTGATTTTTTGGATATCATAATTCAGACGGGAAATTTCAGCGGACGCTTTTTTCCCTTGAATATCCAAAAACAAATGCGCCCCCGCCGTAAGAAAAACTGCCAAAGATGCCCAGATAAACATCATCAATCCCTTTTTTCGATTTTGTTCCGGACTCATGACCAAAAAACGCTCGGGCATGAGATTCACCTGCGGAGTAAATTCGTTCATTTCCTTTTTCGCTCGATATCGGACGCCTCCTCCCCGTACGGTCGTTCCGGACGAAACTTCACTTTGAATGGATGAGAGATGGTAAGCGTCTTTTTTCATACGCATGCTGATGTTTGTTTATGATTCTCCAAAAAAAACTTCAAAATCGTTGTCATGAAGAAACGATATTGCGGAGGCTGCATCCGATGGCGACGGAAAATGAGGGCCCGAGCTCCTCGAGTACGGGACGCAATTCTTCGGGATAAGAAACTTTTGCGAAAGGGTCTCCGATTAAAACTTGAATATCCAATATCTTCGAAAGAAACTCCGGCATCCCAGAAAAATAAGCCACTCCGCCGGAGAGGATAATTTTCTGAATTCGCCTCTGCGCGTCATCGTCGGACAAGGTCAAGCTGTGACTTTCCGTCTGATAAAGGTTCAATATGTATCGAATTTCATTGACGATCGGCAAAAAGGCGTTCTCGAGAAGCTTGGGCATATCCTGCCCGGTCGGAAGCACGAAATCTTTTTTCACGACCTCGGAGTCAAGGAAATCAACGCCCAGCGTTTCGGCGATTTTTTCGGAAATCTGTCTTCCGGCCACATCAATGCTGCGATTGAGAACCGGAATACCCCTGTCGACGATCGAAATATTGGTCGTCACCGCGCCGATATCCACGAGCATGAGAATATCCGGATCATTGCCCACGAGAGCATGTATCTGAGCGAACACCTCGCTTTCCAATATCATGAGATTGAGATTGGCTTTTTTGAAAATTTTCACATAGCGTTCCACGAGATCTTTCGGAGCCGACGTAAGCAACACTCGAATGTTTTTTTTCGACTCGGAAATGATAACGCCTTTTTCTTGTGGCCGGATCGACTTTTTTTCACCTTCATCCAACGGTTTGAGCGTTTTCCAATCCAGCACCATTTCTTCCAAAGGCAAAGGGATGACCTTTTTTGCCTCCCATTGCACCGCGGACGCGATGTCTTTTTGCGGCATGTCCGGCAAGGTGATGATGGAACTGAAAACAGAAAAAGCGGGCAAAGCCGCTATGACGTTTTTTGACTGAATACGCGAAACCTTTACGATTTCTTTGATCGTTTTCGCGACTTCATCTTCGGATAATTTTTTGTGTCTTTGTTCGCTGCTTTCCTGATCGGAAAATCCGTAGGAAAGAAGCTTGGCGGTTTTACCTTCGGAAGCGAGCTCAACGATTTTCACGGAAGCCGTGCCCAGGTCAACGCCCACGATGCTTTGTTTTGGTGTAAAGAAGGCCATACAAAAACGATGTTCGGAGTATTGCGCCGTATGCAAAGATTATACCACAGAAAACGATCCGCTCATAAACATATCACTCGGCATATCCGTGATTTTTGCTTCTCGGGACGTCTCATTGATCCGAGTACGATTTTGCGATATTCTTTCTTTAACCTATCCTTCATAGGCAAATCCCATTTTTTATGCCAGAAAAATTTTCCGACACATTCGATCCGTCACGCGCGAATGAAACGCTTCATTCCGAGGAATCTTCCGAAAAAAAAGAATCTCCGGAAAAATCTCTCGAAAACTTGAAGCAACTTCTGGATACCCTCGAACCGCAAGCAGCTCGATTGGACGACTTCATGAAAAAAGTCTCTTCCACCTTTGAAAAATTCTCCTCGCATATCGACCGTCTGGATGACAAGACGGATCAAGAACTCATCAACACCTATCAAGAGCTCAAAACCTCGTTTCAATCTTGTAAAAAACTGTTTGATACGTTTGGAGCATGGTGGTTTGACAACGTGTCTCACCCCATGAAAAAATTTTTACACGAATCATGGCATGGGAAAAAATGAAGACGGCCATCAAACGATCATCTCGCCGGATATTCCGGTCGGATTTTTCGAATTTTTTCAAACAGTTTCTCAATCCTCTCTTGTATCTCGGGGTGCTCTGAAAGGAGCGCTTTTTCCTTTTCATCACCTACCATTTCCTCAAGCAATTTCAAAAAGCCGCTGAAATCTTTCCCAAACAGCTTTGCATGACTCATGAGGAGTTCAATTTCATTTTTGAGCATGGGGATCGTCATAAAGAGTGCTGCGCCTTCACGACATAACACGATGAACGTTCGATATCTTTATAAAACCCCCATGGCTTATCGACTCTGGGCATGTAATTTTGTTACCGTTACTTGGAATGATAGCACGTTCGCAACAAGGAACCAGAAAAATTATCAAGAGTATCCCTACATGACGCAAAGAGTTAGGGAAACCCTACGGGTTTTGTTATTATCTCTACACCTCATAAACTCAAAAAAATCGCTCAAACAAGAGAAAAGTTTGACTTTTTATGCTTTTTTTCTTATATTTTCCTTGATTCCGACTTCTTATCATTAACTTTTCCCTATGTCAGGCATTATTTTTCTTATCATCATCATTGCCATCCTCCTCTGGGGCATATCCATTTACAATGGCCTCATCACTTCGAAAAACCGGACCCAAGAAGCATGGGCCGACATTGACGTGCAGCTTAAGCGAAGGCATGATCTCATCCCCAATCTTATCGAAACCGTCAAGGGATACAGTAAACACGAATCCGAAGTCTTTCGCAAGGTGACGGAAGCGCGAGCGGCGGCTTTGGCGGCTTCGGGTACGGCCGCGAAGGCTCGGGCGGAAAATGCGCTCAATGAAACCCTCAAATCGCTTTTTGCCATCAGCGAAAATTATCCCGAGCTCAAAGCGTCGCAAAATTTTCTTGCTCTTCAAGACGAACTCTCGGATACAGAAAACAAAATTCAATCCTCGCGAAGGTTTTACAATGCCAATGTTCGCGATTTCAATACTCTTCTTGAAGTGTTTCCGCAAAATCTGATCGCCGGCATGATCAATTTCAAAAAGAAAGAATTTTTTGAAATCGCGGATATCAATGAACGGGAAACACCTTCCGTAAAATTTTAAATGCCCCTCTTGGGCCTGTTTTCTTTATCTTTTATTCTTTTGACAATGTTCGCGGTGCGGCATTGTCAATTTTTTCTCCATGTATAAAAACATAGACGCCAATAAAAGAAAAAGCGCCTTGCTTATGGCTCTCTTTATAGGATTTATCCTGATGGTGGGCTATGTGTTTGGGCAAATCACGGACGCCGGAATCGCTCCGGTGTTTATCGCCGGTCTTTTTTCGTTTTTCATGACCGGGACAAGCTATTTTTATGGCGATGCGATCGCTTTGGCGGCATCCGGAGCGGTTCGCATCGAAAAACAGGATCATCCGTACGTTTATCGTATGGTGGAAAATCTCTGCATCACGGCCGGACTCCCCATGCCAAAAGTGCATATCATCCCCGATAAAGCCATGAACGCCTTTGCCACCGGCAGGGATCCGAAACACGCTTCCATCGCACTGACGACAGGCATCATCGAAACGCTGAAAAACGAAGAGCTCGAAGGCGTCATAGCGCATGAGCTTTCCCACGTGCAAAATTATGACATTCGCCTCATGACCGTCATCATCGTGCTTATAGGACTGGTCACGTTGCTCTCGGACTGGATGATGAGAAGTCTTCTCTTTCGGAGAAACGACGACCGAAACAATATTCATCCCGTTCTGGTTATCGTCGGTGTCCTCCTCATGATTCTTTCGCCTATCATTGCTCAGCTCATCCAGCTCGCCGTTTCCAGAAAAAGGGAATTTCTCGCGGATGCGTCCGGCGCCTTACTGACGCGATATCCCGAAGGTCTGGCATCCGCTCTCGAAAAAATCGCCGCGCAAAACCGTCCCCTCATGACCGCCAATTCCGCAACCGCTCATCTCTTCTTTTCCAATCCATTCGCAAAAAAAACCAAATTTTTCTCAAAACTTTTTCAGACGCATCCGCCCATAGAAGAGCGCATCGCTGCCCTTCGAAACATGAACATTTCTTCATAATTCATATGTCCACGACTTCAAAATTCACAAAAAATCTTTCACGGGTCATCGAACAAGCCTGCCTTTTTGCGATGAAAAAAAACAAAAAAACCGTTGATCTGGCCGAGGTGGTGGATGCGCTTCTTTTTCAAAAAAAATCTCTCGCGTCGCAGATATTGCATCAGCATCCGGCTTTGATCAAAAAAACCGTTCTTTCGGCGAATCATGAAAATCTTCCGGAGCGCATCCCTGACTTTTCGGAAGAGCTCTCTCGAGCGCTTGGAAAAGCGACGATCATCGCCTATGTGTACGAGCACCGTTACTTGGGAACCGAGCATCTTCTGGCCGCGCTTCTCGAACTCTTCAAGCCGAGCCTCGGAGCCATGCTCGGACTCGGCGTGTCCGACCTGCACTTTTTGGAACAAAAAATCATCGCCGTGCTCAAAAACACGTCGAAATTGCCTGATTTGGAAGAAATCCTCTCGATGGCAAAAGAAAAGCAAACCCTTCGCAAAGAATATTCTCAAAAAACTTCGACTTCCTATCTCGATACCTGCACTGAAAATATCACGCAAAAAGCTTTTGAAAAAAAACTCGATCCTTGCGTGGCTCGAGACGCGGAAATCAACCGCATCATCCAAATCCTCGGAAGAAGGAGAAAAAACAATCCCATCCTTTTGGGCCAGCCCGGGGTGGGGAAAACCGCCATCGTCGAAGGCCTTGCGTCTCGAATCGTCCGCGGGGACGTTCCCGATTTTCTCAAAAGGGGCAATATCCTGTCACTGGACACCAGCGCACTCGTGGCCGGAAGTTTTCATCGCGGGGAATTTGAATATCGTCTCAAGTATCTTCTCAATGAAATCCAAAAAAATCCGAACCTCATCCTTTTCATCGACGAGATTCACACCATTCTCGGCATCGGCTCTCATGAAGGAAGCGTGGATATGGCCAATATCCTCAAACCATCATTGGCGCGAGGGGAGATACGCTGCATCGGCGCCACGACCTTTGACGATTATCGTAAATATTTCGAGCGCGACGCCGCATTGACTCGCAGATTTCAGCCCATCCATATTCATGAGCCGAGCACCGAGGAAACCGCGCTGATGCTCAAAAACATGAAAAAAGTCTATGAACAATTTCACAAGGTGAAAATTTCCGACGATGCCATTCAGAGCACCGTGAAACTCGCGGATTCTCATATTCCCGAAAGATTTTTTCCCGACAAGGCTCTGGATGTGATCGACGAGGCCGCATCGCAGCTCAAACTTTCGATGCCGCAAAGCGCGCTCGAAAGAAAGCTTTCGGAGCTCACCGCAAAAATGGTTCAAATGAAGGACAAAAAACGTGAGGCGTTACTGGCGGAAAATTTTCTTTTGACGAAAAAATTCAAAACGCAGGAAAAAAAAATGGAGATGCAACTGCAAAAAATATCTTCGCAAATCCAAAGCGCCCCGAGTACCATGCCTCTGCTTTCCAGCGATCATATCGGGCAGACGATTTCCATGATGACCCATATTCCTCTCGATCATTTTCATGAAAAGACCGAAAACTCGTACCGAGATCTGGAAAAAAAGCTTCTAAAAAAAATCATCGGTCAAGAAAAAGCGATTCAAAACATCGCAAAAGCCGTGCGCATTCACAAGGCCGGCATTCGCGAGCAAGAGCGTCCTTTGAGTTTACTTTTTATCGGACCCGCCGGCGTGGGAAAAACCGCCGCGGCAAAAGCGGTTGCCGATATCCTCTATCCGAACGCATCCTCGTTTTTGCGTCTGGATATGTCCGAATACACGGAAGCCTTCCATGTTTCCAAGCTCATCGGCGCGCCGGCGGGATACATCGGATATCGTGAAAGCGGGCTGCTTTCCAATTTCATCTCGGAAAATCCGCATGCGGTCATCGTCTTTGATCGCATGGAAAAAGCGCATCCGGATGTGAAAAGCATCGTACTGCAGCTCATCGACGAAGGCGGATTGCGCGACGCAGCCGGGAAAAAGGTGAATGCCAAAAATTCGATATTCATCTTCACGGTCGCCACATCCTCAAAGGAGGATTCCGTGATTTCAGGATTTGAAAAAAACGATGATCTTGGACGGACGAAAAAAATCAACACCTCCGCACAATCTTGTGAAACGGCGAAAAAGATATTTTCTTCGGAGTTTATGGACATGCTGGGTGAAATCATCGAATTTCGACCTTTTGACAAAAAAGATCTTCTGGCTTTCGCAAAGAACGCATTGGATCAGATTCGGAATCACCTTCTCACGCGCGGGAAAAATATCACCTTTGATGAAAAAGTGTATAATACTCTTATCCAGCACTCGGAGGATACGAACATCAGCGTCAAAACGTTAAAAAAACACATCTCGGATCGAATCGAAGAATCGCTTGCCGACCTTTTGTTGACACATCATTGCGAGCATATTCACGTCGGAGTGAAAAAAGAAAAAATAACGTTTAAGCTCAAGAAACATGACTCCAGAAGAAGCTCAAAATCAGGCTCTCGATGATGAAAGCATGGCCGAGCAAATCGCCGCCAATCAACGTTATGTGATGCAACAAAAGCAGCTGCAAAGTCAGCAAGCCGCGGCTCTCGCCGCCGAGCAAACTCCGAGCTATGGTGAAAATTTCCGAAAAAGGAGCAGAAATTTTCTCGGTACTCAAGGTATCGCCATGGTCACGAGCATGGGAATATCGTCCATCGTTTCATTTTTTTACATCATCTTTCATTTTCTCTGCGCCGAAGTAGCCCATTCGTCGTATTTTTCAAAACTTGGAGAGGAATGGGTCGTGAAGCTGTATCCTACCGTTCGCGACGAAAAAGACATCAAGCGTCTCTCTTGGGGATTTCGTTATTTGGATTTTTTATTGCTCGGCATCACGGGAATGCTGATGATGATCATCATCGGGTTTCTCGTTGTCAATATTTCCCTGATTGTCGGCGTTTTTCAATGCATGCCGGAAATTTACAAGGTCGTCCCCATTCTCGGCTATATCCTTCGCGTCGCTTGCAGCGGTGTTCGCTTCATTTATGATGCCGGCGTTTACGGATATGAGCTTATCAAGGGCGAATAACACCCATTCATTTCTTTTAAAAACTCAATCATTCTCATACCCTTAGAAAAAAAACAAACTCTATGCCACGTTTCTCACTTCGTCAATGGGCGCTTATCGGACTTCTCATCCTCTCGGCCGCCTTTGTGGGTTTTCTCATCTATGTCATCTTTTTTCAAGCCGTGCCGCCTTCCGTGACGACTCAAATACCGATCACCCAAGCTCCCGCGCAAGCTCCGGGCGGCTTGCTGGGACTTCCATCGGCACCCGTCGGAGCGCCTACCGCGCTTCCGGGTGCGCCGGAAGCGCCGCTCACCCCCGAGAAAGTGCGCCGATTGCAAGAAACCAGCGCAAAGGCTTCAGAAATCGCGAGAGGAGGAGTGACGAAAATCGCATCTACAACAGCCGCAAAAACTTTGAGTCCAAAAATCTCAAATGGCGGTCGCACCATACAATACTACAATGCGAACGACAGTACGTTTTACAGCATGGACCAAAACGGCAAAACCGTGAAACTCAGCGAAAAAACTTTTTTCGGCGTCGACTCCGTCACATGGAGTCCGGATGGCGGCAAGTCGATACTCGAATTCCCCGACGGAGCCAATATCCTCTACGATTTTGCAACCCAGGAACAGGTAACGTTGCCCAAGCATTGGCAGGAATTCTCCTTTTCCGCGCAGGGGGATCGCATCGTTTTCAAAAGCATCCCGATTGATGAGGAAGACAATTGGCTCGCGGTATCAAACATAGACGGTTCAAAGACGAAACTCATCGAAAATCTCGGCGGCGACCCGGGCAAAGTAAACGTGGATTGGTCGCCGAACAATCTCATGATCGCCACCTATACCGAGAGTTTGGATTTTGACCGATCGGAACTTTTTTTCCTCGGACTCAATCAGGAAAATTTCCGGCTTACCGTCGTGGAGGGGCATGGATTTGAAGGCAGCTGGTCGCCCGACGGCGATAAAATTTTGTACAGCGTATACAGCGCTCGCGATGATTTCAAGCCGCATCTGTGGATGGTGGACGCATTGCCCGACCGTATCGGAAACAATCGCCGAGATCTGAACCTCGCCACATGGTCGGACAAGTGCACGTTTGCCGGCGACACCACCCTGTACTGCGCTGCGCCGCTGGAACTCACGGAAGGCGCGGGGCTGGATCGCAGCTTGGCTTCCGAAACGCCGGATTTGATCTACAAACTCGACGTGGCCACCGGCACTCGCCAGCTCCTCGCGGTTCCCGACACCGAAATCACCGTCCAAAGCCTGATGATCAACGAAGATGAATCGATCCTCTACCTCGTGGATGCCAAGGATCAGTCGCTCAAGCAGGTGAATTTGAAATGAAAGACGAAATGCCTTTTTGTGGAATACCGTGAACCATATCCATGCGTTTAAAAAAATTGTCACTTCTGTTCATCCCCTCTTTTCTCATCGTCTTCATCGGAATACTTTTTTTATTTTCCCGAAAAACTTCGGCTTTGGAATTCCCCACCGATAAACTCTCGGTCCCCATCCCCACCCTTGAGCTCTCAACGCCCAAGGAATCCGGCGGACTCATCACCAATACATGGATTTCCGACTACCTCATCGGATTCTATCGTTTTTCATTGTACTTTGTCGGTATTGTCGGCGTCTTGTTTCTCATCGCCGGCGGTATTCTCTATACGACTTCCGGAGGTGATTCGGGGAAAATAGATTCCGCAAAAGAAATGATATTTGGCGCGGCGATGGGCATCATCATCATGTTCGGTTCTTATCTCGTTTTAAGCACCGTCAACCCCGATCTGGTGAAATTCCCCGGACTTTCGATTTCGAAAGTGAAAGCAATTCCAAAATCATCGAAAGAAAAGTATCCGGGCACCGAAGGGTGCTGTCTCATATCACAATTTCTCTATTCAAAAACAGGAATCTCCTATTACGCACACTCATGCTATGCTCCTTCGGAAGAAACCATTTGCAATAATCTTGCAAATGGAAAAGGAAAAGAACCATTTGTGAAATACACATACCAACCGATCCGCCCCAAAGGTGATAACACTCCGGAATTTACATGCGAAAACGCTTCCACACTTGAAAAAAAAGCATATCTCGAACAGGCGAAAGTAATCAATAAGGATTCTCAGCTCCGTTGCATGAGCACCATTGATTAAGGCCTTCTTGTGAAGGTAATGCCAAATGATTCCAACATGCAAACTTTTCTGCCCTACATTCTCTCCCGTTCGCTCGCACATCTGAAGTGGAAAATTCTTTTCATGTTTTTTTTCTTTTCCGTATTTTTTCCGCGTCATCTCTTCGCCGCCGCAAATATCGAAATCCCGACGCTTTCCGTGCCTTTCCTGTCCGACATATTGACAAAACCCGATGCCGGCGGTCGAATCACATGGATCACGGATTATGCGAGCGCTTTATACCGTTTCGGATTTTTGATCTGCGGGCTGGTGGCCGTGTTTTTTCTCATAGCGGGCGGCATACAATGGACGCTTTCCGCCGGAGACAGCGGAAGGGTCGAGCAGGCCAAAGAATACATTTCCGGAAGCATCATGGGCATGGTCATTCTTTTTTCTTCGTATCTCATTTTGTATACCATCAATCCCGGGCTGGTAACCTTTGCTGGGCTTCGCATCCAAGGGCCTCCGCCTCCCGAAAAAGTAGAGGCAAAGGGTTGCTGTGCGCTCATTCATCCCCACCTTGCCGGAACCACCTATAAATGCGATGCAAATACCTACAGCAATAACTGCGAATATGTCGCAAAAACCGAAGGCTGGAGAAATTGGTATTTTATCCCGGTCGGAAGCGAGAAAAGTATCTGCGTGGATAAAAAAACGAATCAACGTTCTGAATCATTTTATGTCTTATCCTCTCAAGGAGATGTCACTTACACATGCGAATCCGTAAAATAGCCTATGGTTTTTTTTTCAAAAAAAAATACCCTCAAACCCAATGAACGGCTCTTGCGATTCGCTCATAAGAGCTTCATCTTGACACTTTTGTTGGGCGCATTTTTTTGTTTTATCATACCCGCCCGAGCGCAAAATCAGGAAATCAAACTTTCCGTGCCGCTTTCGGATCAGCCGGTGAAAAATTACGGAGATTACATCTATTACAGCTTCCAATTTTTCACATTTGCTGCGAGCGTTATAGCGGTATTCATGCTCTTGGTCGGCGGAGTGCGCTGGATCGTGTCTGCCGGAAAAACCGATGAAATTTCCGAAGCGAAAAGCATGATATCCGGCGCCGTGGTGGGGCTCATCATTTTGCTGCTTGCCTATCTCATCTTGAATACGGTCAATGCGAATCTCGTCAAACTCCGAGCCCCCATCACCGGAGGCATATCGGAAGCCGAGCAAAAAGCCGCCGAATCGCTGACGTCGCAAGAAGCCGCATTAAAACTCATAAAAGAGGAGCAAAATCCAATCGAACCGCCTCGTGCGCTCGATGCCGGTGAAGCGGTTGCCCCCGCTACCAAAGGAATTAAGGTCGCCGTGCCTTTTCCTTTTTTACCGGAAAATCTGCAAAACTTCGGACAGTATATCTCGGCTTTTTATCGATTCGGCTTTTTTGTCGCCGCCATTATCGCGGTGTTGATGGCGATTTTTGGCGGGGTGCAGTGGACGCTTTCGGCGGGCAACAGCGAAAAAATCAGCGAAGCAAAGTCTTTTCTTGCAAACGGCCTCCTCGGGCTTGCTTTGCTTCTCTCCTCCTTTCTCATCCTCAATACGCTCAATCCCTCGCTTGTCAATGAATTCAGCCCTCTCAATATTTTAAACTCCCGCTCCCCCCTTCCCCCCACACCCGTTTTGACACCCCCAAAGGGGAACCAAATTCCCTTATCCGTACCGCTTCCAAACGCGCTTTATGTCTCGGATACGTTTGACTATATCGTCAAAATCTTTGAGTTCAGTCTCTACGCCCTCGCGATATTTGCCGTGCTCATGATCATCATCGCCGGATATATCTCCCTCACTTCAATGGGAAGTTCGGAAGGAATACAAAAATCAAAAGAATTCATCGGCGGAGCCGTGATCGGCCTCGTCATCCTTCTTTGCGCGACCTTGCTTCTCAATACCATCGACACGGAATTGACGAGACTGGGCTTGAGCAAAGGACTGGCCGTGCCGGTGGTGGCGAAACGCTTCCTGTGCTGCAAAGATAAACTCGGAACCGTCAAGCGCGATCAATTTCACTATTCTTGCGCCGACCTCGGTCTCCTTGATGCCGATCCAAAGGAATGTTTTTCGGAAACGACGACCACCGGCTGCTGTCCGGTGCCAAAACTTGGAGGCCTCTATGATTGCAAGGATGGATATACCCGAGATATTTGCCAAAAACGCACGCTTGACGCCAGCGGCGCGGAAATCGTCACACAGTATGACTTTTATCCCAAGCAGCAATGCAAAGACCTCGGCCGCATCTGCACAGGCGGCCAAAACGGTGACGTATGCGAAAAAAACAGCGACTGCGCCTCGTCGTTTTGCGTGGATGTGTGTGTCTTTCACAACCGAGCTTGGCTTCCGAATTATTTCAGATACTCGGGAAAATATTGCGCCCCATCCGAGGGTTTTCGATGCATCAATTACAATCGCGACACCGAAACGCTCTCAAAAAATCCAAACTGTTCGTACGCTTTGCCAGTTATCGGAGAAGATGTGCTTTCAAAAGAACGATGTCTCGAATACTCAAAAGAAAACGATCCGACCATACCTGCAAGGATAAAGGCATGGAATCAGCTATGAAATCGCAAGAACCGTTTTATTCCTGCACGCATTGCGACGCCCAATTTTCGAAATGGTCGGGAAAATGCTCGAAATGCGGACAATGGGGAAGTTTGCAAAAAGAATCGGAAGGAGCCGCTGCGGGAGTGAATCATGCGAAAGTCATGGCTTTCGATAAGATTGAGAAATCATTCTTGGAAAAAATCAGTACCGGCATTGCCGAGCTTGATACCGTACTCGGCGGAGGCATAGTCCCCGGAAGTCTGACACTGCTCGGCGGTGAACCCGGCATCGGCAAATCAACTTTGGTATTGCAAATCATGCACGGCCTTCTGCGCGATGCCGAAAATATGGTGCTCAAAGCTTCGGGTGAACGAAGCGGCCTCTACGTCTCCGGCGAAGAATCGGGTTTTCAGATCAAAACGCGCATTTCTCGACTCGGAATACCCTGCGACCGCATGCTCTTCCTTGCGGAAACTCATATCGAAAGCGTTGCATCCGCGATCGTCAAGCTGCGTCCCGTGATCGTCATCATCGACTCGATACAAACCATGTATTCGGATCAGAACCCCGCCGAAGCCGGAAGCGTGAACCAGATACGCATCTGCACCGTGAAGCTGCTCGAAATCGCAAAACGCGAAAATATCCCGATCGTCGTCATCGGTCATATCACAAAAGACGGCGCCGTTGCGGGGCCAAAGACGCTCGAACACCTTGTGGACACCGTGCTGTATCTCGAAGGCGATCGGCATCATCTCTATCGCCTTCTTCGGGGGGTGAAAAACCGTTTCGGAGCGACGGATGAAGTCGGAGTCTTTGAGATGACGAAAAAAGGTCTCGCCGAAGTGCAAAACCCGTCCGCCATTTTTCTCGACCGTCACGAATCCCCGATACCGGGTACGGTGATTTCCGCGGTTTCTGAAGGCAATAAGCCGTTTCTCGTCGAAATCCAAGCTCTCGCGACGAAATCCGTTTTCGGCATACCGCAACGAAAGACTTCGGGATTTGACCTCAGCCGTTTTCAGATGCTGATCGCCGTGCTGTCAAAACGCGGCGGACTGATGCTCCATGACAAGGATCTTCATCTCAATGTGGTGGGAGGCTATAAAATCAAAGATACGGGCGCGGACATGGCGGTATGCGCGAGCCTCATCCTCGCGGTAAAAAATACCAGCATGAATGAAAAAACCCTGCTTCTCGGCGAAGTGGGTCTGGGAGGGGAAATACGAAACGCGACGCATATGGCTCAAAAACTGAAAGAAGCCGAAAAACTCGGCTTCACAAAAGCGATTTTACCGCATAACCAGCATATCCGTTCAAAACTTCAACTTCTCACCATAAAAACTCTTGACGAATTGATGTCAAAACTCGGAATTGAAGACGAAATATAATATTTTCTGCCGACGTCAAAACGAGCAAAGTTGCTCTAACCCGTATCCTTTTTTCTCCTATGTTTCAAAAGCCTCAATACTTCTTCTACATTTTTTCATCAGGCGCCTCCTGTGGCTGTTCTTCCGGATGAAACTGACTTTCCCATGCTATGAAATCTTGATACGCTCTTTGCTCTCTCGCTCCCTTTCCTTTGATCTGCTGCGAACGTATCGGCAAGCCCGGCTGCTCGACATATTTGTTATTGTGCGACGAAAATCTATAAAACAGCAATTTCCGCATTGTATCTCCGGTGAAAAGATGATCTTTGTATTTTTCAAAATACCGCGGTTCGAGTACCATCTTGCCCATTTCCATGCGATTTGCATCGAGACTTTCGCCTTCTTTCAAAAAAGATCGGTCCAAATCTATCGACCATTCTTCAAGCGTTTTATATGGAATATTGGCCTTTGCGATTTCATGATGCGTGATTCCTTGACGTTTTTCTTTTCCTTTCAGAAGGCTTACCATTCCATCCTCATTTGAGGTGACGGTCCATCCAAAGGTGCCCTCAAACATCGCGTTTTTCATGTTTTTTTTCCCCAACATGTCGAGTATCTTTTCATGGTATCTCTTTTTCTCTTGCTCCGAAGGTCTCGCTGTTATGAACTCTTTCTTGAGCGCGTCAAGCTCCTTGAACGCACCAAGAGCTTTCAGTTTTTCAAGATTTTCTTGTATTTTTGCGAAAGGGTCATCTGATCCACTGGATTGGAACTTTTCAGCATCGGGCGGTATGTATTTTTCATCATCATGCATAAAAAGGCGTTAATAATTACGATTTCATAATATCATAAATAAATCTTGCCAAATAGTTGACATTTATATACTATTCAGTCATAGTAGCACATCGTTATTTTTACCTATTTCTTTGTTTTTTTAAAAAAGGAGCTTTCCATGGAAGAGCACTGGAAAGAGGACGGATTCGAATTTTTGCGCGATGACAAGCTCGGTGCGTTTCTGGATTCGATAAGAGTCAACCATGACCGTCCGAATGATGATACACTCACGATCGGCGTCAAGGATATGGTGTATCGCATCGATTGCTCGGGATTGCGAAAGCGTATCATCGAGATCCTGACGCCGCTTGGGCATCAGGAAATTATGCTCTGCAAAAATCAGATTGAAAAAAAAATTGAAGGAGTCGATTCACAAAAAGAATTTGAATCCTCTTTTCTTTTTCAATACATACTCCGTCTCATAGAGATGGAATTTCATGTCTAATATCAAAAAGACCCGTTACCAGGGTCTTTTCTTATTATCCCAATACTCACTCACTTGACGTCATTCCAGATGCAGATTTCGCGCTTTTGCCGCGATTCTTTTTTGCAAAGCGGGAAACGCATTCAAGTCCTTATCGATACGAAATATTTCCTCGGCTTCTTTTCTGCAGGTAAGAATCAAATCCGTATCCGAAATATCGGCGACTCTGAGCTCAATCGATCCGGATTGACGCATGCCCAGAATTTCCCCGGCTCCGCGAAACCGCAAATCCCGTTCAGCGAGTTCGAAACCGTCATGACAGTCGGCGAGAAGCTTCAACCGATAGACGTTTGAAACATCCTTTGACGGAAAAAGAAAGCAGTACGATTGATGATCTCCCCTTCCGACGCGACCGCGAAACTGATGCAGCTGCGCGAGGCCAAATCGCTCCGCTCCTTCGATCATCATGATGGTCGCATTCGGCACATCGATACCCACCTCGATCACGGATGTCGAAACCAAAATATCAGCCTCTTTTTTTTTAAAAACTTCAAGCTTTGAATTTTTTTCGCCATTTTTCATTTTACCATGCAAAAAATCGACTTTCAGCTCCGGGAAAATCTTCTTTTGCAAAAACTCATATTCTTTTGTGGCGGCTTTCACTCCCAGAGCGTCCGAATGTTCGATCAGAGGACATATGACAAAAACCTGCCGACCTTTTTTCACCTCTTGCCGGATAAATCGATACGCCGCGTCCCTCCCGAACTCGGCTACAACTCGAGTGAATACGGGTTTTCGATATTTGGGCATTTCACGAAGCGAAGTGATATCCAGATCACCATACATCGTGAGCGCAAGACTTCTCGGTATCGGAGTCGCGGTCATGGACAGCAAATGCGGCTCCTCCGATTTTTCCTTGATCGCCTTACGTTGTTTCACTCCAAATCGATGCTGCTCGTCGATGACCGCAAGTCCGAGTTTTGTAAAGCAGACCTGATCCGTGATCAATGCATGCGTACCGATGACCACGTCGACATCACCGCTCCGTATCGCTTTTCGAACCGTTTCCTTTGAACAAGAAGTTTGCTTTTCCACATGCTCTTTTTGATCACGTTCATCTCTTTTTTGACCGTCTAAACGGTCAAACGCGCATATCTCATGATTGCTCCCGGTCATCAGCGCGAGCCTCAAACGCGTATCGCAAAAGAAATTTTTCGCGTTTTCAAAATGTTGCCGAGCCAAAACTTCGGTGGGTACCATGAATGCCGCCTGAAATCCCGCAAGGCAGGCGTTCAGCATCGCCGCGAAAGCCACTACGGTTTTGCCGCTTCCCACGTCGCCTTGAAGAAGCCGATTCATGGGAACGTTTTTACTCATATCGACGGAGATTTCCTTGATAGCATTTTTTTGATCGTCGGTGAGAGTAAACGGAAGCTTGGTCAAACATTCCTGCGTTTCTTTATGAAAAAAATTCATCGCAAACGATGAAGACGATCGTCTCTCGATACGCATTTTTTGCATCAGGCATTGCATTTCAAAAAGTTCGGAAAAAGCAAACCTCTTACGAGCCCGCTCGGCTTCCACCATTGCATGCGGAACATGGATTTTTTTCAACGCATCAAAAAGAGACAAAAAACCGTACTTTCGTACGATTTCATCCGGAAGCCACTCGTTTTCTTGTTGCGTTTGTTCCATGCCATACTGCACCAAAAAACGCATTTGCTTTTGCGTGATATTCGCGGTCGTATGATATATGGGTAATATTTTCCCGACCGTTTTCGCATTTTCCACGGACACATTCACCTCATAGAGCGGCGAAACGAATTGCTTGGCGAATGCGTCAATGCTGACTTCTCCGGAAACGATGATATCATCGCCCCTGTCGATGTAATGAGAAACATAAGGCTGATGAAACCAGACAAGCTTCACCTGTCCCGTATCGTCGCTTATGATCGCTTCGGTGATGATCATCCTTTTTTTTGCCGATCGGCGGCTCTCGATCATCTCGACTTTACCGACGACGGTGGCAAAATCACCGGCTTTGAGCTCGGAAACTTTCACGACGCGACTGTAATCTTCATAACGAAAAGGAAAATGGTAGACAACGTCTTCAATCGTGTGAATGTCCAGTTTCTTCAATCGCGAAGAGAATTTTTTTGCGATTAAGGGAATTTCAAAAAGCGGAGTTTGAGCTTGCAAGGGCATACGCGTTTCATCTTTCTCATAATCACTTTCACATTTTTCACTTCATACTGTGCAATCCTATAAAATTGCCTTCGGAATCGACGATAAAGGCGATGAAACCGTTTTCACCGATCGAAAGCCGCCCCTTGGAGATTTTACCGCCGGCTTTTTCAGTTTTTTCCAGCACTTCATCGATCATTCCTTCGCAATTGAGATAAATCCTCACCCCTTGCTCTCCAGGTTCGAATCCTTTTCCAAAATCGGGAGCGAGCAACGCTCCGCCAACGCCTTCTTTGCCTTCCATCGGGAAAAAGGCCATTTTCTTGCCCATGAAATCTTGGACATGAAATGCGATTCCCAAAATCTCGCCATAAAAATTCATGGCTCGATCGAAATTTTTCGTCGGGATCTCAAACCAGGTAATGACATTTTTGTGAACCATATGGGTGACAAAAAAATAAAACTCACTTGGCGCTCAAACTCAAACGTTGGGCTTCAACGTTTTCTTTGTGAATGAATACGAAACGCGATTTTTTCAGTATCAAAAATACGGGATACAAAAGGATGGTCGTCATGACGTTAAACGGTATGATAAGCGTGATCAAGCTGGCGAAAACGGCCACCGCACTTGCGGAAGCCATCACCGCTTGATTGGGTACGAGATACTTCGCGTTTATCGACGCTATGGATTCATGCCAAGACGTTTCAATCTGTTTCTCGGCGGTTTTTCTTTCCGCGGGCGGCAATTTATTCAGATTTGAATCTTTGCTCCACCCAATGATCTTTTGCTCGTACCTCGGCGAAACCACGATCTGATTTTGCGATGCGAGTTTCTCGACGCCGTAATAAAAACCCATGCTGATGATCGCCAGAATGCCGATAAGCAACGGTATTCTGCCCGCCGACAACGATGTGACGGAAAAACGAATGCGCGACGATATTTCATGGTCAACGCGTTTGAGCGTAAAGAAGGCGAAAACAAAAAGCACCACCGCACCGATGATATGAGGAGAAGCAAAAAACATCGCGAGAGATGAAAACAAAAAAATCGTCAGCGCATACGAAAAAGGTCTTACCACCGCCACGACAATATCAATGCTCATGATCAGGAGCATTTGCGCAATCGCAAAATGGATGACGATGGGGATGATGGCGAAATCAAGGGCTCCTATCATGGCCGGTATGCCTTCGACCTTGCTGATGCTCCATCCGAAATAATACGCTAAAATGATGCACACGATACCCAAACTCACGATTTTTACGAGCGATTCGGGTGCCGGCTTTTGAACTTGTGTTTTTGACATAGAAATATTAATTTTTGTTTAATCCAAATAAAGTCCTATTTCCGAGGCATATCGATCTTTATTCCAGCTTTCCGGAGATTTGAGCACGCGACTGCCGTTTTTGAGAAATACCTTGGTATGCTGATAAGCAATGCCAAATTCACGCGCCACATTCTTTTCATCTTCATCGGTTTCATTGTCATTGAAATTCACTTGAAATCCGATGACCTGATCGGTGTCAAGCTCATTGAACGCCGGATACAACGCCGTTGAAACTTCAGCCTTGCAAATGGGACACCAATTGGCGTAAAAATAAAGCACCACGATTTTCCCGGATTTGAGAGCCGCCTCATAGTCAACGCCATTGAACTCCAGCAATAAGGTTCTTTTCCCGGCGATGACTTTGCCCGTGAAGAGTTGCTGCTCTTTTTTCGGTTCAACGATTTTTCCATCGGTATCCTTTGATTGCGTCGCTTCTCCGTCTGAGGGAGCGGGTAAGTTATCATCCTTTTTTTTCATCTCGGCGTTTGGATCGATCGGCTTCGCGTCGGTGCCGACGTTTTCCGTTTTTTCGATTGAAACAGCTTCGTTGCTCACCGATTTGTTTTTCTTTGCCTCATCACCAGACTTGTCAGCCACGCGACTTTGAAATCGGCTCAGACCATAAGCTCCGGCCACAAAAACAACGGCTAGTATAATAAAAACAAGAAACATGGAACTCACGCCTTTTTGACGATATGAAAACATCATAATGTTGTATTATATTTCAAAAATTTTTGACATCAATTCATTCACAAAATCAAAATCCCCATCCCCTTCCAACAAAACGTCAAAATTTCTTTCATATTCGGTTTTGTCTTCATCATAATGCGTATTCAAAAAACCGATTTTGAGAATCGTATTATGCGATCTTCCTTTCAACATCGCAAGATCAGACACACTGTCTCCCAGAAGCAGCACATTTTTTCTGTCCTCAATGATTTTTTTTATTTCCGGAACATTTTCAATGACCGCTTCGTCTTTATTGAAGGAATGAATGATCTCGCCTCGCGTTCGAACGGCAATGCCTGCTTGATCCCAGACGAATCGATTGGTTATGAAATAAATATTGGCGTATCTCTTTCCGATTTTTTCAAACATCATCGCGATCGCATCCCCGCAACCGCTTGCGGAAATGATAATGAGCGGGATGTTTTTTTCATGAAGCCGATCGAGAAAATCCGAAACTCCTTCCCGAAATTTCAGCTTCCCATTTTTCACGATATCCAAGAGATCAACCTTGCGCAATCCCGAAGCAATCAAAAGCTCATTATGCTTTTGCCACCATTCTTTCATGGCGCTTTTTCGTTCTTCAAAGGGAATTGGCAGATTGGCTTCAAACGGATGGTATTTTTCAAAAAGTTCATGGGCCTTGCGAGCGTAATCCGGAGTCAAATGATTGCCGTCGCGCAGCATGGAAATAATCGAAGGCGTTTTTACGCCATCAACCGCGCCATACGTAAGGGTCCGATCAAAATCCGTGAGAACATAAAAATGATCGAGGCCTGCCGACTTCATGGCCGACTTTTTCCGTAAAAATTCGGATTTTCTGGGAATATGAACAAGCACATCTAATAAATCATCTGATCGATGCCAAAATCATCCCCATCACCAATAAAAGCACAAGCCAATATCCTGCGTTGATAAACCACAGCTTCCATGGTCTTGCTTCCCAAAAAACACTCCCAACGGTAACAGGGACGATAAATCCGAGCCAATTCCAAAAACCGGTCTGCAACCCTGCGGAAATTCCCGATATCCGAAGATAGGTGGAAGCAAAAACCAAAGAATATGTAAGCACCGAGGCCATGAAAAGAGCGCCGACAAAACTTCCGAGGTATCCGGGCATGGCTTTTTTCTGCATCTCTTTCATGGCTTCGGGAGGATCGATCTTATACCCCATCATTTTGGACCATGGTTTACCAAACAGCGGCCCGTACCAAAGGGAACCGAGGATAATGCTGGTAATTCCGCAAAGTAAAATCGCCCAATAATTGATGATGACTTCTGGCATAGAGTAAGATTAAGAATAAGTTCCTAGAGTGTTCACGAGGTCATGATAACAGATTTACTGAACCTGTGCGTGTTCGCTTGAGCAAATACGGAGAGGGTGGGATTCGAACCCACGGAACCCTTGCGGGCTCTCCGGTTTTCAAGACCGGTGCTTTCAACCGCTCAGCCACCTCTCCATTTCATAGAGTCTAGAATCTAGAGCCTAGATTCTAGACTCAAAATTTCATACTCTAGACTCTCGCTCAAATTCTTTGAAATGCTCATTGTTCGCAAGTGACTCAACCGAAATCATGCCATTCAAATCAACAGCTGCATTGTAGACCATTCACCTTCGGCATTCAAGCGTAAATTCATTGTATCAGACAATCATCATTGACACTCTGGAGCGGCATGGGATAAAGTCAATTTGAGCTATTTTAGAGCTTTTTTTATTCGAAAAATATGTGGAGAGGTACCCAAGAGGCTGAAGGGGGGAGTTTGCTAAACTCCTAGGTCGGGGTTTTTCCCGGCGCGAGGGTTCGAATCCCTCCCTCTCCGCCAAGTTTTACATTCAGTATAAAGTTTGAGCCGAAATTTTTAAAAAATGCGCGGATTTACTGGGCTATCTCTGAGACAAGGAGGGAACACATTCAAAGGACGATTCGTGGACTCAAAGAAGAAATACGACGCCCTTGTTGTTGGAAAAGTAGGTTAAGCTGTATTTATTACCTATCAAAAATAACCTATGAACAAAAGTTCAACAATATTTCTTCAGGTCGTCGTTGTACTTATCGGCATAGTGGCACTGGCCATTATGATCCGGTTTCCTTTGACAGAAGGAAGAGCTACAAACTTAGACCTGTTTAGTATTTACGCTGATCCATTCATAATCTATGGGTATCTATCGTCTATCACATTTTTTGCCGCCCTCTATCAGGCGTTCAAATTGCTCGGATATGTCAGGCAAAATAAAGTATTCTCACGAAGCTCTGCAAGGGCTTTAAGGAATATAAAATATTGCGCAATCATACAGAGTGTCTTAATTGTGATAGCGGCAATATACATAAGGGTATCCTTTAATGGTAACTCGGATGACGATCCTGCAGGTTTTATTGCTGTGTCTATTGTGGCTACCTTTATTTCTATCGCAGTCGCCGCTACAGCGGCTGTGTTTGAAAGAACCTTGCAAAGTGCCGTGGATATAAAATCCGAGAACGACTTAACAGTATAATCAAACCAACATGGCAATCATCATTAACATCGACGTCATGTTGGAAAAAGGAAAATGAGCGTCACCGAACTTGCCGAGAAAGTCGGTATCACAATGGCCAATATTTCCATCTTGAAAAATGAAAAAGCACGGCAAATCCGCGGCGGCAGAACATCCCGGCGTTCCGCGAGAATGGCGTGTGGAAAATCGGTGAGAGTTTTGCGTATAAACGAGCAAGCGCAAAGTAAAGACGAGGGTGATCCGTCCTGATTATTTTATTCTTTTCACGTTTATGTTTTCAATAACGTGAAATAAGGTGACAGCAATATACATTGTTTGCATTTTTTTTCATTTCTGTTCTATACTTGCTTCATTCCCCAACCCTTATCTCTAAAACCCCCTTGATCGCACGCGGGGTTTTGTTTTTTTTCTCAATCAATATTTTATGGCTTTTCCATGCTACAATGACGAAACTCTATGCAAAACACGCTGAAAAAATATTTTGGATACGATGCGTTTCGGCCGCTTCAAAAGGATATTATCGACTGTGTCATGTCGGGGCGTGACGCGGTGGCGCTGATGCCGACCGGTGGCGGGAAATCACTTTGTTTTCAGCTTCCGGCGATTTTGCTTCCGGGAATGGCCGTGGTTATTTCTCCTTTGATTTCATTGATGAAAGATCAGGTCGATGCTTTGCGCGCCAACGGGATCGCCGCGGATTTTATCAATAGTTCGATTTCTCCGAGTGAACGTGAGCGGGTTGCGAACGCCGCCAAAGCCGGTCAATTAAAATTGCTCTACGTCGCGCCGGAACGATTTGGAGTCTCGGGTTTTGAAAATTTGCTGCGAGAGTTGAAAATAAGCTTGATCGCCATTGACGAGGCGCATTGCATCTCCGAGTGGGGACACGATTTTCGTCCGGATTATCGAAATTTGAAACAATTGCGCCCAAACTTTCCGGGAATACCGATACTTGCCCTCACGGCAACCGCAACCCACAAAGTTCGCGAGGATATCATTTCGCAACTTGCTTTGGATTTTCCGAAATTGTTTCTCGCGAGTTTTAATCGACAGAATCTTCGTTACGAGGTTTTATCCAAAAAGGATTCTTTCCGAACCGTGGTGGCCTTGTTGACCCGGCACCGCAACGAAAGCGCGATTATTTATTGTTTTTCGCGCAAGGATACTGAAGTTTTGGTGCAAAATCTCAATCTCAATGGCTTTCCTTCCTTACCGTATCACGCGGGACTCGATGCCAACACTCGAAAAGAAAATCAAGAGAGGTTTATCCGAGACGAAGTCGGGATTATGGTGGCCACAATCGCGTTTGGCATGGGCATAGATAAACCGGACGTGCGACTTGTTATTCATCACAGTCTGCCGAAATCCATTGAAGGTTATTATCAAGAAACCGGACGCGCGGGTCGAGACGGTTTGCCGAGCCGTTGCGTATTGCTGTACACCTTCGCGGACAAATTCAAACACGACTATTTTCTTCGCGAGATAGTGGATAGCGAGGAACGAAGGAACGCGGAAATCAAGCTGGATCAAGTTCTACGATACGGGACATTGACTGCCTGTCGGCGAAAATACTTGTTGAGCTATTTCCACGAAAGTTACCCGAAGCAAAATTGTGAAAATTGCGATGTTTGCTCCCCGTCTCAGCAACTGGAAATTGCAAGCGTTTCTATTGGACATTCCCGATCGCGACAGGACGACGCACAGCGGTTTGGAGACGCTTGCGATCAGGGGTTATTTGAAGAGTTGCGTGAATTGAGAAGGCAAGAAGCTTTCAAACGCGGTGTTCCTCCGTATATCATCTTCGGCGATAAAGCGCTCCGCGAAATGGCAACGGTTTTCCCGCGAAACGATGACGCTTTATTGAAAATATCCGGAGTCGGTCAAAAAAAACTTGCGCAGTTTGGCGTGCAATTTTTATCCGTGATTGCTCGTTATGCCGAGATTCATAATATCCCGAATAAAGTTGAGATTCAGCCACGCGTTGTGCACATAAAAAAAGCCGTGATGGTCGGTTCCACGGTGGATGAGACCAAGGATTTGGTTTTGCAAAAAAAATCCATTGAAGAAATGGCGAAGATTCGCGGGATGACCGTTGGTACGATATTTTCTCATCTGGAAAAAATCGTCGCGGTTGATTCAAACATCGATATCGAACATTTGAGGCCGAAAAAAGAACGATTCGAAAAAATCGCCGCCGCGTTTCAAAAATCCGGAGGTGTATTGCTCACTCCGGTTCGTGAAATCCTGGGAGAGGAGTATTCATTCGACGAATTGAGGCTCGCGAGGATGTTTTTGGGGAGGGTTTCCGGACTGCCCGATTGATAAAAACAAAAATCTGACAATGTCATGTCGCTGCGAAAATATATTTCGAATTCACCGCGGATAGGTAAATATAAAATATAACCGACCACGAGCGATTGCGATTTTTCAGTGACTGTTGCACAATGAAGTTAGAATTGTTATTTCGTAATGGGAATCTCCCGAAAGAGGTATTGAGAAGAGTTGCGTCATTGGACTCGTTGAAAAAATTGAGATTATAATTTTTTTTACTCTATGCAACAGAGGCACGATCAAAATCTTAAAGATTCGCAAGGGAGCATGTACACCTGCCCCAAATGCGGTTATCGCTATGCGGAAAAAGCATGGGCGGAAAAATGCGAGGAGTGGTGCGAGAAACACTCGTCTTGTAATCTGGAGATTATTGCTCATGGGTTTCCGCCGCAAAGCGAAAACTGATTTTATGCATTCCACTCGTGAAAAAATGCAGCATGATGAGGCTTCATTGCATTCCTCTGTCCAATCCTCATGGCAAAAATATCTCTCGGAATTTGTCTACGGCGGAATCGACGGATGCGTGACGACGTTTGCGGTTGTTGCGGGCGCGGTGGGAGCGGGTTTGGATTCCTCGGTGATCATCATTTTGGGTCTTGCGAACCTTTTCGCGGACGGTTTTTCCATGTCGGTCGGGAGTTACCTGTCCTCGAAGTCCGAATGGCAAAATTATCTCAAGCACGAAGGCATAGAACGTTGGGAAGTTGATCATGTCCCCGAGAAGGAACGGCAAGAAATACGTGACATTTATTCGCGCAAAGGTTTTCAAGGGAAAGCGTTGGAATCGGTGGTGGATACTATTTGTTCGGACAAGGAACGCTGGATCGATGTCATGATGAAAGAAGAGTTGCTTTTGCAAAAGCCGGATAAAAAACCCGTTATGCGAGGTTTGGTCACCTTCATTTCGTTCCTCGTCGTGGGTATGGTGCCATTGTCCGTTTACCTCGTGGATTTTTTAGCGCCCATTGCCACAGGTTTTCAATCGCGATTTTCACTTGCCATCATTTTGACCACATTGGCGTTTGCTTTAATAGGGTTTCTAAAATCTTCAGTAACGCACAGCAACACATGGAGAGGCGTGATCGAAACCGTACTTTTGGGTTCCCTTGCAGCCGCAATATCTTACGGAGTCGGCTCGGGGTTGGAACGAGTGATTGGTTCGTGAAGCTTGCACCGTTTGTAGTTTCGTTCTCTTCATTGTGAACGTTCACTGGGGGCTTTCATTTGTTTATTGATCAATATATGGGTCGAATACAAAATATCTTTTTTGCGACAGGTATTTTTTTTGTATCTATTGCATTGGTCGGTTGTGCGGCGATCCGGCCGAGCCAACTATCATTGTCACTCAACATGGATGCTCTCGCTTACGTTGGGCAATCGTTACCCATAAGCTATGAAATCGTGAACACTTTGAAAAAAAATCCCGATGGAGACTTCGTCGTGAATATCATGTATAAAAAATCGGGTGATATCGGTTATGTTGTTTTGCATGAATTTTCCGTCTCGTTTGTGCCAAATCAAGCTGTCCGAGGCAATTACATTTTTGATACAGCCAAAGTTTCGACAGGAAAATACGAGGTTAAAATGATCGTTTTCGAACGGAAATCCGGGAGTAACGTTGCGATTACTGATACTTCGAAGTTTGTTTCGATCTCGACCGTTCCGGAGGGAGTCAGCCTCGAACTTGATTTATCGAGTGAAGTTGCAAGGGACGGGAGGCCATTGAAAATTCGCGCGAAGGTTGCGAATGGAGGGCAAGAGGATTTGACCGACTTTATTCTTGAGATTGCGTATTCGAAATTCGGCATGGAAAATGAGAGATACCCAATAAAAGAATTCCCAGTGAATCTTAAGAAGGGGGATACTTTTGAAACGACCTACAACTACGTTTCACTTGGAATTCCGATCGGTGAAAAGAGTCATGAAATGATTCTTCTTTTTCACCACAAAAACGTTGCGGATCCGCGATCGTTTATGAATATTCGTAAACCGTTTCGCTTTGAATAGGCGCTCGGTCAAGCACGCGGTTGTCGCTTCATGAAAAATTTTTCATGAGTATTGGGACGGGAAAATCGTTTGCATACCGATTCACTTCGCTTGCCAATGTTTTCAAAATACACAACCCGTTACTTTTAAAAATGAAGTCTTGCGGATTCGGAAAAAATGCAAGATCCGTTTGTTTTGATCATGAGGAAAAATGATTCAACCAACGGAAAAGAGGCTTTCAAGCCTCTTTTTTCATGAATGGAGGATAACGATTTTATCGAATGATGCTGATCGTTTCTCCGAGTTCGGCACCGCTCGCCGAGATGGTGATCTGACTCGTCGTGGCGTTTCGAACGATCGAATATTTGCTGTCATAATCGGTCGTGGATGTCCAATGCGCACCGGAAACGGACGGATCAAACGGCATGGTGGAAATGTAGTTTGGCACCAAACAAGGCGCAATGTCATACTCGCCCACGGTATTGGACATATTCGTCGCAGTCGCGGGTATCGCTCCCGCGGCGCAGGTAAATGTCCCGTTGTTGCGCGCTATATTGGCGCTGATGCCGTTTGCGATCGTATTGAGATGCGATTTTCTTTGCGAATTTCTGGCGTTTGCAAATTGCTGTCCCGGATTGATCACGGCAATCAGGATACCCGCAAGAATGGCTATCAGCGCAATGACGATAAGCACTTCGATAAGCGTAAACCCGCGCCGAAACGATTGATAATGATGCATAAATAAAATTACTGTTGATATGTTATAATTATATCAGATTCAATACATTTTCTCAAAAAAAATTTTCAAAAAAAATGCTATGGCCACAGCCGAAGAAAAAAATTATCTTGAAGAAATGCTTCGCCAGCAAATCTTGGCCAATGCCGAAAAATCTTCCGCGATAGCGGATATCGGTGCCATTCGATCTCTGACCGGATCGACTCCCGTCACGGAAATCGTGGATAGGCTCATTGAAACCGCAATGAAAGTACGGGTTTCGGACATTCATTTCGATCCCACGGAATACCACCTCATCATACGATATCGTATCGATGGAATTCTTTATGATGTTTTATTGTTGCCGGTGAGACTTCTGGTGGTGATCATCACACGATTGAAAGTTCTCGCGAATTTGAGAACCGATGAACACGCTTCGGCTCAAGACGGACGCATCCAGAGGCAATTCGGCACGCAAACCATCGATATTCGTCTATCGATCATGCCGGCCTACTACGGTGAAAATGCGGTCATGCGCCTTCTCGTATCCGGAGCGCAATCTTTGAAACTTCTGGATCTCGGATTTCGAGAGCAAGACATGGAAAAAATCAACGCGGCGATTCGTCTGCCCTACGGAATGATCCTCACCACAGGACCGACCGGATCCGGGAAAACCACCACGCTCTACGCCATGATAAATGAAATCAACAAGCGAGAAATGTCCATCATCACGATCGAAGACCCCATCGAATTTTCCATACCGGGAATCACGCAAATCCCGGTAAACGTGCAAACCGGACTCACCTTTGCGAAAGGACTTCGCTCGATAGTGCGGCAAGATCCCGACATCATGATGGTCGGAGAAATTCGCGATTCGGAAACGGCCGGAATCGCGGTCAACTCGGCGATGACCGGACATCTCGTGCTCTCCACTTTGCATACCAATGACGCCGCGGTTACCCTGCCGCGATTGCTTGATATGGAAGTCGAAGCTTTTTTGATCGCATCGACCGTGAATCTCGCCATCGGACAAAGACTGGTTCGCAAACTGTGCCAATCGTGCAAAGCGCCCCATGAAGTGACAAATCCCGAAAAACTCGCTTTCGCTTCTTTTGTGGACGAAAAATGGCTGGACGCTCACAAATTTCACGAACCCGTCGGATGCAACGATTGCAACAATAAAGGCTATAAAGGACGCGTGGGGATTTTTGAAATCATGCCCATGAGCGAAAAGATCCGCCATGCCATCATGCAAAACAGCAATGCGCAGCTCATACGAAGCATCGCCATAGAAGAAGGGATGACCACCATGCTGCAAGACGGTTTGGTAAAAGCCGCGTCCGGAATCACCAGCCTGCAGGAAATTCTCCGCGTATTTCATGAATAATTTTTCCCATGAAAACCATCATAAACAATGACCGAAGTTTAAATATTTCTCCCTTCCTCCATATTTCCGAGCGTGAAAAAATGTTTTTTGCGCGATATCTTTCCATACTCTTGCGCTCGGGAATCCCGCTCTTAAAATCCGTCGAAAGCATTCGAAAAAACACCCGATCCAAACATTTTCAGAAAATATTGGATATTGTATTGGTGGATCTCAACAGCGGTCTTTTTTTGGCCACCAGTCTGGATCGTTTCCGAAAAATATTTTCGCGGTCTTTCGTGAGTATCGTGAAAGTCGGTGAAGAATCGGGACAACTCGCCGAATCGCTGAATAAGCTCTCTATCCAAATGCAAAAAAACGAAGAACTTCGAGCGAAAGTCGTCACGGCCTTCATCTATCCGATGATTCTCATCGTGGCGTCGCTCTCCGTGGCCGGATATCTGGTGGCGTTTGTGATACCAAACCTTCTTCCAGTGTTCACATCTTTGAATGTCGCCCTGCCTTTCACCACCCGAACCGTCATCTGGGTATCGGATTTTTTCATCACCAAATATTGGTTGGTATTTCTGATCATTTTTTCCATCATCGTGACTCTGCGTTTTCTGTTTATGATCGAAAAATTCGCGTATTCCGTGGACGCTTTGCTTCTGAAAACACCGCTGATAGGCAATATTTTAAAAAACGCGCAGTTGGCTTTTTTCAGTCGCATTTTGAGCATCATGATAACGTCGGGAGTGAATATCGTCGACGCGATAGCTACGACGAGCAACGCACTGTCAAATCGCGTTTACAAAAAAAGATTGCATGACATGGGACTTTCTCTCAACAAGGGACAATACATCTACTCGGCGCTGGCCGACCAGCCCGATCTTTTTCCGAGCATGGTACTCCAGATGATCGAAGTCGGAGAAAAAACGGGAAAATTGCCGGATACTTTGCTTTTTGTCTCGGATTTTTCAGAGGAAGAAGCGGAACGATCCATCAGTCGTCTTTCCATATTCGTCGAGCCGGTCATCCTTCTTTTCATGGGATTTTTGGTCGGATTCATCGCCATTGCGGTCGTAACGCCAATCTATCAGCTCACCACCGGCATTCGATGATGATCGGACGAAAAAAAATCCTCTCGGTGATGGATACTCTCAAGTAAACTGACCTATTATGCGCATCCGACCAAGGGAAAAGGGATTTACCCTCATGGAAATGATCATCGGACTTGCTCTCATTCTTCTCACGCTCACGGGAATCGTGGCGATAAGCAACACTTACCTCATCAATCAACAGCTCGACAATGCGGCTGAAAGCGCGCTTGAAGAAATACGACGTGCGCAGGGAGATGCGATAGCCGCCACCGGAGATTCCGGTCACGGAATAAAAATCATCGGATCGACGCTCATTCGTTTTCGAGGAAATTCGTTCGCTACCAGAAACGCGATTTATGACGTCGATTCGACGTTTCCGCCATTTCTCAGCTTTGGCGGAAACGATGAAATCATTTTTCCGAAATTAAGCCCGGCCCCTGTCGCCGCAGCTTCCCTCACAATCTCAAACAACATTGAGCTATACACCATTTCAACATCTCTCTATGGAAATATTTCGCTCTCAAGAGGGTCAGTCGCTCCTTGAGGTTTTGATAGCTCTCACCATCATCGTCATCATCATGAGCGGTATTTTCCCGTTGCTGGGGACGCAAATACTCGGCATCGTCGACAGTCAAGACAGGATCGAAGCCATGTACCTCGCTCGGGAAGGAGTGCAGGCCAGCCGCGCCATACACAGTCGATCGTTTCATGAGCTTCTCGACGGCATTCATGGTCTCAGCCTCACGAACGGATCATGGCAATGGTCGGGATCCAGCGATCAATACGACAAATTCACTCGATCCGTCACGATCAGCAGCCCCGATCTGGTCACAAAACAAATTTCTTCACAAATTCTCTGGACGGATACCTCGGGGTTGCAGCAAACCCTTGATTTCACCTTTAACGCTTTATTCACCGACTGGTATCAAATAGACGTTTGGGGCAACTGGACCGATCTGCAGCTTTTGGGGCAAATAGATATAGGAGCGACCGCACAAGGCAATGGGATCGACACCGACGGCATCACGGCTTTCATCGCGGCAAGCGCGGCAACCGGAAAACCAAAACTCTACAGCTTCAATGTCGCAAACAAATCCGCTCCGGTACTGCTGCAATCTTTGGATACCGGAGACTCACTCAACGACGTCGTCATGTACGGCAATTACATTTTTACCGCCGGCACAAAAGACAATGAAGAACTGCGCGTCTTTGACGCAAGCAATCCCTCATCGATGATACCGGTAACGGTCATCAATCTCTCTTTAGACGCAAAAAAACTTATTATCCAGAACACGTCTCTCTTCGTGGTGGCGGAGCAGACACTTTTTATCTTTGATATCGGCAATCCCGCCGCCCCGACGCTCCTTTCGTCATCCGCTCTCGCATCAGCCGGCAATGATATCGATGTCGTGAATGACAGGGCTTATATCGCGACCGGTGCCGACATATCTGAAGTGCAAATTTTTGACATTTCAAATTTTTCCTCCCCCGTCCTTATCGATTCAATCGATATCGTCGGCATCGCCGATGCTCTTTCGCTGAATGCGCAAGAAAACTTCATCATCATCGGCATGGGATCAAACTCGGCGGGAGCTGAGCTTTTTCTCTATGACATTACGGATCCATTCTCCCCGATTTTGCGGTCAGCCGTGGAACAGTCAAATGATGTAATGGCAATAGAATTTGCGATTCCCTATGTTTTCATAGGAACCGCGGATGCAAATGAAGAGCTCAAAATCTATGATTTTCGCGACACGCAATCCCCCGTCAAAATCGATTTCATCAATCTTTCGCAGCTGGTAAGAGATATGATCATGAAAGACAATACTCTTTACGCGACGGTAAGGAGTCAAGATTCTCTAAAAATTATCGGTCCGTCTTTATGATCTCATCTCCGAGTCAAAAAGGATTCACGCTCTTGGAATTCATCATCTACACGACGCTGACGACTCTTATCATGGGAATACTCGTGATCATTTCCATTTCGACGCTTCGCTCCCGAGCCTTATCAAACAACGACCTGATCGTTCAAAGAAACATGACGGTGGCGTTTGAAACGATCATAACAAAAATCGAGAAGGCAAACGCCATCACCGCTCCGACATCGGGAACCTCGAACACGCTTGAACTCACCGGCGATGATCCGCTCAAGTATCCATCGATTTTCACTTTGAACGCGGGGAAATTGATGCTGTCTGTCGCCGGCTCCGCGACCGAACCCCTGACATCCGATGACGTTGCGGTTACGGATTTTTCCGTAACAAGAATGAGCGATCCCATAGACGGCGCGCAAATATCCTTGAGCATCGAAACGAAAAATCCTCCCACACCCGATCTGTATTCAAAAGAAAATCTCCGGACGACGATAATGCTTTCTTACTGATATGTCAAAATTTCCTTCACGAAAAAATCCCACCCCGAAGTTAAGCGAAGCACATACTTCAGGGTTCACCCTAAAGTTAAGCGAAGCGCATACTTCAGGGTTCACCCTCATCGTCGCCGTCATCATCATGACGGCCGCGTTCGTATTGATCGTGGTGCTGGGGGCAAAAAGCTTTCGATACACCAGTAGCGTCATCCAAGCTCAGATCGATCAGACGACGACAAATCTCCTCGCCGAATCATGCGCCCAGAAGGTGCTCCGCATGATCGTGGATAATTCAAATTACCCCGGAAATGAAACAATCACCAATCCCGAAGGAGATTGCACACTCTACCCGATAGCTCCCGGAGTGCCAGCCGATATCGATATTGAAGCGACAATACGCGATCATACCACGAGATTGCGCGTCACCATCGATTCAAAAACACCTCCCAATGTCATAAAATGGGAAAAATTGGAAAACTTTTAAGACGCCTCGGCTGCTAAAATTCTTTTCATCAAAAAATCATATTTTTGTTCAAATCCGCTCTTTGTGATTTAATGATTGATATGGAATCATCGCCATCGTTTGAAACCCAGCTCAAGGGAAAACAACTTCTATCATGGTCATTTCCCGAATATGAAACGCACGAAAGATCGGATCTTTGGTATATTTTTTTTGGCGTCATCGTCGCTTTTCTCATCATTTACTCGATCGTCAAGTTTAATTGTCTCTTTGCCGTCATCGTTATCCTCATCGCCTTCATTCTTTTTATCCAAAACGCCCGAAAATCCGGCACGATTCATTTTTCCGTATATCAGACCGGCATACAACTGGAAGACAATTTCCATACATACAAAGAATTTTCTCACTTCTGGATAGCCTTCAATCCTCCGGTCGTAAAACAGCTTTATCTTCGGAAAAAAGGATTTTTCGGTCAAACACTTTCCATTCCCCTGATGGATCACAATATCATGAAAATCAGGAAAATTTTGGAAAAAAATATTCCCGAAAACGTGAATATGGAAAATGAAAGCATTTCAGACTTTTTGAGCCGAATTTTAAAAATTTGAAACGAATTTATACGTTCATGCAAGACGATTTGACCGAAAGCCGTCTTTTTGTCAAAATCCCCCCACAGGCGATTTTTTTATTTTTTTGACTGAAATCACCCTGAAGTTAAGCGAAGCGCATACTTCAGGGTATACCTTCTTTTGGCTCCTGTAGTTCAATGGATAGAACACGGGTTTGCGGAGCCCGTGATCCAGGTTCGATTCCTGGCGGGAGCATGATCAATGTGACGCCCTCATAAACGTGTCAGTATGTGCCTGCGAGCAACAAATTTACACAGCTTCATCTCTTGAAAGAAGCGTGTTACGATATCTTTGAGGCACCTCAATCCGATTTTAAACCTTCTATGGAAGCAATGACTCTTTTCCCGGTGATCGTCAAAGCATGGATACAAAAGGGAAATCGTTTTCTTGTTGCAAAACGCGGTTCCCATGAATCTCATCTGCCCGGAAGCTGGACATTGCCGGGCGGTAAGGTGGAAGCGTCGGGTGAAACCGAGCATGTCCTCGAAACGACGTTGCAAAAAGAAATCCTGGAAGAAGTCGGCGTGAATATCACGAACGATATCCGACTGATCTACGATAATTCCTTCTTTCGATCCGACGGTGTCCATGTCATCAATCTCACTTTTCTTTGCGTCTGGAAATCCGGCGACGCGAAGCCGCTCGAAGATACCGACGAAATCCGATGGCTTACGATTGCTGAACTTCAATCATTCGCTCCTCTGCCCGATTTTTTGAAAAAAGAAATCCTTATTTTGCAGACTTTTTTGAAAAAATACTATCTTGAGAGTATCGGCTCATAATCTCTCGTCCACCTCTTCACCGTTTATTATGGATTACCGACTTCACCCCAATCGTTTCTTGCGACACTTCATATCCTTTCCGTTCATATGGGGAATGCTCATCCCCACGCTTTTTCTGGATATTTGCATGGAAATTTATCATCGCATCTGTTTTCCGCTGTACGGGCTTCCGTATGTGAAACGCTCGAACTACATCCTCATCGATCGACATCGATTGCAGTATCTCACTTTTTTGCAAAAAATCGGCTGCGCGTATTGCGGCTACGCAAACGGCGTTTATAATTACGCCGTCGAAATCGCCGCCCGCACCGAGCAATACTGGTGCGGCATCATGCATGAAAAAAAGAAAGGATTCATACCGCCAAAACATCATGCGAATTTTTTGCCTTATGGCGACCGAGAGGCATTTGAAAAACGATACGGAAAGGAATAGACAATTTTTTTCAATTCCATTTTTTCGCTGATGTTTTTTCTATGGAATATATCCTCGCTTCACTCATCAATATTTTTCTTGCGTTCATCGGCACGCTTATCGCCGGCTATATTTTCGTCAAAAAAAACAATGGCCACGCGATGGTATGCCCCATGAATATGCATTGCGAACCGGTGCTGACGAGCGAATATGCAAGGACTTTCGGCATCCCAAATGAACTTATGGGAATCGCTTATTATTCTTTCATAGCCCTCTGGTACGCCATGACTTTACTTTTCACTTCCTTGGTGACGGAAACGACGATGCTCCTCACGGTCATCGTTTCCGGGGGCGCGTTTCTTTTTTCCACCTATCTCATCGGCATTCAAGCCTTTGTCCTGAAAAACTGGTGTTCGTGGTGCATCATTTCGGCGGCGCTGAGCACGGCTATTTTTTTTGTCACGCTTTTGTCCTTGCCGTTTCCTTTGGCTCCGATACTCGTCAGATACGAGTTCCTCTTTGTCCTCATGCATCTCATCGCCGTGGGGCTTGGTGTGGGCGGAGCCACCATCGGGGATATACTTTTTTTCAAATTTTTAAAAGATTTTCGCATCTCACGATTTGAAGCCGACGTGTTGCGCACGCTGTCGCAGATCATCTGGACGGCTCTCGGTATTTTTTTCATCAGCGGCGCGGCCATCTACCTCACGGATATGGCAAAATACAACGAATCATCAAAATTCCTTGTCAAAATGTTCATCGTGCTCGTCATCACCATCAACGGATTTTTTCTCAATCTCGTCATCGCTCCCAAACTCATGAAAATTTCCTTTCACAAAAAACACGATCACAAAGCCAGAGAGCTCGCGAAATATCGCAAACTCGCCTTTTCCCTTGGCGCCATTTCTCTTACCTCTTGGTATACGGCGCTTATTTTGGGTTCAATGCACCAAATCCCATTTGATGTGGAAACGGGCATCCTTGCCTATCTACTCATATTGCTCATGGCCGTCTCCATCAGCCAAATACTCGAACATCGGTTTTCCAATCAACGCAAAGCTGAGCACTGACCCCTTAATTGAGTTCATGTTCACCGTAAATTTTGATCCAATCCTTTTTTCCGTCGGAAGCCTACCCGTCTATTGGTACGGCTTTTTGTATTTTGTGAGTTTCGCGCTCGCCGCATGGTATACGTTCAGAAAAATTGCGCATGACGAGGATACGACTCTCCGCAATGACGAAATTTGGGATTTGCTTTTTTGGGTATTTCTGGGAATCATTGTCGGAGGAAGGCTCGGTTTCGTATTTTTTTATGATCCGGACTATTATGTCGCATTTCCTTTGGAAATTTTCCAGCTGTACAAAGGCGGAATGTCTTTTCACGGCGGATTGCTGGGAGCGGCTATCGCGGGATGGCTCTTCTGCAAGAGCAAAAAAATATCCTTTCTTTCCTTGGCCGACAAACTCATCATCATGGCACCCGTGGGAATCATGCTGGGAAGAATCGGAAATTTCATAAACGGAGAGCTCTTCGGAAAACCTGCGGATTTCTTTTTCTCAATGAAATTTCCTCGACTGGGCGGAGATGTGCAGCGGCATCCTTCACAGCTTTACGAAGCCTTTTTTGAAGGATTGGTACTTTTTTTCATTTTGCTTTTTTTCCAAAAACGTTCACATAAGCATTCTCAAAAGCCCGGAACGCTTTTCTGGATATTCGTGTTTTGCTATGGCAGCTTCCGATTTTTCCTCGAGTTTTTCCGCGAACCCGACAAGTACTGGGACAACGCTTACCTTTTTTCGATGACGGCCGGACAATGGCTCTCGATCCCGATGATTGGACTCGCCGCGGTATTTCTCCTGAAAGGAAAATCGGCGCCGATCGTTGACGTTGCAAAGAAATGACGTCGCTCAAACCTCTCTCCCCCGAAATCTTCTCAAGTTTTTAAACCTATGGTATCCTAACCGACGAAAAAATATGCTTATCAATTTCCTCCTCATCATCTCGGCTATACTGCTGATCATTTTTCTGATCATCTTCGTCGCCGGATATTTCACTCCGGAAAAATACCATTGCTCCGTTCAAGGGGCGGTGAACGTTCCGCAAAACGATCTATGGATTTTTCTCAATGACATCGGGAGCTTTCCGAAAAATCGCCCGGAAATAGACTCCATCAGCATGCTCGGGAAAAACGCCAAAAACCTGCCGACATGGAAAATCATCTCCAAAGATGGTAGATTTATCGTATGCGAATGGCTGGAAAGGACTCCACAAGCCGCTTTGATTTTGTCTGTCAAAGAAAGTTCCTACGGCATCACCGGCCTATGGAAATACGAGTTGCATTTTGAAAACGGGAATACCTTGGTACGACTTACAGAAGACAGCGTGTCAAAAAACATTTGGTATCGGGGACTCCAGAGAATTCTCGGATCAGATCTTCACATCCGGCATGAGCTGAGTTTTTTGCAAAAACATTTTCTTGCGCAACATTAATTCATCAATACTTTTTCGTATGAAAAAAACATTGCTTCTCATCAGCGCTTTTCTGCTTCTGGGCGCAGCTTGTTCAAAGCAAACGGCGCCTCAAACACAGACTCCGACGGGAAAAAAGAATGCAATCGTATTTGAAAACAACGCGTTCACGCCCGCTGAAATCACCGTAAAAAAAGGTGATGCCGTCTCTTTCCTCAATAAAACCGAACAAAATCTCTGGCCCGCGAGCGGCGTCCACCCCACGCATGCGCTGTACCCGACCACCGGAGGATGCCTTGGCAGCACTTTTGACGCCTGCCGCGCTCTCAAAACGGGCGAAGAATTCACTTTTACCTTTGATATCGTAGGTACATGGCCGTTTCATGATCATCTCCATCCCGACAAAAGAGGGAAGGTCATCGTTACGGAGTAAAAGGAATCAGAAATTTGAGTGCCAAAAAAGCGAGAATTCCTCGCTTTTTTTGTGTATCAGATACTGACTCTGAGTCATCTCTCGAAAAAAAATTCCCGCAAGGGCGATTAGATTTTTTTAAAAAAAATCGCCAACCGTTATTTTTCTCTGCCCTGATTCTCCACTTACATTTTCGAAGAATTTCATTCTCATTTTCCCTCTTGATGCGGTATTGCGGTAAAAAAAGAATTCACAAATGTTGATCGCGAAAAGCCATTATCTCTTCATAAAGAAGTCGCAGATACCATATCCCCTCCCGGTTTGGATCGGCGGCGTATTTTTCTCCCATGAATCGCGCAAACTCGGTTTGGATATCGGCTTCGAGAATGTCGCGATTTTTCAAATATCTATCGACCTTGTTTTGATCCTTGTTTTTTTGGGCCGTCAGGCGAAGTTTTTCGACCTTTGCCAGCTGCTCCACACGATGACGCAGACGATCCATCGCATCACCGAAAAGCTCCTTCCATACGCCGATAAACGCGTCCCAAAGACGCGTCAAAACCCCCACTTCTACGGAAATTGCGGCCGTCGGACAAACATGCAGGTCGTTTTGATATTCTGAATTCGCGTCGATACGTTTCTTTGCCGCACTCTCAAAAGTCTTTTGCAAAGACAGCAAGCGTTGTTCCTGCCCCCGATATCGCTTCTCGGCGTCGGCTATCGATGCAACTTCATTCCATCCCAAAAATGATTGATCCAAAAACGCGGAAAGCAATGCGACGCTTGTATCTTCCTCGGCAATCGTTTGCGAAAAACGTTTCCTGTTTTGCGCAAGCGATTCTTTGCACCCCCTGTCCGCCGAAAAGTCCGAATCGAGAATAATGGCAGAAGAAAAATTTTCGAATTCTTTTGCGAATCGATCCAACGATTCCTTCACCACCGCATCTTCGATGATTTCCGTCTCAAGCGGACAAGCACGAGCGCAAGAGAGGTAATCTTGAAACTTTGTCTCGATATCGCGCTCGAGCAATTTTTGATTGATGATGTCCCCTGCCATAAAAAGTTCATTTTTTGCCGCGGCAACGATCGACGGAAGCGATTGAGTCTCCTCAGCAGTTGCTTTCGCCTTTTCATTCATTCTCTTTTCAAGTCGAGTTCCGATTTCATCATGATAGCCCTGAAACGATTCCCATGCGTTTTTTTCTTCAAAACATCCGCATACCTTGGATTCTCGCTCCATGAGACGTTTTGTCTCGACCGCAACGTCTTTTGAGACTCTTTCATCTTTTGGCTGCAAAGACTCGACGGTCAATGTTTCCAAAATCTCCTTCGTATCATGCGTCTTGGATCCATCGGTCAATCTTGACGCGAGAGCGTACCAATCCTTGGAAAATTTCTCCGTCGATGGCACCGCGGATATTTTCGGATCGTCGTGGCTGATGGCGTCGATTGAAGTCGCTTCATGCTTTGACAGATCGATCAATTCCACACCACGCGACGTCGTTTGCGGCTGCTTCACTTCGGAAACCGGAACGAACACGACGAAAAGAATGGCGGAAACTCCGGTGATTGCAGTCATGATCGCAAAGAAAATCAATATTTTTTTTATGGTCATACATGAAGCGTCACTCCGACATGTTCATCACAAAAACCTATATTCGGCGACATAAAAATAGGAATCGTAAAAGGATACCGGACCAAGCCATCATATCCCCTCCAGATCCGCTATTGCTCCGTCGGGATGGATGACGACTCCCCGAGTAAGACTCGGATCAATCGTACCGACCGAATCAATGAGAAACGACAGATGCACGATATCATTGCAATTCTGTGAACTCAGCACGAGCATAAGATGTCGGGCTTTGGCATCAAACAGATAGGCGATGAAACGATCCTGACCCGGTTGATCGCATTGAGGAGCATCATCTCCTTGCGTCACAAAACCTTGCGCTATTCCCATGACCACTCCATCGGTTTGCAGCTTTCTCTGCAAAGCTTCGATGTTTCCACGTAAAAGCGTCAACGTATCCATACTCATATTTCCAGATGCGCCGATTTTGTTTTCAAGATTGGATCGTATCCATGCCGAAGTCGCACTCCTTTTCACCAAAGAAACCATTGCGTCTCCGAAAACGCTCGCCAAAATCGTTTTCTGCGCATCCGGTACGTTCATACGATCGAAATTTTCAAGCAAACCGCCGGTCAACGCCTGACCGACTTGTCCGTTTATCGAAGCCGGGAAAATTTCCGTTCCGTGCACTGAAACGGGCGCCAGCCCGAAATTCCACATGTTGACACCGAGCTTTTCTCCCCCGAGGATGTTCATCCCGGAAAAAATCAGTGTAAAAGGACACTGACATTCGCTCACTATCGCTTTCGAAGCGACGGAAGCCAAAATTCCTTTCACTTGCTCGGGTATTGTTTCCCCTTGATAGGGTAAAGATACCGCATTTTTTGGAGCCTCGCTTCGAACGACCATATCTTCTTTCCATCGCTTCAAATTTTTCCCAGCTTCGCTTATGCCTCTCAAACATTGGAATTTCTCTTCCGAAACACCGCTGAAACTTTGCGTCACTTGGGTCTGCAACGACGCATATCGGTCGGACAGCATTCCCAAATCCGTAACGCCGCGAAAAAATTCTTCCCGCGAGACATTCCCCTCGCCGCCGGATTCGTTCATTCGCTCCCAAACGCCGTACTGATTGCGATAGCCGGAAAAAAAATCCTTCCTCAATGTCACCAGTTCACCGTATCGCTCCAAAACCGCATTTTGTTTTTGCATCAGATCCCCTTCGGCGCATGACAAGCGCGTCTCGTGGTTTGCGGACACCAGATATCCGGAGTCATTTTCAAAGGTTCGTCGCGCAACATCAAGACCGCTCAATTCCTTTTCAAGCGTTTGCGTCAGCATATTCATGATCGACTCGCGATACAGCACGCTCGCCAAGGCGCGATGAAGCGTCTCTCCGGATTTTTCCAAGATCTGCTCCGTCGGGATGCAAAGACCGGATCCTTTTTTGAGAATTTCAAGCTTTGTGATCAAATTCACCTTTTTTTTCTCGCAATCTTGCAATTGTTCCTCAAGTTTGCGAATATCAATCTCCAGCCTCCGAGCTGCGACCTCGACATCTTTTTGCAGCCTCATGAATTTTTCATAGTTTTGCGCACTTTCATCAATATTTTTTTTCAAAAAATCAACATATTTCCCGAAATCCTGAAGAAAAAGGAAACTTTCCGAAACATTTTTTTCATCCAATCTCACCCAAAAATCCAAACCGTATTTTTGATAACCGATATGACCATAGTCCGAAAGATTTTCCTTTGGAGCTTCAAACAGCCATGATGAAGCAAATTTTTTTTTCAAAAATGAAACGTATGCATTGACGTCGTCTCGATAATCTTTTTGATAACTTTCTTTTTGAATTTGAATTTTCGCGGAAATGTCTGTCAGCCGATGTACGGTTTCCTGTTTTTGCGCGATCATCAATCGAATTTTCTCGCAAGAAACGGCGTTCACCTGTTCGGAAACACTTTCATACTCGCTTTGAGAGTTCCCGCAATCATCGCCGCGTGTTCCATTTTCCGAATCGCTTTGTGAAAAAACAAACGATGGCGCCAAAA
Organism: uncultured Gammaproteobacteria bacterium; assembly: GCA_964485795.1. Classification (GTDB taxonomy): domain Bacteria; phylum Patescibacteriota; class Patescibacteriia; order VMEV01; family CAZAJQ01; genus CAZAJQ01. Next base: position 160,362 of record CAZAJQ010000001.1, read on the forward strand.
TTGCGATCGCAAACGCAACGACACACAGGCTTGCCAACGTACGATTTTCTTTCATAGCTATTTTCCTAAACTTTCTTTTTCCAGTATAAATATATCATAGATGTTCCATCTGCAGGAATCGGACAGCTTGATCGGATTTCCGTTTCACAAACCATCTGTTTTATAATCACATCATGACTTTTCTATGAACCAAGAACTCTATCATTTTGTCAAAAATTCCATCGATCGCGGAATTGAAAAAAAATCCATCGAAACCGTTCTCAAAAAAGCCGGATGGAGCCCGGATGACGTCAAAAACGCTTTTGATCGCTTTTATCTGACGGATTATCCGATCGCCATTCCCAAACGAAGCCCCTATCTCAACGCAAGGGAAGCTTTCCTCCTTTTGATCGTATTCACTACGCTCTACATCAGCGCCATCAATTTTGGCATACTCATCTTCCAGTACATCAACTACTGGTTTTTTGATCCGATTTCCTTTCCCGAAGGCGACTTCTCGACCATAACCGTCCGATCGGCTTTGGCGTCGCTGATCATTGCCTTTCCGATTTTTTTGCTCGTTTCGCGCGCCGTGGAACAATCTTTTGCCGCCATTCTCGAAAAAAAAGAATCAAAAATATACAAATGGCTCACTTACATCACTCTTTTCGTCACAACGATCGTGATGATCGTGGATCTCATCATGCTCATGAACAATCTCTTGGCAGGCGAATTGACCTGGCGGTTTTCCTTGAAAGTTCTGACCGTGCTCATCATTGCCGGTACGGTTTTCACCTATTATCTTCTCGACCTGCGCCGCGGAGAAAAAGGGATGAAAGATTCCCAGTCCAAAACTCCGTTTCGATTTTTTCTCGCGCTTCTTATCGCTGCCGTCGTCACGGTGGTAACTGGCGGCATTTTCCTTTCGGGAAAACCATCTTCGCAAAGGGATATTTTACTTGATGATCAAAGAGTGTCGCATCTGCAGAGCATCAGCTTTGCCATCGACCGGTATTGGGAAAACCATGATAAAAAACTTCCCGCCGATTTTGAATCGTTGGGGAATGAACGGGATATTTATGTGAACTCTTTTTCGGATCCGCAAACGAACGCCACTTACGAGTATTCCCAAACCGACGAAACATCCTATCGCCTCTGCGCCACGTTTGCGAGAGCATCCGAAGACACCTCCCTCCAGACAAAACCAAGAGCACTCGCTCCATCGACGTTTGAAAATCGATTTTGGGATCACCCGAGCGGGTATCATTGCTATGATTTCACGGCGAGGCCGTCAATAAAATGACAGGGCCGATTGAAAAGCATCAAAAAAACGAAAGAAGCGAAATCATATCGCTTCTTTTGTTTGCGACGGAGAGGATTGCCGCGTAAAAAAAATTTCCAAAACGACGCACGCGAAAAAAAGGGCGAAAAAATTGATGGCGTTGAGAAGACTGTTGGCCATCAAATACAGTGACACGACTATCATTCCCGAATAAAAAAAAGCCTGCCGCAACGAAGGATATGTGATGGCTTTATAATGGGTTTTTTTGAAAAAAAAAGTTCTCACCCCCATTCCGCACAAGGAAAAAAAACCAAGTGAAGAAAGAAACAACGTCACATAAAAAAGAATCAGCTCCGCTGGAGTTGCAAAAAAAGGGTCGGTACGAAATACGATCACCGACCAACCGATAAACGAAATGAGCGTACCGGTCATCATGAAAATGATAAACTTTTTATACGTCATAAACGTTACCCCTGCAGTAGAACGAAGCGCACACTGCAGGGTAAACCCCTGCAGTTAAACGATGCGCATACTGCAGGATTTCATGCGACAAATCTTAACCTCAAAACCAATCGAGACCCTGTTTTCTCATGCAAATGAGCCAAAACTTCCGCTTCGCGCATTTTGATCTCCGAGGCGATCGACGAATTCTTCACGGATATCGCGAGACTTTGCTGACGGATATACCGCGCTTCGGCTTCTTTCGTCGCTTCTTGACCAAAAGTCTTGGCCAGCCATTTTTGAAAAACGTCCATCACCAGAAGCTTTTCCATATCTTCGCCAAGGGCATCGGTTTTCATCTTGCGCTTCAAAATATTTTTCAGAGAATCCATAGTCTTTGTTGCCAAGATGATTTCAGGTCTCATTTTGAGACTGTAAAAAAATTATGAAATACGAAGCTCTGGAGCGAGCCCTAAGTATGCGCTTTGCTTAACTTCAGGGTGAGTAGTTCGCATTTTGCTACTGTCTCATTTTTGATTTTTTTTCAAATGTCTCTACAACTTTCGATACTCGCATATTTCTTTGTAGTCGCAATATTTGCACTTTTGCGGAGCCGGATCCGGATGAAATACGCCTTTTCGAATTTCAGCCACGAGCTGCATGATTTTTTCTTTCAATTGTTCTAAATCTTTTTCTTTTCCCAAAAAAGAAAGAGGCTTGTTTTCATTGAGGTAATAAAATTCCAACTCCGCGACTTTTCTTCCCATGCACTCGGAAGCAGCGAGCTGATAGAGCAAGAGCTGATCCTTTTCAACCGTTTTTTCGGTCTTTACTCCGCCGGTTTTATAATCCACGATCTTGACGCTTCCGTCTCCGACATTATCCACCCTATCCATGACTCCCCGCAAGGTAACGTCTCCGATTTTGAGATGAAACCCTTTTTCGACAAAGAGCACGTCCGGCCAAGCGTCGCGATGCTTTTCAAAAAATCCCCGCAAAATTTCCCTTCCTTTTTTTCGGTAATTTTCTTTTTGAACAGCGTTTTCATACCATTCGTCAATCCACGATTCCTCATAATATCTCATCAGATCCTCAAGTGACGGCGGTGTAAGCGGTTTTTCGCTCGCATCCGAAAAAAGAGATCCTTGCCGCCGATCTTTCGCGACGACCAAGATGGAAAAAAACTTCTGCAGACACGAATGCAAGGTTTTTCCGAAGCTGAACGCCGCTTTTCCGGCTACGGGAATTTTCACGATAAAGGCGTAACGATATTGCCACGGGCAGGTTTCAAAAGATTTGATCTGCGTAAAACTCAAATGCTTGGGAATCTCGGCCGGCACAAGCGCGTTTTTTTCGCTCCGTTTCGTTTTTGGAAATCCGAGCATGACGCCGCCGAAAACATGCGTCGGAATCTCTTTGACCGTGTCGGATTCGTTCACCAAACCGGCCTCATGCAAGAATCTTGAAAGTTTCTTTTTCCTTTTTCCTCCGTAATTTTCCGCCGAGGTGAAGAACAAGCTTGCCTTCGCGCGGGTGATGGCGACATAAAACAAACGTCTTTCTTCTTCGAGATGAGTATCTCCCTCGGGGATAATCTCCTTGATCAAAGCCGAAGGTATCAAAATCGCATCTTTTCGCTCGCTTGTCGGGAAACGCCGGTCGACCATGTTGACGACAAACACATGTTCGAATTCGAGCCCCTTGGCGCCATGCACCGTCATGATTTTGACGCTGTCGGGACCGTCATCCGGCTTTGCCCCCAAAGCTCCTTCGTCTCCGGCCTCAAGATAAAATTTTTGATGCGACAAAAACGCTTTCAAGGAACGATCCTTGGAAGTTTCTTCAAATCTCTTTATAAATAGATACAATTGATTGAGGTGATCAAAATGTTCCAAAGACTCGGCTTCCGGCAATTTCTGCAATCCGCGAATGACTCCAATATCCGATACCGCTTCCAAAAAAATGTTGCTCGCGTTCGTCGCTCGAGATTTTTGACCGTGTTTTTTGATAAGCGACACGATTCTTTCCGCGTTTTTGCAAAACTCGGGGGAAAAACCCAAGGCGCTTGCCCGAAGAAACACTTCGTGAAGCGACCATGCTTTTTTGCGGGCGACCTGCATTGCCGCCATGACTTCCTCTCGCGAAAATCCCACGGAATCCATGTTGATCACCCGATACATGGCGCCGCTCTCGTGATAATCGTCAAGCAACTTCAGATACGAAAGCAAATCCATGATGAGCGGCTTCAAAAAAAGTCCGGATGACGCATAATACGTAAAGGGAATCATCGCAGCTTCAAAAGCGGCCACAAAAGGATCGGCGGCTCGGTTTGAGCGTATCAAAATGGCGAAATCCGACCATGCGCAAGATGTTTTTTCCCGCATTTCAACGATCTTTTGGATCACTCCCGTCACTTCATCATCCCCGGTGGCGAAATGAAGATATTCGACGGTGCCGGTCTTGCGGTCATGCGCCAATAGCTTTTTTTCGATATGCAGTCGTTCTTCGAGACGATTGGGATTGTTGTGCACGATGCACCGGTACGCCAGATCCAAAATGTTTTGCGATGAACGATAATTTTGCGTCAAAACGATTTCTTTCGCGTCCGGATAATCCTTTTTGAACGTCAGAATATTGCTGATCGATGCCCCGCGAAATTTATAAATGGCTTGATCATCGTCCCCCACGACCACAAGGTTGTTGTGCGGAGATGAAAGCATTTTTACGATCTCATATTGCGCAAAATTCGTGTCTTGAAATTCGTCCACGAGAATGTATTTGAATTGCTTGAGATACAGTCCCAAAATATGATTGCGTTTGGAAAAAAGGCGCAGCGTATCGGTAATCAAATCGCCAAAATCCAAAGCCGAATTTTCGAGTAAAACGTTTTGGTACGTATGATAGGCGTCGGCGATTTCAGAGACGCGATCCGTCTCGTTTCGGTCGGCGCTTCCTTCGGCGATTGGTCCGTTTTTGACGTCCAAAGCCGTATCGGCGTCAAGCTTTAAACTTTTCGCGTACTCCACATAGCTTTCCGGAAAAATGGCTTCGTCCTTGCATTTGGAAAAATGGTTCAGCATCGCGACGATAAACTTGGTGGGATTTCCCAAGGGACGATAATAATCGAGCCGAAAACGCGCGAAATTCTCAAAAACCAGCTTCCAGCGTTCGGTGTCGGAAAGGATGCGAAAATCGTTTGGCAATCCGATATCCATGCCGTTGCGTTGCAATACGCGTTCGCAAAACGCATGAAACGTCATGATCCACAAATCAAAATATCCATAAGGAAGCAAACGATCCACCCGTTCTTCCATCTCTTCCGCCGCCTTGTCGGTAAATGTCAGCGCAAGGATTTCTTCGGGTTTCGCCAGTCCGCTGTCAATGAGATAGGCGATGCGGGAGGTGATCACGGTCGTTTTCCCGGTACCCGCGCCGGCGACGATCAAAAGCGGCCCCGCCCCGTGCATGGCCGCTTCTTTTTGAGCTTGGTTGAGCGTATCCAAGTATGAAAATGCCATATGGTATTCCGTTTAAAAAACAAAAGGCGAAACTCGCCTTTATGTTTTTGTGTTTTTGGCTTTCTTCTATCGATTTTTTTCCAATGCCTCGATTTTTGAGTTCAAAACTTCTATCTGAATTTGGAGATCCGAAATTTGCTCCTGATACCCTTCTTTAATGCTCGTATCTTTGTAGTCCATATCGCCGGAAATGTCCGTCAGCTTGATCAGAAAAAAAAGCACTATCAAAGCCCCCAACAAAATGCAAATAAAAGGGAAAATGTGGTCGCACCCGATCTGTTCGCACAATGAATCGTTTTTGTTGTTTTTCATATGACGATGCTCAAGGCATTCATTTTTTTATAAAATCATTTTTTCTTGTCGGGCATCATGGATGCGACGGCGAAACCAGCGGCCACCAAAGCGATGCTGTTGGAATTGTTCACCACGCGATCATAGTCGGTCTGCACTGCAGACATGACCGTCAAAAGACCGAGAACAAGCGCCAGATAAAAATACACTTTACTGATATACATAGAAAAAAATTAATTATTTGCTTTTGATTTTTGAGCTTCGGATTTTTGAGCCTCGCATAGCGTCACCTTTTCTTTTTCAGCCGCAGCCCGATCGGCGGAAAGGACATAGTGTTCATCGGAAATCAGACTTCCGGCATTGAGCAGATCTTTCGTGAGGGTAATCGTTTTCAGATCTTTTTCATAGGTAAGCAAAAAACTTTCGCAATCTTTGAGCGTATCGACCGGATCCTTTTCCAGGAAAACAATGCTCTTGTCCGTAACCTCGTAAACGGCCAATACATTTCCGGAAGACACTTTTTTCTGATACAGTCTTTTTTGAGCGCCAAGGATGTCAAAAGCTTTGGATTGAGCGTATTGCGCGTCTTTTTCGGCGTCGTAGAGCCACAAAGAAAATGTGCCCTTTTTCTCGGTCACATACACATACCGATTGCTCTCTCCGGGCATCTTTTGAGCTTCGGAAATTCCCAATGCTTCATTCAGCGCCAAAATAAACTTCGCATACCACAATTCTTCGGACAATTTTTGGATTTCATCGCTGATTTTCGATATCTCGCCGCTTGCCTTGTCTTTTGCCTGTCCCTCAAGCGTCGACAGCTTTCCGGTAAGCTCCGAAATTTGCGATTCGAGCTCCATACGCAGCTTGGATATTTCCGCGTCTTTTTTCAGCTGCTGAGAAGCGCTTTGCCAAATGAACAAACCAAAAACGATGACGATGACGATCAAAACAAAAACAAATCCAAAATTTTTCGATTTCTTTTCCTCATGCGCGATCCTTTTGTCGGGTTCGCTTTTCGCATCTTCATCGGGATCGATAAACGTTTTTTTGAGTCGAGGCATAAAAAATATTATTCAAATGTCTTCCTTGAGTATAGCACATGTTTCGACTTTTCACGGAGAAATTTTTTTGAAAAAAGAAAGGGCGTTTTCAAAAAGTCTTTTCTCGACTTCCTCCGCATCCATTCTCTTTATTTCCGCGATGCGCGCGACAACGTATTTCACGAAGCTGGGCTCATTGCGCTTCCCGCGATGCGGCACGGGAGTAAGATACGGAGCATCGGTTTCCGAAAGGATATGCGCGATGTCGGTCTTTTCGATGATATCATCCCAATCATGGCAAAAGGTGATCAGCCCGGTAAACGAGATACGCATGCCGCACGAGATGTAATATTTTGCATCGTCTTCCTTTGCCGTGAAACAATGCACGACCGCTCCCACTTTTTGCATTTCCTTGCGATGATCCGCGACAAAACGTTTCAGGTCCGAGTGAGCGTCGCGGCAATGGATGATAAGCGGGAGATCAAATTCCAAAGCGAGCTTCAGGTGCTCTAGAAGATTCTCGATTTGTGTATTTCTCAGCTCAAAAATTTCGCTTTTTTTTCTCTTGTAATAGTCCAGCCCCACTTCTCCCACCGCCACCACGCGAGGATGTTTGGCGAGATTGGCATAATAATCGTAATCAAACCGCTCCCGTCGCACTTTGAATTCGGATTTTTTGCCATCCGCGAAATACTCTTCATACCTGTCCCCGTCGAGATGTACTGGATGCAAACCGATGGAGGCATACACGCCTTTTTCAAAGCGTGATGCAAGCTCCACGCTTTTTTTTGACGTGTCTTTTTGCGTGCCCACATTCACGAGCCATGTACCCTGCTGATATGCGCGCTTCAACACGACTTCGTCATCATCTTTGTACGCGATGAAATTGACATGAGTATGCGTATCAAAAAACATAACATGATTTCTCTTAAAACTTTTCGAAACCGCAAGAAATATTTCTTTTTATAAAAAAAAATCCGAATGACCGTCGCTAAGACATCGGAGTCGTCTCACTTTGAAACCCAGGAAATGACTCCGGGAATATCGGGAACCCAAGCGGTAGCAAAAGACGATATCCAGAATATCGCGCTCGGAACCGTGGAAAGTCGAATAATTTCACGGAAAGGTTGAGAGAGAGGAAATCTCGACAATGCGAAAAAAATCACTCCAAGGAGCAGGATGCCTTCGCAAAAACCCAAAGCCGCGCCCGCCAAACGATTGACGCTTTTTGCGAACGGAATGATCGAAAGAATGCGAAAAATCCTGTCGATCACCATGAAAATGATATGGATGATTTTGCTGGATACCGCGAATACGAGAAAAAAAACGATGGCGTATCCGTATCGAGATCCGTCGAGAAAATCGATGCTTTTGTAAACCACCGCCGTGAATTTTCCTGCGATGATCATGCCACCGAATACTCCGATCAAAGCTCCCAACGTGCGGATCAATCCGCGCGCAAATCCGGCGACGGCAAAGCACAAAAGAATACCAAAAAGGAGAATGTCAAAATAAGTCATGTGCATTATTGTTTTGTTTCAAGCATGGGAAAAAGCGCGGGAAACTTTTGCGCGCGAATTTCACCTGAAATTGTACCCCACTTTCTCAAATTCGCATAAGGCGATTTTTTTTCGCGATCGAAAACTCCCATAGCCGCGAGCATGGTTTCAGAAACTTCAGGCATAAAAGGAAAAAGCATCCAAGCGATATGACGCAAGCATTCCATGAGTGAGGTCAAGACTTGGGAAAAACGAACCGCGTCGCTTTTTGCGAGCTGCCAAGGCTTCTCACACTCGATAAGCAAGTCGCAGCTTGAAACGATGTCCCAAACAACGGTGAGTATTTCATGGAATCGCAATTCGGACATCCGTGCGTCGTATTGGTCCCATGCCGCGCATACGATTGTGGAAATATCTTCGAAACCTCCGCCGTAATCGGCGTTGAAGGGGCGTTTTTCCGCCAAAGCGAATACCCGACTGACAAGGTTTCCGAGACCGTGGGAAAGATCGGACGTGTAACGCTCTTTCATACGTTTTTCGGAAATATCTCCGTCTTGACCGAAAGTCACTTCGCGAAAGAGAAAATATCGCAAGGCATCGTTTCCATATCGCCTCGCCCAATCCGTGGGATCGATCACATTGCCCAAGGTCTTTGACATTTTTTGCCCCTCGATGGTGAAAAAACCGTGCGCATAGAGTTTTTTTGGCACACGCAAACCCAATGCCATGAGCATGGAAGGCCAGATGACGGCATGAAAAGTCTTGAGAATGTCTTTGGCCATCAGCTGCACATCGGCGGGCCAAAATTTTTGAAAATGTTCCTCGTTTTCGTACACATCCAAAGCCGTAATGTAATTCATCAACGCTTCAATCCACACATAGCAGGTTTGTTCGCGGTCAAAGGGCAATACGATTCCCCACGGAACATCCTTGCGGGAAATGGGGATATCTTTGACTCCCTGCTCCAAAAAGCTCAAGACTTCGTTGCGTCTCGCCTCGGGTTCGATGCGCATTTCCTTTGACAGTATCTTTTCCTTGATTCGAGGCGTAAAATCCGAAAGCCGGAAAAACCAATTTTCTTCGGACAGCGGTATGGGGGCTTTTTTATGAAAGGGACACAGTCCATCCACCAATTCGCTTTCAGCCTTGTACGCTTCGCATCCGACGCAATACAGCCCTTCATAAGAACCCTTGTAGAGAAACCCGTCGTCATAAAGCTTTTGCAAAAGCATGCTGGCGATCCTTTCATGTCGGCTTTCAGTGGTGCGTATGAAAAAGTCGTGGCTTAGCCCAAGCGTATCCCATGCTTCCATGAAGGTTGCTGACCATTCGTCGACAAACGTTTGCGGAGATTGTCCACGCTTCTCGGCCTCTTGGGCGATTTTTTTTCCGTGTTCATCCGTGCCGGTAAGGAAAAAGACGTCGTCTCCCTTCATGCGATGAAATCGAGCCAATATGTCGGCCGCTATCGTCGTGTACGCATGCCCGATATGGGGTTTGTCGTTCACGTAGTAAATTGGGGTGGTGATGTAAAATTTTGCCATAATAAACGATCATCAACATGCTCAAAAACAATGGTGCACACAAACAGTATCAAAAAAAATGCCCCCTGAAAAGAAACAAAGGTGCTTGTGACACCTTTGTGTGATTTTTCCTTTTTTAAAAAAAATTACTGTGTATCGGTTAGAAAGCTGTACTTGAGCTTTCTTTTCATTTCTTGGGGAAAATTCAGCTTTTCCACCCCTTCAAAAAACACCCATGTCTGAACCAGCGCCACGATTGAGATAAGCTGCCTTTTTGAAGGTTTAACGTACCCGATTATTTTTGCAATATGAAGAATTTCTTCCAAAGAAATGTACCGCAAGACATTTTTCCCGGAAATTTCACCGTTGATCTTTTTTCCTATCGTCCGCAGGATGAACTCAATTTTTTTTTCGTGCATCACGTTCATAAGTTCCTGCATATGAACGGCAATAAAAAACAGATCATCGGCGTTCAGGGTCCCGTGTCGGATTCCACTTTTATCAAAGGCCAAAAATCTCTCGGCCAATTTCGCGTAGATCATGGCGCAAAGCATTTTCACCGATCCTTTGACGGGCTCGATAAAGATTTTTTTCGCTGACATATCGAGTAAGGAATAAGTCATTTTTCCTTCCGAAATCATCATTTTCCCTCCTCCCATCGAAGACTTGCTCATCCATACGATACGAAACGACTCTCCTTCCCGCTTGATCGAGAGAATTTCCGAGAAAAGTTCATTGCCTCCTTCGGCGCGGTAAAAATCAAAAAATCCAAGACGAGCATACACTTGCCTCGTCAAATCATTGGTATCTCGATACTCGACGAAAATCTTCACCAGTTCCCGATTCAGGGCGCTCACTTCATCGGGCTTGCTTTCTTCGGTCACATACAGAGTATCTTCACCCTCCGGATAGCTTTTCAAAATAGCTTCCCAATCCGAAGTTTCCACTTTCTTTTTTTCTTTTCCTCCAAAAATCAAACAGAGCAACGCAAGAACCGCTAACATCCCCATCACCCCCTGTTTCTGAGCTTCGTTTTGAAACATTAAAAAAATCCTTTTGCTGAAAAGATTCTAAAAAAGAGAACGAACATCGACAAAGAATCCATCTTTTTACCACACCATCAAATATGATGCAATAAACCGTCACGTCGTCGGCCGTAAATGGAAAACGTTTTGCGCATCCATCGTCATCAGACCCTTTCAATAAATCAACGAAGGCATCTCCAATTTCAGTTTCTTGTGTATGAGAATTTCTTCGATATTGTAGGTTCCCATTTTGGGCGCGTAGAGGAAGCCTTCAAATGCGGCCTTGGCGAGCCAGCCGGAATCAAGCCAATCCATGAGCCATTCATCAGCATAGGTGGGGTCCTTTTGCGTGATGCCCGCTCCCACGGCCTTGAGCCATTCGCGATTGAAATTTTCCTGAGCTCCGATGGATGGCGCCATGATGATGGGAATGCCCAGCCCCGAGTAAAATGAGAGCTCGGAAGGTTTCGTCCACAAAATATCGGTTTTTCGCAAAAGCGCGTTAAAAGCCGCAAAATACTTTTCCTTATCCGTGGCATAAAGAATATCCGCACAATTTCCAAAGCACTTTTTCAACCCAGCGAATTCAAACGATTCGCGGAAAAAATGATACACTTCGTTTTTCACACCCGCCACAAGCACCAGTTTCATTTTTCCTTTGGCTATCAAATGCCGAAAACGATACACGAGCTCCCGACCCAATTCTCGCTGGGCTCCGGCTCCTCCGACCGCAAACGTCACGGTGAGGGGACGATCGGGTTTTTTCATAAAAGAAGACAATCCAAGCTCGGTGGCCACCGTGTCTTTGTATTTGGAGAGAAACCTTTTTTGCGGATCGATGAGAAAGAGTCTTTCGGCAAGATCTTTTTTGAGTATCCGAAGATTTTTACCTCCGATATTTTCTTTTGGCAAGGGAAATCCGGTCAAAAAAATCTTGTTTCTCGGAACTCCATACAGCTGCAAGCGCTTGACAACTCTTTCGGTGGGTGCAAAATACTGGATTCTGCTGCGTTTGGGATCCAAAGCCACCCATGCTCGGCTCATATCCGTATCGGTGACGATGCAATAGATCTCGCCCTGATACCCGAAATAATCGGCGGCCAAAGCCGTGACGAAAAACGTGGTGATCATCGGCAACGGCCGACGATTCATTTTTTCGACGAGACTTTTGAGCCAGCCTTTTTTCAGCAACCTATAAATGGCTCTCACCTGCATATTGGGTGCGGACAGGTCGCGCTGGGGATAAAAAGACGGTATGGACTGCAATCGGTCGAAAGCGTCAAACATCATTTCTCCGAAAAAAGGAACGCGTTTGAAACGCGATACAAATTCATAAAAACCGCGGCTTTGACGCCACAGCTTTTCATCCTTGGCGGTGATGCCTTCGTAATTGTTTGCGGTCAAGACTTCATCGAGCGCAAGGTAACGCAGCGGGTGTGCGGCTCTTTCATGCCCGTACCCCATATCCGCCGAAACGATCCATGCGAGATTTTTTTTTGTTTTGACAGTGGTGTGCGCACCGGACATACGTTCACTTTTTTTCTTAGTATAACACAGAAGATAGTACTCAGTACTCAGTGCTCAGTAGTCAGCAAAAAAAAACGACCTTTTTAGATCGTTTTTTTCAAAATTCATGTTCCATCGTCTCCTCCGCTCATATCCCAAACTTCTCGTCAAAATACTTTCCTATTTCCGCGACGTTCACACGTTCCTGTTTCATGGAATCTCGCTCACGGACGGTCATGGCATGATCATCGAGGCTTTCAAAATCCACGGTGATGCAATAGGGCGTGCCGATCTCGTCTTGTCGCCGATAACGTTTTCCGATCGATCCGGTTTCGTCGTAAACCGTCATAAATCCGGATTTCAAAGAGTCAAAAATATCTTTCGCGAGTTTTTGGAGAGCCGGTTTCTTTGAAAGGGGTAAAACGGCCGCCTTCACCGGCGCCAAGGCGGGGTGAAGCCGCAAAACGACTTCCGACTCTTTGACCGCATCCTCACCCCGACCGCCGGAAATTTCTTCATAGGCGTTCATGAGATGAAAAAGAACGGCGCGATCCACGCCGACGGAAGTCTCTATGATCCATGGAATATATTTTTCGCCGGTCCGCTGGTCGCGATACGAAAGGTCTTTGCCAGAATATTGCGAATGTCGCGACAGATCCCAATCTCCACGGTTGTGTATGCCTTCAAATTCCTTCCATCCAAACGACGATGAAAATTCGATATCGCAAGCGGCCTTTGCATAATGCGCCCTTTCATTGGGAGCATGATCGCGAAAACGAATCGACTCCGGTTTGAATCCCAAAACTTTATGCCATCGCATCCTTTTTTCTTTCCAAAGTTCAAAAAATTTCTGCGCCTCATCCGGATGCACGAAATATTGCATTTCCATTTGTTCGAATTCTCTCATGCGAAAGATGAAGTTGCCCGGGGTGATTTCATTGCGAAACGCTTTGCCGACTTGCGCGATGCCAAAAGGGAGCGATTTATGCGTGGTATCCACAATGTTTTGAAAATTTACATAGATTCCCTGACAGGTTTCTCCGCGCAAATACGCAAGCGAAGCCGTATCTTCCACCGGACCCACCGATGTTCTCATCAGCAGATTAAAATCGCGCGGAACGCCGAAATCTCCCCCGCATTCGGGGCATGATATTTTTTTCACGGCTTCTTTCGGATCCGACGCAAGCATCTCGGGATCCATGCCCTGTTTTTCGAGCAAATGATCCGCTCGGAATCTTTTATGGCATTTTTTGCACTCCACCAGCGGATCGGAAAAATTCTCGACATGTCCGGACGCTTCCCATACCTTGGGATGCATCAGAATGGATGCGTCCAACCCGACGATGTCGGCGTTTTCATACACCATCGAGCGCCACCAAAGTTTTTTCAAATTATTCTTCAGCTCCACCCCCAAAGGCCCGAAATCATAACACGAAGCAAAGCCTCCATAAATTTCGGAAGACGGAAATACAAATCCGCGCCTTTTGGCAAGATTGACTATTTTTTCTAGAGACATACACGATCGATATTTGAGATGAAAAAAAATTCCCCGCGAGGGCGGCTCACATCCTTTCCGGAGCTTCTATGCCAAGGATGGCAAGCCCGTTTTTGAGCACTTGAGCCGCTCCGGCGATAAGAAGCGTTCTCGATTTTCGAACCTTGACATCCGGCGCTTTCAGAATCGCACAACGATCATAAAACGTATTCAGAGCCGACGCAAGGTCTATCAAATAGGCGTACACCAGATGCGGATGCACCTTTTCGCAGGACGACGCCACGACTTCCGGAAAAAGACGCAGTTTCCGAAGCACATTTTTCTCGAAAATGTCGGAGCAAACGAAATCCGACTTCACGTCTGAAGAGGAAAAACGTTCTTTTGATTTTTTTAAAATACCATGAATCCTTGCATGAGTATATTGAATATAAGGCCCGGAATCGCCGGTCATCTGCAAGGCTTCTTCGGTGTCAAAAACCACCTCTTGCCGAGGATTGGCCTTGAGCATATAGGCTCGCAAAGCCGCATTGGCTATCGAAAATGAAGAAGCACTTTCGCCTTCGACAGATTCGCCTGTCGATTTTTTGTGTTCGACGGTCTTGATCAGCAAATCAAAGAGATCATCCACTTTCACGCCGATGCCCTTTCGCCCGGACATGGTATAGGCCTTCTTTTCGTCGGTGATATCCATGCCGATTTTTTTGAGAGTCGCTTGCGAAAGCGTCACCACTCCATAGGAAACATGGTGCAAAGCCGCGGCCTCTTTTTCATATCCCATTTTCATCAACGCCGAACGGATGACCGATTGCGGATATGCTTGCCGCTCATCAACGACCGTAAAGGCAATGTCGGCATTTCCCCATTCGGACATGGTTTCACCCTTTGCGGAAGTTTTATAAATGTATTTACCGTTTTTTTGTTTCAAGAACGGTTCATAACGAAAATCCGCTTTCGCCAAACCGAATTTCCAGAGATGGTAGGCCAGATCTTTGGCCGTATAGACGATATTCCCGCCCGAAGTGACCAAAACCTTATCGGGATTTTCCATGTTTTCCGCGTTCTTCATTTCAATGTTTTTCATCACCCAGCATCCCTTGTTTTTCCCTTCGGTTTCGAGACTGATATGACCATCTTTTTTCAATATTTCAAAAACGATTTCCCAAAGCCCGGTACGTAAAATCGCGCTTTCGCAGAAAAAAACATCATAGAAAACATCAAAATTCGACAATGTTTGCTCATGATCGAAAAGAATCTTTTTCACCACGTTTTCGGCATATTCGGCCGTCGCATCGCTCCCCCGCTCCAGAGACGCAAGGATTTCTCTTTGTTCTTTTTTCAAATCCGGATTTTCTTCATACGCTTTCTGAATGGCCGTGTACAGATCCCAGCAATAATGGTCAAACTTCTGATGCGCTTTTGGGGGGCGATCAGCAAAATGTCTGAGTGCCAAAACAATATCCGCCACTTGAACGCCGGTGTCGTCAATATAATTATGAACTTCCACGGTATACCCGTTTTTTCGCAACAGATGAGACAGGGAATCACCCAAAAAGGCATTCCGTATATGCCCGACATGCATGGCCTTGTTCGGATTCACCGAGGTATGCTCGACGATGGCCTTTTTTCCTTTTCCAAAATCATTGTCTCCGTATTGATCTTTGGCTTCAAGGATACGGTGCAGCTCACGAACAAGATAGCCGTCCGAAAGCGTAAAATTGATGAATCCGGGGCGTTTGGCTTCGATGCTGGAAAATATGGCATCGAAGTCTTCACCCTTGAGCGCCTTCATACTGGCGATAAGTATATCGGCTATTTCCATTGCAGGTTTTTTTGCTTTTTCCACGCAAACCATGGCAATATTGGAAGCATAGTCGCCGAAATCTCCCACATTGGGTCTTTCCACGGTGATCGGTAAAGCATCAAAATCCGGCAACCTCTGCTCCTTTTGCGCCGATAATAAAGCTTTCAGCAGATATTCTCGTATTTTTCCTCGAATCATAGAAAAACTTCAAAGCCGTTCGTATCATCAACGTACACAATCTTTCCATGCCTTGGCAAGCCTCCTTACCCTATGTCCATTCTCGCGGTCAACAAAAGAGCCCGTTATGATTATGAAATCCTTGAAACTCTTCAGGCCGGTTTGGCATTGCTCGGCCACGAGGTGAAATCAGCAAAATTGGGGCAAGTGAGTCTGAAAGGATCATATGTGACGATCCGAAACAACGAAGCCTATCTTCTCAATGCCCATATCGCGGCATATCGTTTTGCGTCACCCCTTGTCTCCTTGGATCCGGTGCGTACGAGAAAGCTCCTGCTCAAAAAATCCGAAATAAAAAAACTCATCGGCAAACAAAAAGAAAAAGGTCTTTCGCTTATTCCGATAAAGCTTTACACAAAAAAAAACCTTATCAAACTAGAGTACGGAGTCGGAAAGGGAATGAAAAAAAGCGATAAAAGCGAACGCAGCAAAAAAAGAAAAACCAACAACAACATCCGCCGGGAGATGAGTGTACGGAGGCGGTAAAAAGAGCCCGCCCTCCGTCATCCTCCGCTTACCGCCAAAGCCCTCCCCCCTTCTACGAATACGTGCGCTTGCCGCGAAGCCCCCCCCTCCGTCATCCTCCGCTGCGCTACGGATGACACCTCCCCTTGTCCAAGGGGAGGATAGAGTACGAAAGAGTTTCCTCCCCTTACACAAGGGGAGGTGCCCGAAGGGCGGAGGGGTGAGCTCCGTCGATAGGTGAAGCAGTTCCGCGAAGAGCGGAGGCCTGCCATCCAAAGTCTGCCTCAGACAGGGACAGTCTTGGGATGGTTGACTTTCCTCCCCTCTCCCTGTATAGTTTCCTTAATAAGCGCTGTGCTTATTGTTTTTTTTCGTTTCCTTGGAAACATTCGGGGATGTTTGGATTTGACGGAATGACTCGATAGGTTTCTATGCAAGACGAGCTCGCCATGATGCTCGCAAATCTCCGTGGCACATTATAAGTGCAAACTTATTCGCAAAAGCAAAAGATGCCGTGAAAACTTTTTTTGCGGTACCAAGCTTCAGCATGGCTATTGCCTAAACGCATCGGCCCATCGCGGCTTTTGAGGATTCATAAGGAGCCCGCGGTGCAATATTCATGAATCTCAGGAAATATGTTCGTCACGCCATATTCTCCGAAAATTTTGTGACTGTGATGCGGTCGTTTTGCTTTCTTTCTCAGATCGCATCAAGAATGAAAGAAAGCTACTCTTGAAGAAATAGAATTCTATCCATTCCAGACGCGGGTTCGATTCCCGCCATCTCCATTTTTCGCTCTTCGACGAAGAAGGGCTTTATAAATACTTTATCCATGCGAAAAACTTTCCGTCGAAAAAAATTTGAAAAAATCGACTTGGAATACCGCGCCAATGAACAGATTCGCGTACCTGAAGTGCGCGTGATCGACGACAAAAACGAAATGATCGGCGTGATGGACACCAAGAAAGCCATTGAGATGGCTTATGATCGTCAAATGGATCTCGTGGAAGTGTTTCCCAAAGCGGTTCCTCCGGTGGTGAAATTTTTGGATTACGGGAGCTTCAAATACAAAAGGGAAAAACTCAAACAAAAACAAAAGCAAAAGATGAAAAAGATTGACATCAAAAGCATCCGTCTCACCATACGCATGAGCGAGCATGATGAAAATATCCGACTGGATCAGGCCATCAAGTTCATCGAAAAAGGACAAAAAGTAAAGGTTGAAATTGCGCTCAAAGGTCGAGAACATATGCTGTCAGCGCAAGCCGCAGAAAAAATCAATCGTTTTATGGATAAACTCAAAAAATCCAACGAAGTCTTTGACATCGTCATCGAGTCACCGCTCAAAAAAATGGGAGGCAAATTCACCGTCGTATTTTACAACAAGGATTCAACCGTTTAATATTTTATTCACGCGTATGGGAAAATTGAAATCGAAAAAAACCATTACCGGAAGATTCCGCGTCACCAAAACCGGAAAATTGATGAAAAAAGTCGCTGGACAAAGTCATTTTAACGCCCGAGAGAGCGGAAAAGTCGGTCGCGCCAAACGCCGTGATTTTGCCATAGCGGCGGTGGAGCAAAAGCAGCTCAAAAGATTCATTCATCTTTAAAAATCCGGATTATTTTTTTTACCGTCAATCTATCAATCATATGCCTCGAGTCAAACGTGGAAAGACACATGTCAAAAGACGCCGAAATATCCTCAAAGCCGCCAAAGGCTTCAAATGGGGACGTAAAAAGCTTATTCGTCAGGCAAAAACCGCCATTACCAAGGCCGGCGTCTATGCTTACAAGGATCGCAGAAAGAAAAAGCGCAATTTCAAAAATCTTTGGTTGATACGCATCAATGCCGCATTGCGAGAAAAGCATGATTTGAATTATTCAAAATTCATGCATTTGCTCAAACAAAAAAATATCAGCCTCAACAAAAAAATGCTTGCGGAATGCGCCTTGGAGCATCCGGCCGTTTTTGATAAGATTGTGGAGAAGGCCAAGTCGTAAAAGGATAGTCTCGGGGCGTTTGTACGCCCCTTTTTTCCATACTTTTTTTCTCACCACATCGGGCCGGTAGTTCAATTGGTTAGAGCGCCGCCCTGTCACGGCGGAGGTTGCGGGTTCGATCCCCGTCCGGCCCGATGTGGTTGAGAAGGATCGCTGAAGCAAGCAGCTGTGCCCTCCGAAGCCTCAATACATAAAGATGATTCCTCATTCCCCGCGGCACAAGGCCAATCCCATAACGGATTTTGCTCCGACTTTTTTGAGGACTTTGGCGGCCTCCTGCATGGTGGCACCCGTGGAATAAACGTCATCCACGAGCATTATATTTCGACCGCGAACGGATGACGAATCAACGCAAGCAAATACCCCATGAACGCTTATTTCGCGTTCTTTTTTTATTTTCGTCACCTGTGAGCTTCGGTAGTGCGTGCGGATCAACGCCAGAGTATTGATTTGTGCGGGTACATGACATTGGATCAAGGCAAGGGCAAGACGTTCGGATTGGTTGAATCCCCGATCTCTCAATCGCTGCCGATGAAGCGGGATTGGGATGAGGATGGCGTCGCAATGACGCAACGAAACCTTGTGAGCCAAGAGTCGCTGTCGCATATACAAAGCCAGCACGGTAGCGATCTCTTCCACGTATTCATATTTGAATGCCAAGAGAAGTTTTTTCACCAAAGCCTGTTCATACGACACGGCGACGAGGAGTCTATCGAGATGGCTTGTTTTCTCGCATGCGCGACACGGTACGCCATCGGTATTCTGCTGATAGCAGACCGGGCATATCTGATACGGAAGAAGCGAGACGGTGTCGATGCAATCCGTGCAACAAAAATCGACTTCCCGATTGCACCCCAAACACACCTTTGGAAAAAGGCTATCCAAAAAAATCTGTCGCATGTGAAATAAAAAATCCTCCATAGAAATGTGGGGGATTTTTTATGAAACCGATCGATCATATCAGCACGCTGATAGGCTACGAGACGCATTTTACAACCAAAATGCTCCGCTGACAAGCCAATGACCGTCGAGTTTTTGAAGCTCGATTTTGAGGTCTTTGAGCTTTGCCGCTAAAACGACCTCGCCGGCTTTGGATTCAAGCGTTTGAACCTTGGCGGTAACGACGGCTTTTTCCGCGTCAAGCGCACTTTCCAGTGAAATGACTTTGGCGCTGATACCCTGATAGACTTCGGTACCGGCGGCATAGGTGTCTCGTATCGTCGACTGATACGTCGTAAGCCATTCCTGCATTTTTGGAGTGGATAATGTTTTCAAATCCGAAAACCCGGAAAACTCGGTTTGATTTGAGTAGCTGCCGTATTTTTCCGCGAAAATGCGGGCAATCACTTCCACTTCCGATTCATCGCGACTGGGCTTTGCTTCCGGGGAGGTCAGCGCTTCTTCCGGCGTTTGCGGAGTGCTGTCCAGCCGCGAGGCGGTATCCAAAGCCGGAGGAAGCGCGCCGCTGAGATTTTCGGAAACCTGTTGCGTTCCCCCGTTTCGCGTCGCAAACCAATACCATGCGAGCGCAAGAACCGCGAGGATCCCCAAAAAGGCAAAAATTTTTTTCATAGTTTCTCCCTCTGTTTAGAAAACGTCTTCATAAACACGAAATGGAACTTTTTTTTCAAAATTCTCTCTGCTCGAGATGCCGTTTTCACTCATTCGTCGAAAACTCCGCCCCGATGGTGACCGTATCAAAGTGAAGCGGGCTATTTCTCTTTCTCGAGAGCTTTCGCAAACTCCGCTTTTGCGTCTTCGAGCTCGAGGATTTGTCTCGGATCGGAGGTGATGATCTGATCTTCGGTGTAAGAAGCGACGATCTTAATGGCCGCGTGTTTGGCACCCGCAAAGAAAATGCCTTCGCCCACACCGCCTTCAAGGAGCAAGTACTTTTCCCCTTCGGTGAGTAAAAAAGTTTTTTGCACGAGGTCTATGGCCGCCGGAGACTGCTTGAGCAAAAGCTGCAGGGAGGAATTATTGAGGATCGCCTGTCCGTACGGTGAAGAAAGAAAATCATTGACGTCTTGGGTGATGGTCGTCACGCCAAGATAGTATTTTCTGCAGCGCTTCACCAGCGCATAGATGAATTTCGCGGAATCCTCCCGCTGCATCAGCCACCAAGCTTCGTCGATCACGAGAATGCGTTTTTTCAGCTCGGAACGGACCACATTCCAGATGTAATTGACGATCGTGTAAATGGCGATAGGGCGAAGCTCGTCTTCAAGATCGCGCACGGAAAACACCACAAGCTGATTTCTCATATCCACGTTTGTCGGACTATTGAACAGCCCCGAAAACGTGCCTTGCGTGAATTTGCGCAGCCGCATGGCCAAGTCTTCGCCTCCGGCCATACCTTCGAGAACGTCTTCAAAATCCTGCATCAGCGGCGCTTCGACACGGCTCAAGTCCGAATCCGCGGTGATATCTTTTTTCGCGTACGTTTCAAGCAAAGCCCGATCCACGATGGAGTCATCCTTATGCGAAAGATGCCCGATCATGAGGCGAACCAAGCCTTTCAAAGTGATGACCGCCGAGCGAATGATGTCCGATGTCTTGACTTCGGATCCGATGGGACGAGGCAGATCAAAAGGATTGATTTTCGCTTCGGAAGCGAGGGAAATATTGATATAGGTGCCGCCCACCGCATCGGAAAGGTGCTTGTACTCCATCTCCGGATCGATGATGATGATTTCCACGCCCATCATGAGCGAACGCAACACTTCGAGCTTGATCGCATAGCTTTTTCCGGCTCCGGATGTGGCGAAAATGGAAAAATTGGCGTTTTGCAATGAAAAACGATCAAAAAGAATTAAGCTGTTGTTATGCCGATTGATGCCGTACAAAATGCCGTTATCGGAAGTGAGCTCCGAAGAAATGAAAGGAAACGAGGATGCGCATGGGGATGAATTCATGTTAAACGACACCATGAGCTCATCGTTGCCCAAAGGCAAGGTGGAATTGAACCCTTGCTCGGCTTGATAGAGCACCCTTCGCGAATAAATCAATTTGGAACCGAAAACCAGCTCGATGTCATTGGAAATTTTATCGAGTTCTTCTTTATTTTCCGCATAGGCGGTGACATAAAGAGCGAATTGAAAAAACTTTTCCACGCCCTGCGTCAGACGATCGCGCAATTCCTCGATATCGCGCAAGGCCGTCTCTCGTATCGGGTCTCGGGGAGCGCCTTTTTCGGAATCGCTGATGATCTGCGCTTCGACATAGCCGACTTTTTTTTGCAGCTGTTTGAGCACGATATGCGCCGGAACCGGATAAAAAAACATGGCGATATCAAGCGTCACGCTCATATTGATCACCGGCGCAAACCAGCCCACGGATATATAGCGCGGATAGGTGACAACAAAATGGGTACGGACGATTTTCGTGCCCAAAACCACATGATCGGGATTCACTTTGAACGCCGCGGGCGATATCAAATCGCGCACCGAAATGGCGCCCCTGCGATACACTCGTTCGGCTTCGACGATTTCCTTTTGACGATTTTGCTCGGCCAGCTTTGCGATACGAGTCGCTTCTTTTTCCGAAACGGACACCTCGTCTTTCAGAGGAGAAACGTCTATGGGCGAGATGGATTGTGGGGTGATGGGCATAGGTTGGAAGTAAGTTCTCAGCAGTCAGTACTCAGTTCTCAGAAATAAGTTCTCAATGCTCGGCAGTGAGCTTGAAGATGGGGTCAGTCGACTTGAATTTTGCTGGTCTCAACGAGTTTTTGATTTTGAGAAACGACGGGATTGTAACTATTATAGTACAATTCGATGAGATTTTGTGTATTGAGCATTACCGAATTCAGCCCCATGCTGTTCAGCCCCTGTCGGATAAGGCTGACCCGCTGCATGAGATCTTTTTTGCGAGAGACGAAACGTTTTCGGTCGAGCGTCACGGCCGCAGCCGGTCGCAAACTTTCGGACAATCGGGAAAAAAATCCCTTTTGTTTGTTTGACAGCGGATCATAGGGAACGGTGAGGTAAAATTTTTTGCTCATGATTTGCCCCAAGGAAACCAGCTCCTGGATATATTGACGATATTCGATGGTCTGCATGCGCAGAAGCTCGTTGGTTTGCTCCTTTTCCATTGATTTGAGACGCTCGATGTAATTGTCGATGTTGAGCTTGCGTGATTGCACCACGATCTGTATGGGAAATTCAAAGGAATTGATGAAACTCACATACGAAGAAATCACGGCGTTTTGTTCGTCTTCGGACTTCAGAGCAAAATTTATGGACGATACCAAAAGCACGGCGCGCAAAGTGCCGTCATTGAGCACCACCGCATCGTCACGGATCTCATAAATGTCAAGGTATTTTTGCGTGGACTGACGGGTGATTTTTTTTGCGAGTTTTTTGTTTTGCATAGGAAAATTTCAACGAATGTCGGACATTCCCCTTTATGAAGGGGGGGCTTTCTGGTTTAAAATGCCCTCCCCCCGATACTCTCCTCCGGTGTCGACGATGAGAGCGATTTCGGAGAGCGAAGATGAGCCGAGCGGACGCTTGAGCGGGACGGGATCTTCTCCGGCGACCACGGATTCGGTTTCGCGTTTCAGGATGGCCGAAACTTCGGCATCCGTGAGGCTTTTGTCCCAGACGCGAAGCTTGGGCTTTCGAAACGTCTGGATGATATTGAGGATGAAATAATGAAACGGCATGCCATTGACCCTGAAAAACGCGAAAAGCGCGGTAACTCCCACATCCACTATCGCGGATATGACAAAGTAAACGAAGTATCGGGTGGAAAGAAGCTTGAAAAGTATGAAAAGAATCAATCCTCCGACGATGAGCAGGACAAATTGTCGCGTGGTGATGGGTCCGAAAATCTTGTCCTCCACGTCAATGAATTGCGGAACCGTGAATTGCTGCATAGGATTCTTTCAAAGGCTAATGGGAAAATCGCAATCGACCCGACAGTTTCAAGATCGACAGGCATTCTTCATAGGTCAAAGTTTCCTTTTTCGCTTTTTGCCTTTGCGCTATAGCTTCCTTGATACTTTGACCGCCTTGCAAACATTCCCAGAGAATCGTCTTGTACTGCGAAAAAACTTCCGATCGTCGGAAAGCCTCGATCGCAAGGATATAATTGGAAAAAGATTCCTGTCGCAAAAAATAAATCTTATCGTAAATCTTCTGGCATATGTCTTTTGGCTTTGACGCCAAACGGCGGAAATCCGTCAAAGAATATTCCAGCTCGGTAACGGGTGAACGAAGCTTGAACTTGTCCGCATCTTTGGACACCGGAGATATCGTTTCGGCGGATTTTTCGTATATGACCTCGGTAATCTTTGATGCATTCCCTTTCTTTTCTTCATTCATTTCAGGTTGAACCTTCCGTGTTGTATCGATCGCGGGCACAATGGAATCTTCGACTGCCGGAAGCTTGAGAACATTGCTCTTTTCCGTGCCCTCCTTTGCCGAGATCGGCTCTATGGCTTCAAAGGGGTGATTCATCTCGCTCGCATGAACCGATTCTTTTTTTGTATTCTCTTGAAGCTTCGTCGATAAAGTAGATGGAGTTTGAAGTGTTTGTTTCGTTCCTGCCAACAGCTCTGCAACCGGTTTTGTCATCTCGCTTTTCTTCCTCAGCTGAGGAACCGCCGGCTCTTGCATCTTTTTCTGCGAACCGGCCGATAAACTTTTATGAAATTGCTCCTTGTCTTTGTCGGTAACTTCGGAGTAAATATCCGCGAGAATTTTTTGCGTCAGCTCTTCGGCTTCTTTTTTCACGTCAAAAGGCGTTTCTTTTTTGACTTCCGTGGAGCTTGGAAACGGTTCTTCGACCGGTGAAGACATAATTTCCCGTTTCGGGGGCACCAAAATTTCAACCTCCGAAACGACCGGTAGAGGTCTTGACGCTCCCGCCTTGAGTTCCGCTTTTTCTTTGAGCGACATCGGTCTTATGGGAGACGGCATGGAAGATTTCATCTCCGCGGGCTTTGGCGATTGTTTGCTTCCCGACGCCGATTTGAACTCGATTTTTTTTGGCAATGGCGGCAAAATCTTATGATCCGCCCCGCTAAAAGATTTTTGCACCGAGGCCTGAAACCCTTCAAAAGGAAGCTGCATGGCTTCGGCCGTCAAGCGCAATAAAATATCGGCCTGATGAGCGAGAAGCGACACTCCGCCGGAAGCGATATCGGAAACGAGCATTTTTTTGAAATCGTAATTTTTTCTGACGTTTTTCAGACGGCTGACAACGAGGGACACGAGCCTCCGGCGCAAATCCTTGCTCATGACGAGAATTCCGCTTTTCTTGATGATTTCATGCGCCTTGACTTCATCGTGATTGCCGCTTTGAGCGGGCATTAGCGATTTGAAACGCTCGATCTCGCGATCTTGCCCGACAGAGTCGAGCGGATCGTCTTTGAGAATGTCCCCTCTCGTCAAAGGCTCGTCGGTGGTTATCGTTTTTTGCAAGGTTTCCGCTGAAACCGTTTCGGACGCGCGATCCAGGACGACTGCCGGATACTGATCCAAGGGTATCAATTTCCCCCGCGACAGCACTTTGAAGCTCCCATCATTGTCTTTGATGAGCATATCGTCGTCATGGAGCTCGATGTCGGGGAAGTTGTTGTCGGACATAATATCGCATTAGCGCACTCTGAAAAAGAATGGTTCGTCAAATCTGCGAACGAGTACTCGGTTGTAAATTCTCAGCTCTTATTTTTTCATCCACACAAAAGCATTGGTTTGCATGTCGAAAAAAGAAAGCTGGGCGTATTTTTTTATTCCGGATTTCTGTGAAATTTTTGAAATTTGCATGCCCACCATGCACGCTTGGGGCACCGATTGCTTGAGCCGATGCACAAAAAGGTATTCAAGGAATATCTGAAGATTTCGCGGAGTTCCCGGGAGGATGGTATAGCTTTGCAAAGCGTCCGCGTCTTTTTTGACCTCGCGCAAATATTTTTCAAATTCACGGGCGATTTTGACCTCGCGAAGCATATCATCCAACCAGCCGTTTTTCGCCAAAAGCCGCAACGAAGCGATCGTTTTGATCATGTTTGGATTATAGCCTGTTTTGGGATTCATTGCATCAAAAACATAGTTCATCAAAGCGTGTTTCAGATCATGGGCATCGCCCAAAATTTCATTTTCGGATTCGGCGATGAGCGTTTGCTCTTCCGCGCTGCCCCGATAATCCGTCACATTGCCGGAAAAATTCACTGCGCTTGTTTTGAAAGTCGGCGCCGTAGGCAAACTCGGCAATCCGGCGGGGAGTTTCGGTTTTTGGGGTGATGCAACGCCACCGTTTTTTTTCAGCTTCTGCGCGATATCGTATACGGTCGTCACATCGACTTTTTCGCCGGTTTCGATGTCATACATTTCTCCGCGATCATAATCATAGGCCTTGTCTCCGACGATGAGTATGCCCTCTTCATCGAGCCCCTGCGGAGTGAACGAAGGCATCTTCAGATAAAGGTAAAGGTTGAACAGGTTCAGAATCTTTTTTTTCTCATCGGACAGTAGACGATTGAACGCTCGATCCTGCGTTTTAAACTTGGAAATTTCCAATGCGCTGACGACCGGAAAAACGTTGAATTTTGCGATGAGATACCGCATCCAATCGCCCAAACTCCCCTCGATCTCTCCGTCGTCGCGGAGAATATTTTGCGTGATCACTTCTTTGTTGCGGGTCAACGAGTCCAAAAAACGCTTTTTGACGGCGTCGCGATCTTCCCAGTCCACGATATTGCCGCGTATGAAGGTGCGAAGGTTCAAGATGAGGTCAAAACCTTCGCGGTCGAATTCGAGAACCGACCCGAGATGGCTTTCGAGGAGGCGGAGGATATCATTGATCGTCAAGGTTCGTATCATTCGGAAACGAAGCTTCATGAGCAGCAAACGAAGCTCTTTTTCATTGGCTGAGCCGACATTGACGTCAAAGGGATTTTGAAGCTTCCCTTCGAGAGTTTCGATGAATTTTGAAGTTTGCCCGTTCGCATCTGCAAGCAAATCCAAACCTTCCCGATACACTTCTTCAAACGTGTCCGGGACGAGGATTTCAGGGAGGGTGAGGGATTGGATGTCGGGCATAGGCATACAAAAAGACTAAGTCGTTGGAGGATTGCCCATCTGGCCCCCCCCTTTTTTCTGCATAGGTTTCCGTACCTTTCGCTGATTCGCTTCTCGCTCTTTTCTTCTCTCAGACTTGGTATGAACATTTTTAAACTCCTCAACAAAAGCATCAATATTTGCTTTCTGACCTTGAGTCAAGTTGTCATATCCCCCTTCCCCGGTAATATGGCCCTTATCATCAAAGGTCGCATGTTTTCCAAGTTCATTTTTGAGAAGCCTTTCACCGTCCGGCTTTTTCATGATCTCAAGAAGCTTATTGGTGATATAAGAATTCAGCTTTGGAATATCACCCGAATTCGCCCATGTGGTGCCGAATTTTTGCAGTCCCATGGTAAACTCCATCTTAATTTTTGCATTATAGGCAGAACGTTCATAGGCATTATCTCTCGAGTATCCGGTAATTTGCCTCCGCGTATCCAGCTTCTCCTTATCCGAAATCGCCTTATTGATGCGTTCCTGATCAGTGGAAAATCGCAGCTTTTTTTCCTTCATGTCATAAACCGTAATGCCGGATAAGGTCGGAAATTTATCAGCCATATTATCAAGCATTTGTGCGACTTCCGCGGCCTTGTGTTCATCGCCGTGAAATAAATGTTTGAGCACCGTTTCAGCATTTGACATATTGTCCGCAACTCCATATATTCTTTTTCCATCCTCTTTTTCAACTCCATTTTCATCTTTCTCTCTCTGTATATATTCCTTCTTAGCGTCATCCTCTAAGCTGTCAAATACATCTGCATCCATTATAGTTCCATTATCATGTATATATTGACCCGCATCATTTTTCCTATATTTCGGATCCATTTTGAGGTTTTGCCCCTCCGGTAAGTGTGCATTGACCTGAGCTATAAAATCCGGAGTCATATCCTTGAGAAAATCGTTAAAATCTCCCTTTTGCGTCATGGCCGCCAACAAAGCTTGTATTTCCAATTCCTTACCGCTGCCAGCAGTAAAATCAGGATTCAAATATTCGTACAGCTTGGCCATGAAACGCGGGGCTTCATTTCCTTCCTTTTTCATTTTATCCATTTTTTCAACCAATTCACGACGTTCAGTCTCTTCACGCTTCCCGAGATCTTCCGGAATTTCCGGCAACCCGATCTTTTGAGTCTGTTTATTGATCCCGCGTATCGCATTATAAAAAACATCCTGCACAGCCTCTTCCTGATGCTTGGTCATCTCATGCGATACATGATCCCAAACCGCTTTTGCGGCGGCGGGTATAGCGGGTAGCTTTTGAACGCCTCTGCCGACCCATGAGGTATAATCTCCCGCGCCCTCCACCGCTTTTCCGAGCCCTCCCGTCCATCCTTCACGCTCCGAACCAAGAATTTTCCCCGCCTTCTCCAGCCCCCCACCAACGGCTCTCAAGCCGACTCCGTACATCCGCCCCCCCCACTTCATGGAGCTGAGCGCCAGCTTGCCGCTCGTGATGCTTTCCGCCAGCTTCCCTGCCCATTGACCTCCGGCCACACCCAGTTCGCCGGTGATCATGAGCCCCGCCACGAGCATGCCGATACCGACGATAAAGGTGGTTAAAGTGTTTGAGTTCAACTTCGTCAATCCTTGCCCGCCTTGCGGATCATCCTTGGGTTGAAAAGCCGTTCCTCCGTATCCTTCGGTTCTTGTTATCGTCGTGATGGAAAGCCATAGAAAAAAAGCGAGTACCGGCCCCACGATAAGATACTTGGTGAACATATCCCACCATTTTTTCCCGTACGATTCCCCGCCGGGGATCACCGATAAGACGTACGGCAAGGGTGACAAAGCCACGAGCAACCACAACATGATGACACGCATGACCAGCACGCCGATGATCACCAACACCAGCCAAAACAAAATAAAAGATGTAAAAAGAGTGCCAAAAAGAGCGAATAGAGTCGCTGCGATAAAATTGGCGGCTGCTCCGGGAGCCGATCCTACTGCTGGTTCAAAACCATCATTGGAGACCTTCATATCCGAAATGAGAGATATCAAATGAGACGGCCACTTCGGCCCCAGAACATTCAAAAATGTGAGCATGATAACTTGAGAAATGTCAATGAAGAATCCGGCTATGGTTCGAGAAAAATTCACGAGTATCGCCATCAAGATAAGCTTCGGCAACATTTTTTTGTAATTGTACGCTTCAATGCGAAGTATGGTGCTGAAGGCGATAATCAAAAGCGCCACGACAAAAAAACTGTTCGCCACGTCTCTCGCGGCGATCCAGCCGAGCGTTACGGCCGTGGAAGATAAAAAATCGTTGTATGAGGCAACGGTTGTCAGCACGGGAATCAAAAGGTTTGACAACGCGCCTCCTATCAAACGAGTCACCACCCATATGAGCCAACCGAAAATGGTCAATACCACATTAGCGATCGAACCGAGCTGCGCATGACCGGCGAACGGCACAAACAAAAACACCATCGCAAAAAAACCTACGATGATGGAGTGTTTTGAATTCAAAATCTTTGGTATCCGAAACAATCGCGAAAACAGAAGTGACATGCGAATATTCCACGCAAAAAGCACTTCAAAAAGTATTTCATGGAAGCGACGGAACATAATCCCTGCGTTTTTGTTTGAAGAAAACTTCCGAATGAAGAAAAAAATCTCACCACGAGAGAGGAAGATGAAATAATAATACCATAAGACCGCGTTCATGCCATAGCTTTGCGGCAACACCAGAAGCGACGCATCAAATCTCTATGAAGACTTTTAAAAAAATATCAAAAGTTGATCTCATAAAAAGCGTTATATCAACAAGAAGTAGTCTAACGGAACTTTGACCACATTGGCGTCATCCAGTAAAGTGAGCGAATTTTTGCAGATCACGACGCCATACTTGGCCGATCCGACTTTCTTCATAGATTTTCTTACCTGAGTGCCAAGCTTTTCACCCACACCCACTTCAATCGGAATAATGCTCTTCCCTGCGACAGTGAGTATAAAATCCGCGCCGGCTTTTGAGCTGTCGTAATTCAAAGCACCTCGGCTATTGGCGACGTATTCCCGATACAAGGTCATCGCGACGATATCTTCCATAAGACGGCCTTTCTGTCCCGCGAAAATTTGCTCATTGCCCGCGATGGAAAGAAATGCCGAACGGAATGCGCTAGACATGAATTGGTAACGAGACGGCTTCCTAACTTTTTTGGCGTTTGAGCCGTATGGCATCACACGTATGAGCAATTCGGTCTGCTCCAATACTTCAAGAATATTGGAAACGGTGTTGACGCTCGTCTCAAGCGTTTTGGCGAGTTTCTGAATACTCACTACGTCAGACTCCGCCAACAAAAACAATACCCTTTTGATATGAATGAGAGTCGAGGCATCAAAACGACCAAGATTTTGTACGTCCTGATTAATTACTTTGTCCAAAAGCAAAGTGATCGTCTGATAGACACGCGCTTCGTCTTTCATCCGGATGGCGAACGGCAAAGTGCCGATTTTCAAATACTCATCGACATAATTGCGATCGATAGAAGCCCACGTACTTGCCACAATCGGCTCATGTTTTTTTAGCTTTTCATAAGCATCTCGAGCCGATTCGGCGCCAAATAATGCATCCTTTATATTTTGCTTCAACCCCTTCGCAGGCAGTTTTCCATCGCGGATCATTAAAAATTCAGAGAAACTGGTCGGAAAAAGTTTTTGAAAAACGGATCTACGTATCACATCAGGGTTGGTCTGCAGAGAAACAGCCGACGAACCACTGCACGCAATAAAAACTCTATTTGACCGGTCATATACAGACTTTAATACCGACGCCCACCATGGATCGTATTGCGCTTCGTCTATAAATATAAAAATCGGCTTGGTGAGCTTTTCAAAGCTTTCACCGATTACCTTTTCGTATGCACTCAAGACATCCTTCAAAGACGAGCCGAGTACATTCACCACTTCATCCAGCGAAACGTAAAGCATTCTCCGATCATCGACGTCTTGGCGATGATTGAAAAAAAGCTGTGCCAGAATGGTGGTCTTACCGACACCGCGAAGTCCCGGAATTATGATCCAGCGATCTCGAGCGTTTGGGTTATGTAAAAAATCTCGAAAATATTTATCCATTTTGACATAAATATTCCTTTGCGGATATTTTTTACCCTGCTCATCATGGATGTAGGATTTAAGGCGAAAAGGGGCTTGAACAAGCTGGTTTTGTACATACTTGAGGATTTCTTCCATATTTTTTATATACTTTCAAAATACATAGTATTGATATTTACTATGTTAATCTATTAACACAGAGATGTCAAACACGCTTTTTTTGCCTGTAGTTAAGGCTTTTTCAGAGCATTTACTAAACAGATTTAAAACATTTTCATAATTTTGCAGCGCCGAAAAACTTTTCTCTCCTCTCTGACATATCATTCCCCATATAATAAAATTCAAGATAAAAAAATAAGCGAGTCACGTGAGGTTTCTCTTCGCATCTGATACAATAAGGCAACATTCTCTTTTCCCTTCATGTATGAAGATTTGGAATGGAGGAATCTATGCACACCGCCACAGTCAACGCCATTCCGAACACGACGCAAAAAAGCTCGCTGCTTGAGCTTCTTTCGCGTCACTTCGGCTATACGATGTTTCGGCAAAACCAGCAAGATATCATCGAGAGCATCCTCGCGGGAAAAAACACGGCGGTGATCATGCCCACGGGTGCCGGGAAATCCCTGTGTTATCAGCTTCCGGCCATGATTTTGCCGCATCTCACCGTCGTCGTTTCTCCCCTCATCTCGCTGATGAAGGATCAGGTGGACAGTCTCAACGCACGGGGAAATCGATCGACGTTTATCAACAGTTCCCTTTCGTATGCCGAACAAACGGCTCGACTCGACGCGACTCGGAGCGGATCGTTCAAGCTTCTCTATGTCGCTCCCGAGCGATTCGGCAATCAAGAATTCCTCGCATCGCTCAAAACCATTCCCCTATCGCTTTTTGTGATCGACGAAGCGCATTGCATCTCCGAATGGGGACATGATTTTCGCCCCTCCTATCTGCGGATCAAAGACGCCATCGGCGAACTGAAAACCGCGGGGCAGTCGTTTCCCGTCAGCGCATTGACGGCCACCGCCACACCGGAAGTGAAGCGTGACATCATCAAACAGCTGGCTCTGGAAACCCCCCGCATCTTCGTGTCGGGATTTCGCCGCGACAATCTCCGGCTGGAAGTGAAGCGCACGTCGGCTTTCCAAAAAATCGATTATCTTCTGCCGGCTTTGCGAAGCGCGCAGGCCGACGGAAGCGCCATCATCTATGCCGGAACGCGAAAAAAAGTCGAGGAAACCGTCATGGTTTTGCGGGAATACGGCATACCAAGCGACGGATACCATGCCGGCATGGAAAACGAAGAACGAAAAAAAGTTCAAGAAGATTTTCTTACGGGAAAAACGAAGGTCATGGTGGCGACCAACGCTTTCGGCATGGGCATCGACAAGCCGGACATACGACTCGTCATACACCACGATATGCCCGGAACTCTCGAAAATTATTATCAGGAAATCGGACGCGCCGGTCGAGACGGGAAGCCGAGTCGATGCATCTTGCTCTCCAGCGCCGGAGATCGTTACCTGCGCGAATTTTTTCTTGCCGGAGAAAATCCCTCCCCTCAAACGATCAAAGAAGTGTACCATTTTCTCATCCGCGAACACAGCCGCCACAATCACGCTGCGACCGGCGAATCGACTCTCTACGTGACGGGCACGGACATAGCCGGCAGCGTATCCGATGAAATCAATGAAATGGCCATTTCCACGGCTCTCAAAATACTTGAAAAGGAAGGATATATCGAACGTCTCAGCGAAAAAGACAATCCCGCTTCCGCGACGCTACTCCGTCAACCCGAAGAAATCCTCGCGGCCGTCGGCAATCGCGCCAAAAAACAAATCGAAGCGATCCGCATTTTCGTCTCCAGCTACGGAGCGGCAAAAAGTCGAGAAATCCGATTTTCACTCGATGATGTCGCCTCACTCATGAACGTGAAAAAAAACTCCGTGCAAGCCGCGCTCAACGCCATGAAAAAAAATCATCTCATCGCGTATGAACCTCCCTTCCGAGGACGCGGCATCAAAATGCTCAAAACCTCGGGGCTCAACATGAACTTTGAAGCTCTAGAAGAAAAACGCAAACGCGACTACGGCAAACTCGATCTCATGGAAGCCTACGCCCATCACTCCGGCTGCCGGCACGCTTATATCCTCGAATATTTCGATGAAAAAAATATTCTGAGATCGTGCGGAAGCTGTGATAATTGTCTCATGAAATCGCTATGAACCTCTCCACCACTCCGCTCGTATTTTTCGACATCGAGACCACCGGACTTTCTCCGAAAAACGAAGGAATCATCGAAATCGCCGGACAAAAAGTCCTCGACGGGGTGATCATCGGGAAATATGAAAACTTCGTGAATCCCGGGATACCGATATCGTCGGGAGCCGAGGCCGTGCACGGCATTTCCAATGATTTTATCGAAAAAAACGGCATTCCCGTCGAAGTCGTGATACCGGAATTTTTGACGTTTTGCCGGGATTCCGTGCTCGTGGGACACAATATCATAAAATTTGATTTTCCTTTCATAAAAAAACATGCCCACGGTTTGGGCATGACGCAAATCGACAATATGCTTCTGGACACTTTACTTCTCGCTCGAAGAACTTTGCGACTTCCTCGCTACAATTTGGGAAGCATTGCATCGTATTTTGGCATCAGCTACGAAGGCGCCCACCGCGCCATGACGGACGTGAACATCACCAGGCAAGTGTTTTACAAATTGATGGGTAATCGCTGAGTACTGAACACAAGTACTCAGTACTCAGTACGCTGGAATCATTATCCGCCACTTCTCACTCCAAAACGGACAACACGTCATTACCCTCACCGCGGATATCCTCACCCGTGAAACGATCTTTGGCGATGATTGTGACGTCTTCTACAAGCGGAAAAGGTTTATTGACTTGCGAGACTTTTTCGGGAGAAAACTCCACTTCAAAGGCCAGTCCCACGCGCGAACCGAAATTCACGTTTGGGAGGCTCCAGACGAGTTGACGGCTTTGCGCGTCAAAACGAATCTCACCCCCGCCGGCCTTGCTTTGCCCCGTAAAACTCACCTGCGGCACCAACGTCGAACTTACCGCGACATTTTCAATGTCATTGGGAAACGATTCAAGCTCAAAGAATATCCAATACTTGGTCTTTTTCCCGACCTCGGGAGGCAATGCGCCGCGCCCGAGCTGTTCTCCGTTCAGGCTGAAATATCGGGCATTCCCAAGGATGCCGACCACACTGCTAAGCTTGAAAAAAATCGGCGTCGCCGGAATCTTCCACCGTGCGGGTTCTCCTTCCTTCGAATACGACACATGGCTTGAAAGCCCAATCTCCTTTCCCGAAAATCGTAAAACCTCATCGGCTTTGAATGTTCCCGTATTCAAGGTGAACGCACCGGAAATTGTCTCGCCGACGGCCACATCTCGCAATACAAACACTGATTTCGCCGCATCGCTTCGCAATGCGACACCTTCCGGCGTTTCAAAACTCATCAACGGATGGGAATCAAAAGAGATTTCAACGTTTTTCAGCGTTTTATTTTCATTGTTTCGCAAGGTAAAATTGAGAATTTGACTTTGACCGGAACTCAAAGTGCGAGTTTGCGGAAACAATTCAAACACCACGTTCGGATACCGTATGGGAACCGTAAAAACTTTTTCTTCCTGCTTTTGATTGCGGCCGTTTTCAAAAATCAAGCTTTGAAAAATAAACTGTTTTTCTTTATCGCCTTGGGCGTCCATGCGACCCCGTATGCGAATTTCACCTTTTTCGCGCTGATCAAGCGCGTCGATGATCCATCCTTCATCCGTGAGAAGCGGCTCGGAATGCAACACTTCAAAGGCCGGCGGGAAAACGGGGAAAATGCGGAAATTTTTTTGCGAAAATTGAGACGAAGTGTTTTCATAGCCGATGGAAATGTCAAACTCCTGCTTATCCACCAATTCCGAAGGCATGTTCACGTCAAAGGAAAACACGGAAGACGTCAGAGAAAAAATGACGAAGAAAAGTTTTTTTTCAAAATGAATGGAGCGCGGATCGGTTTTGTAATTCAAAAAAGCTCGCAAATGCTGATCCTTGCCGACATCGCCGATCATTTTCCCGGAAATCGTGAATTGCCCTCGCTGCCCGGGATCAAGCGTTCCGAGAGGGTAGCTGTTTTTTTCGCCGATAACCGATTCCGGCGCGGAGCGAATCGAAGTAAAGCCTTCAGGAAATAAAAATTCAATAAACGCGTCATGCAAGATCGTATCGGCGTTTTCATTGGCATATGAAACTTCAAACGCCACTTCTCCCCCGCTTTGCGCTTCGGAGGTCAAAAGTCGCAAGGACGCATCCACGCGCTCGGCCACGAGAGCCCGGCCGTACCAGCCGAAAAGAAAAACGATAAACGCCGACAACAGCACGATGATGGTCAATAAAAAAACATCCGCAAAAAGATGCTTGGATCCGTGGATGTGATCCGGATGATAATGCCGATGATATCTTTTTTTGAAGTAGGCTTTCGAAAATGCAAACATAAAAAATAATCTTTCTCTCACTTCCCCTCGATCCGAAACACGTCTCTGGTCATGACGACGATATCCAGCATACCGTCATGATCCATATCCGACAAGGCCAAAGTGATTTCTGACGTGCCGTTGTTTCCAAAAGCTTGAAAGGATTCGCCGCGATGGCCGTCCATGTCAAAAACCGCGACTTGGGAATCGCCTCCGAGAACGGGACTGGCGACGATTTCATCACGGCCGTCGCCGTCAAGATCGCCGGACACGACATGCACTCCGCCGCGAAACGTCGAGTCAAACGCGAAAAATCCGGCGTTCACCGCGCGTCCGTCCGGTCTGAACATGCGCACATGAGGCCCGCCCCCGACACCCGCGCCCGTGATGATTTCTTTTTGCCCGTCGCCGTCAACGTCTCCCACGGCGACATTCACCCCTCCGCGGAAATTTTTCTCATACGCGAAAAAACCGTCCGAAAGCAATTTTCCGCCGGTATTGAAAATCCTCACATGCGGGCCGCCGCCCTCACCCGCGCCGGTAACGATCTCAAGGGTTCCGTCTCCTTCAAGATCGGCGACCACAAAATGCACCTCGCCGGTATAAGCTTCTCCGTACGGAAAAAATCGAAGCGTCAGCTCCCCGTTTTCTTCAAAGATGCTGATGGCGCCGTTTTGCGCCGTGAGGATTTCTTTGATGCCGTCAAAATCAATGTCCTGCTTGAGCACGGCTTCGTCTTCTTTTTGCGTCGATTCATAGGCGAAAAAACCGTTGCGAATCACCTCTCCGGACGCGTCGAACACTCTGGCAAAGGCGCCGTTTTCAAACACCGATGACGCGATTTCATTGAGAGGGTGCAAAAGCAGTATGCCGTCTTGGCCGTTGAGCGTCAGCTCGGAAACGATGCGTCCGTCATTGATATCCGGATCTTGACCGCCTCGTAATTTTTCATGGTCATAGGGCAAGGCGATGACGCGTTCGTCATAGGTGGAATTCACGAAAACGCTTCCATAGTCAAAATCGCGTCCCCATACCCCCCTGCCAGAGGCAGGCAGGCTTCCGGAGGCATCCTTGCCGAGTGGAAACATGTTTTTCGCATCCGTTGTCGGAAATCCCAAATTCGCGTCATACTCGTCATACCGCCACACATAGGTGCGGTCTTTGGGTCCGTTGTCAAAATTAAAATACGCATTTCCGAGCAAGGAGCTGCCCAAGGCGTATCTCATGGCGCGATAATCGTCGAATTTTCCGGAATCATTGACATCAGCGTTGAAAAAAACGGCTCTGGGACTTTTTCCAAAGCTGTCTTTTTCGATCTCTCGATAATTTTTCATGGCGCCGTTCCAACCGCCGCGCTCAAGATAGGGAAAATCCTCAAAACCTCGGCCATTGAGATGATCGGTGTAATAATTTCCAATGGTATTGCCGATGAGCAGGTATTCGTCTCCCACGATTTCGCGCATTTTCTTGAAAAAACCTTGATGACCTTCTTGCCAACGCCGGTCGATGAATGCGGCTTCATCGGCTTTTCCGTCATGGTCGATATCGATGCCTGCGGCCGACCACGATATCGAGTCCCATACCACGTCAAAAAAGATGCCGTCCCACAGCCCGCTTCCAAGCATTTGAACCGCAAGATAGGTCGCGAGAAAATCGCCGTAAGTTTGTCCCTCCTTGTTTTTTCCGCTGAGATTCATAACCACGTTTTTTGGCCAAAGGCTGATTTCCTTATTTTCCGCCGTGTTCAGATACCACTCCTCCGACATTTTTGAAGCCAAATCATGGTAGATTCCCTCGCGATCGATTTCGACGTCTTTGAGCCCGTACTTGGGAAACTCGGTGAGATTGAAATACGCCAAGAGTATGATATCGGGGTTTTTCTTCCGAAGCGCGGTCAAAAGATCCTTTCCCACTTCTTGGGCGGCGGGATGGAAAATCGCCACATCATATTTTGAAAATTCATCGGCAAGGTCGGCTCCGAGGTGATACTGGGAGCTGGAAAGGTACATCATGCCCGTACGTGGAAAATCGTGTTTTACTATCGACTCTTTCCAGTTTTGCGCAAACGCTGGGGCCATTCCCTGCGGGAAACTCGCGGAAACGAAAAAAACGCCCAGAAAAATGGGGCGAAGGAGTTTCATGAAAAGGCTGTTTTCACGGAAAAAAGAGATCATATCTAAACCTAAGGCAAGGGAAATTTAATGCAAAATTGAAAATAAATTATACAATAAAATAATAAAAAAAGCAACACTCTTCGAAAATATACAAAAATAACTGAAAAAAAGAAGGATATTGAAAGAAAATTATACCATAGAAATGAGGTTTTCATTATTTCACCGCTTACAAACGATGCCGCCACTCCGCCTACCGACGAAGCACCACCCCTGCCAGAGGCAGGCCTCCGTAAAGGAGCGCTCGTTTCGAAGCAAGGTATATGCCGCTTATCGCCGAAGCACTACCCCTCTGCCCTTCGGGCATCTCCCCTTGTCCAAGGGGAGGTGGCCGGAGGCCGGAGGGGTGAGCTCCGTGAACATGGAGCTTACCTTGTCCGAACCGGAGGCCTGCCTCTGGCAGGGGTGAGGCTTCGTCGATAAACGGGGAGTGTCCCGTCGATACGCGGAAAAAAAATAAAAGCCCATACGAGTATGGACTTTTATAATGAACGAAATTGAATTATTTCTTGCACTTTTCATGCACTCTCTTCAGAGTGCAAAACTCTTTGACTACTTCAATGAGAGCCGACACAAACTGGAGACATATCTCCTTTTCTTGTCTTAACATTAACTTGGTCAGCTCATGCGCATCTGATATTTCTTTTTTTTCGCGATTAAAAGATATCTGAAGCGTCTTTTCCTGCGCGTTCAAGGCTATTGTTTTGTCTTGTGCAGCCTTCTGCTCAAGCTCATTTTTTTGCTTCACAAGAGCCTCGTTTTGACCTTGTTCAAGTACCCTTTTTTGCGCTAACAGAATCTCACCATGATTTTTTTCGAGAGCCTTTTTTTGAGCCTCGAGAGCTGAAGATTTTTCTTTTTCAAGATCACTCTTCTGCTTTTGAAGTGCAACGGATTGTTTCGTGCTGAACTTTTTGTGAAGCCAATGATCGGTATTATCAAAGACTCCATTCAGTTCAAGTTTGAAAGCAGCTTCTAATTGATTTTTTTGCTCGGTCAAAGCATCTTTCTTCTTTTCGAGAAAGAAAGCTTGAACTTGATGTCCGGGATCAGACACGACCTTTTTCAGCTCATCTTTTACAGCTTTCGTTACGGCATCCTGCTTTTCATCGGAAATTTTTTTCGACAAAGCATGGGAGGGATCAGCAAGTATCTTTCTAAATTCGACATCGGCATCAAATTTCGCCTTGATACTTTCTAACTTCTTCACCACCTCTTCTCTTTTTGCAATATCCTTTTCTCGATCCCCAAGCTTCACCTCTTTAAGCTCCACCGAGGCTTCACGTTCTGCGAGGATATTGTCCTGATTTTTTTTCTGAGCTTCAAGAAACTCCAGAACAAGCTTCTTGACGTCCGCATGCTCGGAATTCGTGTCAAAAATCTTCAATTGCTTCATGACTTTTTCAAGGTTTGCATTCTGATCTTTCAAAAACTTCACCTTATTTTCAGCAGCAATCCTTAACTTTTTTTCGTTTTCCAAGATTTTAGTCTCTTCATTCCCGAAAATACTTGAAAAACACCACAACACAGCACAAAAACTAAATACAACCTTTTTCATGACAAAAACTCCTTTTCAGAAAATTAACCACTATTATAAAGAAACAATACGTTTTTTGAATAATATAAATTATCACAAAATAGTATATTGGTCAATATTGACAGTATTGTATAAATATGGCAATTTATGAGATTGGTTTTTTATGGACCGTTGTTTACAATTCAATGATTTTTTTGATGAAAAAATAGTTATTTGAAGAGAATTTTTTGTTTTTGAAAACAGAGAGGAAGAAAAAAATGAATTTGGATGAACTGAAAATGTTTCTGCCGAAACAGGCAGCTATTATGGGGATCAAAGACATTCATACGAAAAACTTCAAAGTTCTATTCGCTGAAGTGTATGAAAGATTGGGACAATTCTTGAGGCTCTGCACACAAGAAAAGATTCCATTTTCGGATTATCTCTTGCAATTTGTCCGAGGCACGGAGTGCGGCTATCGGTACACGCCGGCTCATATTCTTGAACATGTTCTCAAACAAAGGGCATGTTATACGAATTGCCAAGACTTGATGGAGGATTATCCGGGGTTGAAGGATAAAATTGAATTACCGGCTTGCTCAAAATGCGGACTGCCAAAGCTTCCCTGTTACTGCGGTAATTTTCATTTTTGCCATTACTGCAAGACGGAAGAGATATTTCTTGTAGCATTGATAGCGAAGCTGGGACTCAATGTTGACCTCAACACAGCGGAAACAATTGAAAATTTCAAGCATTATCTTTTCTATCAGTATGTCGCGAATATGCTTGAAATACTCGACGGGTGGAATTTTTTACCCCCCAGAGGAGGAATTCGCTCCTTGATGGAGGACAAAATGAAACTCACCTGCTGCACATGGGGAAGACCTGATCTTTCGAAACTCACTCGCGCTCGCTGCGGAGGGCATGACTGCAACGGTGGAAAAGGATGTCTCATCATCACTTGCAAACCCTGTAATCAAAGTCGCGGAAGTCGCTGCGGACGCATCATCGGAGGCGTGACGACGATCGCGGTGGACACTCAAAGCGCCACTCCGATTGAAAACAGAGCTACGCAAATTGCAATCCCGATCGTTTCGCAACAGTCTCCACCGCAGCAGTCGCAACAAAAAAGCGAGGAAGCATTACTCGAAGCCATGCTTGGAGATGATATGATCACGGGAAATGAAAACGAAAATCCCGAATTGTATCAAAGCGGTGAATTCGATGTTGACCCTACCCTTTTTCGGGAACCAACCGAAGAAGAAGGAGAAGAAAAGAAAACATCCAAAAATGAAGAACAAAAGGCTATCGTCTTCGATGAAATGCCTTTTTGGATGCAAGCGTTTTCCGTTTCGACGCACGATTTCAAACGAAAGTATCCGATACTTTCAAATGCGATCTTCATCGGGTTGATCTGCTCCATGTCTTATTTTATCATCAGGATTCCGAGTATCATGGCCGTCATCGACTTTCCGGCATGGTTTGGGTATGCGATCATGGTGCTCTTCGGCATTCTCAATGTCGGCTTTGCCTTGGCGGTCTTTTCGCACTCGATGGCCGTTTTTTTTCAAACCGGGTTGCTCATTATGTGGAAAATAATGCCATGGAGTCTCTGGGACGCTTTTTGCGCATGGAGGCTGAAAAACGCCTATCTTGCAAAAGAAGCCAAGCTCAAAGAGGAAATGGTGTATCTTCGGAAGGGAAAAGAAAAACTTGAAAAACGAAAAACGTTTTTCAAGATGGCAATGGTGCAGCCGCTCGCTTCAAAGAGGAGAATAAAGCTCTCTGAAGCGAACAAAAAACTCAATGCCGTGATCGCCTGCAATGCCGCTACGAATGAAGTCGTATCGCTTTTTGAACTGCTTTTGAAATGGTCATCGTCAAAGACCTATCAGATCTTCGGGGACATGCTTGTGCAAGCGCATGAAAGATTCAAAAGCATGAATCTCGAAACTCAAACCGGGAAACTTCAAGTATTGGCCGAACGGCTCAATACCGCCATTTCCTGCGCCGAGATGGAAAAAACTTTTTCGGATTGGAAAGAAACGATCAAAGATAATGTGAACGAATTCTCCGACAACACTGAGTTGGTGGAAAGAAGCAGGAAATGTTACAAAGATTGGGAGGCGGAAGGAATAGACGAGAAGCGGCTTGCCGAGCGATTTGCGACGATGAGAAAGCTCATCGCTGAAACGCGAAGTATCTCCGCCGATATTCAAAAGCATGCTCGCGAAAAAGAGCGAGAAAAGTTGAATGATGGAAAAAAGGCTGAAAGAGAAAAATTCAAAGAAACGAAAAAGCGTCTCAAGCAAGAGCACGCTCTTCGCTGGAAGGAGAAAAAAATGAATAGAGCTGGATATCTGTTTTGCACGCTCTATGCTCTCTTTGTACTCTTCGCAGTGATCAAACTCGAAGAGAAAAAAGAGGCGGAATCGGAAAAAATGAAACTCAGCATCCAAAAGGATGCGGAAAAACTTTTTCTCACGGCCGTCGAAAACCGTGATGCCGAGCTGACTCGGGCAAACGAAATTATCGACGGAAAATTTTCCAATGATCAGGTTTATAAAAACTTGAAAGAAGTCGTCAAATGGCAACTGAAAAAGCTTGAAGAAAGCGGCCAAAAAATTGATGCTTTGGAAAAAGAAAGCGACAGTCTCAATGAAAAGCTCAAGGAAGAAAAAGTGAGTAAAGATAGGCTTGCCGCTCTCCTCAAAGATCAGAAAAAACTTGAAGAGCAAATTTCCAAACTTCAAAAGAAATATTCCGGACTCGAAAATTCCCACAAAGAGTTACAGGGAAAATTGGGAGACCAGAATACTCTCAAAAGCAAGCTTAAAACTTCGGAAGAGGAAAAGAAAAAGTTCAAAGAGCAGAATGAAGCTCTTACCAAGACCGTGGAGGATATTCGTCAGAGGCTTGGTGATCAAAAGAAACTCAATGACGAAATGGTTTCTCTGAAGTCGAAGAATGCAACGCTTGACGGAAAATTCAATACGCTTACCGGAGAGCACAATCTTCTCCTCGATAAGCTCAAGAATCAAGAAGCCCTCCTCAAACGCATTTCCGAGCTTGAAGCTGAAATCCGAAGTCAAAAGGTTCAAATCGCGGAGTTGGAAAAAGCTCTCAAAGAAGCACAAAACGCAACGACCCTCGCTTCTCTGAAAGTTCCAGCACTCGAAGCTTCTTCCGAAGAAGCCAAGAGCAGGATCAAGGCTTATGAAACTCAACGGAAATTGATCGCCCTGAAGTACAAAAAAGAGCTTGAGGAAAAGCTCAAAAAGCTTCAACCTCAAGACGCAGACGGAAAAAAGAAGCTGGAAAGCAAAATCCAGCTACTACAAAAAATCATTGAATAAAAAATGATCCGCGCTACTCGCGAGATCATGAAACGAAAAAGCTCTGTAAATTGTATACAGAGCTTTTCTTTTTTTCCTTCTCTTTTCAAGACATTCTCTTCTCCGCAAATACGGCTTTCTCAAGCACCACGACTCGCCTCTCAAGCTTCGCAACATCATGATACACCGCCACATCGTCCTCATTGGTACGCTTATCAAGCCTGACGAGATTATCTTCGACCCTCTCGAGACGATCATCAATTTTATCAAGACGGTCTTCGATCCTATCAAGACGATTCTCGATGTCGGAAACCTCTTTCTGAAGGCTCTTGACAGCTGATTCAAGACCGTCCATGCGATGTTCCAGATTTTCCATGCGAACTTCCAATGCATCTATTCGCTTATTCAGGCTACGTATTTGCTCGCTCACGTCATCAAAAGAGCGCTTGATGATAAGCATTATCTCTTCGATCTTTTGGTCAAGCTTCTGATCGAGTTTTTTCTCAAATCGGACTTCAAACTCATCAAACATGGAGCGCAGGACTTGCACGGTTTCATTATCCATAGGCGTAGGAGGTTAAGATGAAATAAAAACCTACGTTTCGTACCTTTCGACCTTTGCTGGGAGTAGGAGCAGTATAGCATGGGGATGACGAGAAAAAAAGAACGCCGGAATCGGTGATTCCGGCGTGGATGGTTGGGAGGTTACTTGTTATTTTTTTTTTGAAGCTCCTCAAAAGCCCTTTTGGCGGCTTTGTTTTCATCCACCAAACGTTGGAACTCTTCTTTCCAGTAAATCTTATCCTTTATTAACTCATTTCTATCCTTGATCAACTCGTTGATTTTCATAGTGTTATTCAACGACTCATTCTCATAGAGTACCTGATGGGGAACCAGCACATGAAAATAATACCAATACATCAGGCAAATAAGAATCGGAAGAAAAAGAAAAAAAAGGATTTTCCAGTCTATTAAAGTGATTTCCTCATGCGGAGGCATGAAAATGATCCTTCCATCATCTTTCTTTTGAAATTCCTCCAAGAAATCATCGAAGGCTTGCTGAGTGATCTGAATCACCGCCTTTTCCTGTTTCTTGAAAAACCCAGATTTTTCAAGAGCTTTTCTTTCAACGCTTGAGAGGCTCGCTTCTGTCCTAGAACCGATTTTTAGAAGATACTTCAGCTCTTCCAGAGCTTTTTTATCCATTTTTTTTTGTCCTTCCAAAATAGATTTTTTTTATAAAATGAACATTTACAAACTTTTGAACTATGCTTTTTATCATATTTTTATGATTTCGTCAAATTCAGCTCGTCTAAGATCATCTATCGGTGAAGCAACACACTGCTTACCATCGAAGCCCCACCCCTCTGCCTTTCAGGCATCTCCCCTTACACAAGGGGAGGTGGCCGCAGGCCGGAGGGGTGAGTTTCGTGAACATGGGAGCTTAACGTATCCAGGCCGGAGGGGTGAGTTTCGTGAACATGGGAGCTTAACGTGTCCCGAGGTTGCGCTCCATGGATGAGTGCCTTTTCAACGTTCACTCCCCTGCTTGCCACCGAAGCCCTACCCCTCTGCCTTTCAGGCATCTCCCCTTGTCCAAGGGGAGAAATTCATAGTGGTACGGGTTTCCTCCCCTTACACAAGGGGAGGTGGCCGCAGGCCCGGAGGGGTGAGTTTCGTAAACATGGGAGCTTAACGTATCCAGGCCGGAGGGGTGAGTTTCGTGAACATGGGGATTACCATGTCCCCGGAGGGGTGTGCTAAACATTTACATGTTTCCTCGTAGTCGTGACTCGTCCTAAATAAAAACACCGATATTCCTCCAAATACCGGTGCTAATGAT
Organism: uncultured Gammaproteobacteria bacterium; assembly: GCA_964485795.1. Lineage (GTDB taxonomy): Bacteria > Patescibacteriota > Patescibacteriia > VMEV01 > CAZAJQ01 > CAZAJQ01. The sequence goes on from CAZAJQ010000001.1 coordinate 203,948, forward strand.
TTTACTCAAAAAAAAATTTAAAGACCAAGGAATCTGCGAACCCACTCTAGCGCATCCTTCACATAAAGGGATGTGAGTACTCCGAGTACAAAGAAACCGAAGAGGATAACAAAACAGAGCGCGAAGAGCCAAAACCCGAGCTTGTTTTCAACAACCGGGGCGGGCATATAGCTCGTTTGAACAGTTACTGTTGAAGGGTTAATCACTGGCTGCTGAAGTTTCTCAAGCTGCACGATGATGGGATGATCATAGGTGAAAGTAGTATCACTTTCTCCTATTTCTTCTGGAGTTTTCTTCTTAGTAGAAGAAGCAGAAATTTTTTTCTTTTTCTCAGCTTCCTCCTTAATCGCACCTCTATCCATCAATTCGTTATAACTCTCCGCGGAAATCTCATTCACATTGATTATTTTTTTTCCTTCCCTCTCTACAAGGATGCCTTCTTTTTGCATCTCGGAGAATTCGCTAGCTGAAATTTTATTGATGTCAATCGACACCCATTTTTCCTCCTTGGCTGGAATCTTCTCCCGCACTTTCTTTTCTGCGCCTCCGTCTTTTTTAACATCTTCTTTTTGCACAGAGTTTTTAACTTCCGGGTTCTCTTTCTCCTTTATCACAATAGCCCCGGAACTCACCATTGATTCGATCTCCTCCTTTGAAAGAGAGGTAATATTAATGCTGTCCCCATCTTGTCCCTGAGTGATCAAACGATTTGTAATACATTTCACTAGGAGGGCATTTAAACCCTCCATTTTTTTTAGCTCGATTTTCATGAGAAAATCCTTTCTTTAAAAAATAAAAAAAATAGAACCAAACAATTCAAGAACAAATATTTTTATCATATTTACTTACAAAAGTCAATATTTACGGTTCTCGACTTTTTATCATTTCGCTTATTTGAAAGAAAATACAATCATCGTATCAAAAAAAATAAACTCCCTTCATGTTTGAACATGGGGAGTTTATGTATTGAGAAAAAAATTATTATTCCGGATAATGGTGGACATCCTTCCACCATTGAGAATTTTTCCCATTTTTTCCTTCAAATATCTTCTTTTCCGAAGACAATTTTGAAGGTTGGGGTACGATGGGAGAGATATATTGGTAAGTGATTTCCCCCCAGCGCTTATGAGCCATTTTGAGCAGCTTGATTCGATATTCCCTAGAACGATTGGGAACATAGAGAACTACCCCATCTCCTGCTACTCTGATGAATGTGAACAGCTGTGCCCATGGCTCCTCTCCAAGGCCATATTTCTGACTTGCAAGTTTCTCGCCTTTGTAAGCACCCCCTGCAAGCCATTTCTTTCCCCTCTCGGAATGGAGCTGCTTGAGATTCTGAGGAGCTTTTTCAAAAAAGCAATAAGCATAGTGGCATTCTCCGAAGATTGAAGCGGCCAACCTGATCTTGGCATTTCTATCTTCATAACCTTTGTTTTGAAGATGGAACCCAATTGCCTCCTCGCCATTTTTTCCGTTACTGATGACTAAATACGGATAGTCATCAGCCCCCTTTTCAGCTCCCGGATTCTTCACATATTGATCCTCATTATTTGTCTCTGAAGGATCCGTTTCTTTTTTTTCAGCAACGGGCGCAGCATCTTTTTTGAATTCAGGCTTTGAAATTTCGGAAGATTTTTTGCCTTCAGTGGAACCTTCTTTTTTTGCTGCAATCGTTGGAGCGGCTTCTTTTTCAGGAGCTTTCAGTGGTTCAGGCTTTTTTTCTAAAACCTTTTCTTCCTTCTTGACTACAGGAGCATCTTTTTTTTCTTCTTGCTTTGCTACAACAGGAATATCTTTTTTTTTTTTTTTCTTGACTTCATTCGAAGCTTCCTGTTTTTTTGAACCCACTCCCGAATAGAATACTCCTTATTTTTCAGGAGTAACGCCGCCGACAAAAGTACCGAGCACCAACAGAACCAGCACAAAAATGTTTTTCGTCATGGAAAAACCCTTTCCAAAATAAAAATAAAATAAGGACAATCACTATATCCCAACCATTCAGCAAAAGCATTTCGCTTTGCTGAAAATATCGGGAAGAGATCAAATCCTTTTAACATATTTTATCACGAAAGTCAATGCTTCAAAGGACGTTTAAAATATTTTTTGCTTATCTTAGCTACAAAATTCAAATCCCTCGTTAGTTCATAACAAGGGATTTTATAGGGTTAAGAAAAAAAATTATTTTTTGCAAAACTTGCCATCAGAGAGCTCCCAGCTGGTGTCTCCCTTCCTCCACTGCATCAAAGTTGCGGAAAACCTATCTTGACGGGATCTAATAGCAGATATGGGGGAATTAAAATTATATTTCAGCCCTCCCCATTTTTTTCCCATTACTTGCATGGCTGCTTTCAGAGCAACAATGTTGTCGGTTTTTTTGAATAGCACCTCTCGATTTTTTGGATCTACCAACATGCAATATTCGAATAGACCGGCTTCCAACTCATCACCGGGTTCTTTTACTTCATGCACGAGCTTTTTTGACTTATAGATCAAGCAATTCTGCCCGTTCGGAAGTTTGGAATTCCAGAGCTGTCCTTCAGAATTATGAAGGTCTGTAGTCGTTTTAGGTGAATTTTTATAGTTCAACCAATTCCATCCGACATTACCCCAGCACTTACCGGCAGTTTCAAGGATTTTTTGATGATGTTCCCAGCTCTGGAACCGATAGAAAAGCACCGTTCTTTTGTCAGCAGCAGTATCAAAGTCGCAGATCATGAACCATTCATGTTCTGGCTTTGCTGGTTCTTTCTTTCCGTCCTCTAACGCCTTTTTATCGGCTTCAGATTTTCTTGAGTCATCGGAAAAAGAAATTACGTTGAGAAAAAAAATTGTTGCAAAAAAAATAAAAAGAGCAATGAGATTTTTCATGGATTTTCTCCTGAAAAAGTTTGGAAAAATAGACTTTGAAACCTCTTCAAAATCGCTTTAACTTATCATAAAAATAGCAGGAAGTCAAGAACTCCTGAGGGATACAACCCGCCTCCGGTTTGGACACGATAAACGCCATGTTCACGGAACTCACCCCTGCCAGAGACAGGCAGGCCTCCGGCTTGGACAGGGTAAGCTCCGTTTATCGACGGAACTCACCCCTCTGCCCTTCGGGCATCTCCCCCTGCTTACCGCCGAAGCCCCACCCCTCCGTCATCCTCCGCTCCGCTCCGGATGCCACCTCCCCTTGTGTAAGGGGAGGAAACCCATATCATCAGGAATTCTCCCCTTACACAAGGGGAGATGCCCGAAGGGCAGAGGGGTGGGGCTTCGGCGGTGAACGGGGGGCTTGCTGGGAAGGGAAGTATGACACACGCGCTGTCAGGATGTGATCCGAGTTGTTACACGAAATCACGCAAAAAAAAGAAGACCCCCGTATGCTTCTGCGAAACATTGCTGTTTGCATGGCATACGGAGGGTCTCTTAACTCCGAAAAAAGAAAATTATTTAGAATTTAATACAATTCCCTGATTGGGGCCGACATGGTTCCACTCAATGGATTCCACGTCGCCGGCCTCAATCCTTCTCTTCAGCTCCATGATTGATGGGTTTCCTTCTCCAACGAAGTTGAAGAAGTTTACACTCACCGTCCCATGTTTTTTTAACATGAAAAGCAATCGTGCAATTGCTTTCTTTCCAGTTGGTGAGACCATCCAATCTTTTTTGTTTTTAGAATCGATTGACACATGGCTGAACGCACCAGATTCAATTATCTTTATAACTTCCGCAAGGGCGAGGTTGTTGGCATCAGCTGCTTTTGGAGCCTCGACTTTTGGAGCCTCGACTTTTGGAGCCTCGACTTTTGGAGCCTCGACTTTTGGAGC
>CAZAJQ010000001.1:207859-210515 GCA_964485795.1 uncultured Gammaproteobacteria bacterium
CTCGACTTCAGGAGCTTTAGCAACTTCAGGATTAGCACATAACTCAAGAGCTAGTGATGCTGTCCTTATGTCATCAAACTTATACTTTTCTTTGACCGCTACAATAGCACCTTGAGTAGCTTTGGGGTTTTTAGCATAATCCTTCCAAGCTGCCACTGCATCTGTGAGCAGTTTGACTTCCTCTTTAGCAGCCTTATATTCAGTATCCGCTGCGATCTTTTCTGCTGCAGTCGCTTTATTGTTCTTTACTACTTTCTCCAAAGCAACAAAAGCCACCTTCTCTTTTTCTTGAGCTAATTGCAAAAGAGATTTTTTAACCTCTTTTTTAGGAGTAGCAGCTGTATCACCAAAAACCAGCCCAGAAAACAGCACCACAAGCACCACAATAAAAGCACCAATCTTGTTCACCATGGTGAACCTCCTTAAAAAATAGTAACAAAAATTTCTCGCTTAACACTCTATTTTTTTGATTCGCCTTTACAAGGAATCCGAAAAGCCACAAGCTTTTCTAGCGCAGTTCTCCTTTCTAAAAAATAATTTTCTTCTTGTAAAGAACAAATCGGTTATGATCACATGCCTGCCGCAGTCTTATGACACCGGCAACCATGTGATAATAAGAGCTCAAAAAGATCTCAAGGCCAATAAATTATGACTGTATGCCCATCTTTTCAACCCATTACCACCAAAGCTGTATGAAGTTCAAGTAATTAATCTTGGCTAATCTTGGCCGTAAAATATCCACTCAAAATTTCAATAGGCAATCTTAGCAAAAACAGAGCGGCAAGTCAAGTATCTCGTATTGCTTCAATTTCAGATCCCATTGCCCGCCGGTAAGCAGGGGTGGGCGTCGCGCGGATGAGGATAGATTGACAAACAAAACTTTTTATGCTAATCTTTGACATTCTCTGCTATACTTGCTTTTTCAAAAAACATTGTATACAGTACTGAAAATCGCAATACTCGCAAGAATTTGGCCATTGTATCATACGGGACATGGAAATCACAAGCATGAAATGTGCACAACATGCCATGCTTGTGGCTTCTATATTGTTGTAAATTTCATATAAAAAATTCTTTTCGAAAGAGGAAAATCTGATGAAAAAGTTTTTTGGTGTTTTTCTCTGTATTTTATTTTCTAATGTTTTGGTGGGATGTCCCAGTATTCCCCAAAACGGCTCTTCTCCCACTGATGAAAGCGGCTTCGATCCGCTTAGAAAACAGTTCTATGTGATTAAAGGTGAAGGGACCAGAACCGAGCTCATGATTATTCATTCCCTGTTCAGGGGAACTGAATTTTCCATCTTTGCAAAGAAAAGCGAGGAAAAAACTCTTTGCCAAATCCTCATTCAGGATGAAATCACAGGAGTTTCCGACGCCGTTTTAGCAAAAAAATATGGCCCTCTGGTAGATGAAGATGGCGATTTCAAAATCACCTATCAAGAAGCTTCCAATTTCCGCGATAAAGTATACAGCGGAATCGGAGCAGCCGTATTAAAAAGGATGGAGACAAATCATTTTTATGGAACCGGTTATTTACAAAAGAAAGGTTCCAAATATGTGTTCATAGAGCTGAAAAAGGCTGACAAATGATTGTCAGCCCAACTTTATTTTTAAAGGAGTTCTGTCATGAAAAATTTCTTTTCGGTGCTTGTTCTGTTCATCATTATTGGTTTTCTTTCTTCCTGTGCCAATACTCTCAATGCACATTTTGAGTCTCTGCAAAATGAGACTGCAAAACTCCACCATGAGTACTTGGAGGGTCGTTTTCAGGAGCTGTCAAAGGAATCTCAAGCTGATTTCAATGACAATGCCCTCAGGTACTTGTCTCACAAAAAAGAGTTTGATGCTCTGGAGCAGAAAGTAAAACAGAACAAAATCAAACTTGAAGACACCCAGGCCGATGGAGGAGGCCTGAACGTATTGCAACTCCAGTTGCAACATCAAATAGCCTATCAGCTGGCGGAAAACAAGATGAAACTCATCGCCAGCTCCCTCCCGAAAAAAGAAGAAAAGAAAAAAGAAAATGATGGAGAAGAAAAAAAGGAGGAAAAAACAACTTCTCCAAAAAACGAATCCAAATCTGAAGAAAAAAAGGAGGAAAAATCTTCAGAAAAAAGCTCCAATAAAAAGGAGCTCGAATTCGAGTAAAAAAACATCTCCAAAAAGTTCTTTAAAAGACTCACAAATATGTGAGTCTTTTGCTTTTTTATTGAGCGTCAGCGCGGCTAAATTTTATCGCTGGAGCACCACACCCCTCTACCGACGAAGCAGCCCCCTTGCCTACCGACGAAACTCACCCCTCTCTGAAGTAGGGCTCACTTCAGTGCACGCTGCCCTTCGCCTCGCTCACACTTCGCTTACCGCCGGAGCACCACCCCTCCGCCCTTCGGGCACCTCCCCTTGCTTAAGGGGAGGAAATTTTTTTAGATAATAGTTTCATCTCCCCCATATACTCCCTGATATTCCCTAAAACCACATCGATGTTATGAAAAACTTCTTCATTCTTAAATCGTAGAAACTTTATCCCATAGGATTCGAGATGTTTTTGCCTCTCCCTATCCTCTTCCTTATTCTCGTGTGTAGTTTATCGGGTACAGGACATTGCAAGCGCTCGAGATCCCAAAGTATCATCCGTTTCGTATTCATGCTCAATCTT
>CAZAJQ010000002.1:0-43918 GCA_964485795.1 uncultured Gammaproteobacteria bacterium
CGGCCGACCATCATTCCCGCGATGCGCTTTGTAACAGTATCGTGCGACAAGGCAGAAGAGGCGACGGAGTTTTACCTCTCTCTTTTCGAAGGGGCAAAGCGCGGCGCGCTTGCCCGCTATCCTGCTGGTATGGAGCCGAACAAAGAGGGCGCAATCATGTTCACCGACTTTATGCTCGAAGGCCGGTGGTTTGCGGCGATGGACGGGAGCGCAAAGATACACAAATTCAAGTTCAATGAAGCTGTATCCTTCATCGTGAACTGTGAAAACCAAGCCGAGATTGACTACTACTGGGAAAAACTTTCGGCGGTGCCGGAGAGCGAACAATGCGGCTGGCTTAAGGATAAATATGGAGTTTCTTGGCAGATTGTGCCGAAAGAGTTGGAGGACATGATGGGTAATGGCACGCCTGAACAGATTGACCGCGTCACGCAAGCATTCTTGCCGATGAAAAAGTTTGATGTTGAAAAGTTAAAAAAGGCATACAAATGAAAATAAATCATTAACGATTGACTAAAAAATAAAAAAATGAATGCTTATCTCAAGTTTTTTTAGCTCACGACCTTATGAAAAAAATTATTTTTATCGTTCTTGCAACTGTCATGGGTGTATCATTTTTCATTTTTACAGACGTAAACGCTCAAATGATGGGTGGATTTTCAAAGAAGCCCGTTGACTGGGATCGAGTCGTTCTTCACACTACCCGTGAAGAACAAGAAGGCAAGGATCTCTGGAGCAATCTTCAGGCCAAAGAGGTTGTTTGCGAGAATCTTGCTGATGAGCAGTTTGGGATTCTTGGCGAATATTTTATGGGTCAAATGGCCGGAAATTCGCATGCCGCCATGAATGCCATGATGATTCAGGCGCATGGCGAAGAAGGCGAGGAACAGATGCACATCGTCTTGGGTAAAAAGCTTTCCGGGTGCGTCACGTCGGCGGTATTTCCGCCGATAAGCGGCGGCTGGATTCCTATGATGAATATGTTCACGGGAAATTGGCCGTCACTCTTTCAGAATAATAATTTTACTAACCCCGATGGAGAGCAAATTTCCTCAGGGGCAAGCAATATGATGAACTTTGGATTTGGACCATTCGGTTCTTTTGGCTGGATATTCATGATTCTTTGGTGGATTTTGATAATTGCGGGCATTATCGCTCTGATCAAATGGCTCACAAGCCAGTATCAAGGTACTCATGATCACAAACCTGCCCGTCCGGCAACCTGGTCCGCACTTGATATTTTGAAGGAGCGATATGCCAAAGGAGAGATTGACAAAAAAGAATTTGAAGAAAAGAAAAATGATTTGGGAAGATAAGCCGGACTCACTTTGCACTCCTTGAGGCATACAAAAAGAAAGCGATTACTGAAACGATCGCTTTTCGCTGATATCAGAATCAGGTATAATTCTTATGGGTTTTGGTATTTTTTCGCCGCCTTTAACCAATGAACAGAAAAACTATGCACCAAGAGAATTTGTGGAAATTTGTTTTGGGAGCAGTTTCCGTTCTTTTGATATTGGTCGGCGGTGCGTATATTGTGACCTTATCAAGACCTGATCTTCGTGAGAAAATAACGCTGTCCGTATCGACGGATAAATCGCCGTATAGGGCGGGGGAGGAAATCCGCCTTGCTTTGAGGCTTGACAATACCGGGGACGTTACATCATGCGTAAGCAACATGGTGGAGGGTAATATTCGAATCGTCTCTTTAACCAAAAACGGAGAAGCCGTATCCACGCGCTCGGCGCCGATTTCTTTCATTGAGCACCTGTCATTGATATTGGAGAAAAGCCTTGCCGCTTTGCTTCCTCGTGAAAGTTTGGATATTCCCATGTCAAGCCGGGTTGATTCGGGTTTTGAAAAACAGGCTTTACGGACGGTAGCGCTCTCCGAAGGTCAATCCGTAGCCACGTTTTATGATGTTGAGGCTCCCGGAGAGTATGACCTTTCGCTTGTCTATGAGTATCCCGCGGCATCGTCTCCCGATTGCGCCGATGTTTTTGCGGGAGAAACGAATCGCGCCGAGACTTCATTCACCATCGTACCTTAATCAATCGCTATGCATAATCAGGGAATGAAAATATCACCAATCAATGAACAAAAACGCCAAGCCGGATACTGGCTTTTATTGTGCTCGCTTATATTGGGTTTGTTTATAATCTCCGGCTCCCGTGCGGATGCGAAAATTGAAATAAAGGGGGATGATGATTTTAAAAAAGCAGTCAATGATTGCCTCGCCGAATATGAAAAAATGGGCGGCACGGTCGGCGGCATTACGAAGCGACTCAAAGCGTCAAAGAACAAGCATGTCATTGATGATGACCCTGATTATTCGAGCACTCCAAGCGATGACAAAAAAGCGACCGACGGTAGCGGAAGCGGATCTCATACGCGAGTTTCGCAAAAAGGGTGGGAGGATTATAAGAAAAAATTTGAGTCGTTAAAAAGCAAGGATTTTTGCGCCGTGCTTCTTCATGAACTGTGGCATTCCGTTGAAGCGGATATGGGCACCTTTGACAGATCCACGAAAAAAGACAATATTCCAGTGGATGAATTTGAGGCGGTGCTTATTCAAAATCTTTACCATACGGTAAAAAAATTGGCGCTTCGAGAAACATATGGAGGGAAAAAAGTTCCTTCCGATGTCAAAGTCCCTGAGGTGGTGGCATTGCCGCCCGCAGGATCATCGATGTCTCGCCCCCCGGCGGGAAAGATACCTCCGGCGATGGTGGAGCCGCCGGCAAGCTCTTCTTGCAATATCCTAGCTTTCAAGGCCTGTGCTGACAGTTTCAGTTTGCAAGGATGCATTGATGCCTGTCCGTATATTCCGGCAATATGCCCGCCGGGAACTTCCCCAAATACGGAGTGCAAAGCAACCGATAAAACTTGTTCCGACGCATGTTGGAACAAAGCCGATGCGCATATCGCCACTTGTTTGACCTCAAGCAGGTGTACCCAGGAAGAAGTCGCCGGCAGCGGGAATGCGTATTAATGAGAAGTGGTTCTTCATCTCATGAAAGATTCATTATGATTCCAAGCGAAGTATCCGAAAAAAGATCGTATGCAAATTATCATGTTGCATTAAAGATTCTCCTTAAAAGGGGCGACGATTATTTATTTTTAACGGATGCTTTTGACGGCTTTTTTGATTTTCCGGGTGGTCGCATCGATGATGTCGAGCATTTGACTTCGCTTCCTGATATCATCGCGCGAGAAGTGCGTGAAGAACTTGGCGAAAACGTACGCTATACACTTGGAAAACCAATTTTTCAATATCGACGACATCGTGAAAGCAAAAACTGGCATGTTTTTGTCACGGTTTACGAGGCGGACTATATATCCGGCGAGATTACGTTGTCTGCTGAACATAGTGATTTTCAGTGGATTCATAAGATAAACACGAATTTACAGGAAAGTTCATTTTTCAATGAGGAAGAATATCTCGCTTTCAAAAAGTATTTTAAAAGTTTGGGATGATTGCATTTCAGACAACTTCAAAAAAAACATTGTCTATGGCAAATATTGTAATGCCCGATACAAAAGTCATTGTCAAAGACATGCTTGGCATGGCGGATATCGTCATCAACGGCACTCGACCATGGGATATGCGCGTGCTCGATGAACGTCTGTACTCGCGAGTGCTGTCAAACGGTTCTCTGGGATTGGGAGAGGCATACATGGACGGCTGGTGGGAGACGGATCGTCTTGACGAATTTTTTGCCCGTATCTTATCAGCAAATGTGGATCGCAAAATCAAGGTGAACATTCAACTCGCGTTGGCCGTGCTGAGCGCGAAGATGTTCAACCGTCAGAATGGATCGAAAGCCTTTGAAATAGGCGAGAAGCACTACGATATTGGGAACGATTTGTACTCCGCAATGCTCGGGAATCGTATGGTGTATACCTGCGGATATTGGAAAGACGCCACGAATCTTGACGATGCGCAGGAAGCGAAGCTGCATGTGGTGTGCAAAAAAATCGGATTGAAACAAGGTCAAAGAGTTTTGGACATTGGCTGCGGGTGGGGGAGTTTCGCCAAATTCGCGTCCGAGAAATACGGTGCGCGCGTGGTCGGCATATCGGTATCTCGAGAACAGGTAAAATTTGCGAAGGATCGCTGCGATGGGCTGCCCGTTGAGATACGATTCCAGGATTATCGGGACGTCACGGAAACCTTTGATCATGTCATTTCGCTGGGGATGTTTGAGCATGTGGGGTATAAAAATTACCGAACCTTTATGGAAGTCGTATCGCGCGTTCTTTGTGACGGCGGTATTTTTCTTTTGCATACCATCGGTGGCAATATATCGGCGGTGAACACGGATCCTTGGATCGAAAAGTATATTTTTCCGAAATCCATGTTGCCGTCCATAGCTCAAATCGGTCATGCACTCGAGGGAATCTTTGTCATGGAAGACTGGCACAATTTTGGTGCGGATTACGACAAGACCTTGATGGCATGGTTTGAAAATATTAAAAACCAGTGGGATACACTGAAATCAGGCTATTCCGACCGTTTCTTTCGCATGTGGAAATATTATTTGCTTTCATGCGCGGGTTCATTTCGATGCCGGCGCAATCAGCTATGGCAAATTGTTTTGACAAAAAGTGGCATTCGGGGAGGATATGCCAGAATATGAAAAATTTGACAGGGCTTGATCACGTGGATGGCCGTGGCTTTTAATATCAATCGCTATGAAACCTCTTTCCATAACTATCATGCGTTTCGGGCTTGGCATCACCTTTCTGTGGATCGGAGTGCTGATCTGGCGCTTTCCCGAAAGCTGGGGAGGATATATGCAGCCATGGGCGCTTGATTTGCTGCCGGTGGCGGTCGAAAAAGCCATGCTTGGCGCGGCGTATTTTGATATCATCATCGGTGTTTTGTTTTTTATAAGGAAATTCACCTTCATAGCCTCATGCCTTGCATCGTTTCATCTCCTGATGGTCATGATTGTCAGCGGCATTACGGATATTACGGTTCGAGACATCGGTTTACTGAGTTCATCGGTGGCATTGGTAGTCGCTTCTTTTCCAAATTATTTTAAAAACGAATGATGTAAATTTTTTTGCACCTATGGATCAATCAAAAATGACGGAAAAATTAACTCCCGAGCAGGAGGATATCCTCAAAAATAAAGGCACCGAAGCGCCGTTCAGCGGAAAATATTATCATCTTGACAAGGACGGCATGTATATATGCGCCGCCTGCGGAAACCCACTTTTTGATTCACGTACCAAGTTTGACTCCGGCAGTGGGTGGCCGAGTTTTTTTGATCAGGCGTCGAAGTCGGCTATCCGAGAGCAAAGCGATGACAGCCATGGCATGCATCGCATCGAAGTCGTTTGCGCGAAATGCGGCGGACATCTCGGTCATCGCTTTGACGATGGCCCAAAACCGACGGGAAAACGTTTTTGCATCAATTCTTTGGCTTTGAATTTTCAAGACCGGGACAAAAAATAATCATCGAAAATGGTATGAAAAAAGTTATTGCTTTGATGATCATGCTCATGACGCTCAGTGGGTGTTTTCATGTGCAAAACAAAGAAATAAAAGCTCCAAGTCCTGCCAGCGACGATAAAGTAGAGCAAAAATCGGGTCAAAGTAATGAGCCTTTTCGAAGATACGGGATCGAATCGGGCATTATCGAATCTACAAAAACCGGCATGACAAAAGGCAGTCAAAAGATTTATTTCAGCGACTGGGGAGCAAAGGAGGCGAATTTTGACAGTACTGAAATCACAACCCCTTTTGGAATGCAAAAAACTAATATGCTGACGATTATGGACGGAAGTACTACCTACAGCATCAATCTCGACACCAAAAAGGGTACCAAATTTCGCAATGAGATCTATGACAAAGTGAGAGACAACCTTGATGAAGCGGATCTTGAAAAAATCGGAGAAAAATTATTAAGAGATTTGGGAGCGGTGGAAAGCGGTACGGAAATGATTGCAGGAAAGGAATGTAAGCTTTTTGTGACCGAGAAACTGGGTAGCACATCCTGCATCTGGAAGGGGATCGCCATAAAAACCGAGGTCAAAACTTTGGGACAAACTCTGGGTATAGTCGCAAACAGCATCGAAGAAAATGCGGCCGTAGCCGATGATATTTTTCAAATTCCCGGTGATGCGACCATCACCGAGCTCGGGAATTTTGGCGATATGTTCAAGGATATTCCAAATCCTCCTTTATGACGGAAAAGATGATTTCCAGCGCGGACAATGCGCATATCAAGCGGCTTCGAAAGCTCTCCCTCAAAAAATATCGCGATGAGTATCGGGAGTACGCGATTGAAAACGCGACGACGGCGTTTGACGCCGGAATGCGCGGTTTTCCCATGAAGGAACTCTTCGTCTCGCCGTCGTTTCGAGAGCATGAGAATGCCGGACTCGCGAAGCTCCTTCATCGCTATCCTGAGATCCGCGTGATCGATACCGACGAAAATATTTTACGAAAAGTCAGTCAGCTGGATTCCTTTTCGGGAATGATTGCGGTTTATGCGAAAGCCGAATCGAAAATCGATCTTGAAAAAAACATCATCTATTGCAATGGCATTTCGGATCCCGGCAATCTCGGAAATATCATACGATCGGCCGTGGCATTTGGGCTCTGTGATATTGTATTCGATGAGGTATGCGCGGACGTGTACAACATCAAGACGCTTCATGCCGCAAAGGATTCGTTTTTCTTTATTCGTCATTCTCATGATCGTGATAGGACAATATGGGATCGTCTTCGCGCAGGGATGAAAACCGTTGCCACGGATGCAAACGGCGAGATGGATATTCGAACGTATCAATGGCCCGAACCTTGCTGCATCGTCTTGGGTAATGAGTCGCGCGGAGTTGATCAAAAGATTGGGCAGGAGGCAAACGTAAAACTCCGTATCGGGATAGAACATATCGACTCCCTCAATGTTGCCTCAGCCGCAGCCATACTTTTTTTTGATAAAAAAAGAGCCTCAAACATGATGTTTGAGGACTCTAACTGGGGGGAAAATAACAAATTATGAGGAAAATATTTCCGTGCGCAGGAAATATTCGTAGAGCCACTTGATGAAATGAATCGGAACGGAGTTCCTGAGAGAATACTCGGAAACGCCAAGTTCATCCGTATTGTTCATCAAACCTGCCCTTCGCCTGCCGAGTGCCACTATTTGCTCGACAGTGAGCCAAACAGGGGACAACACTTCGTCGTTTTCATGAAACTTCGACTCGGCAGGACTGGTGGCAAGAATCGCTGTTTGCTCCACCACCTGCACCATTTTTAATTGTCCGCTATCGCTATACAGTGCCGGGAATTTTTTTTCCAAAACCCTTTTAATGTTCGGATTCTTGGGAAGAAATGGCACTCCGATGCGATGTTTTTCCGGAAGAATGGTGACAAATTCTATTCCGCTCATTCCTTCTTCGAGGATTTCTCTTTGAGCTGCCTTCATTTCATTTTCTGAAATGGTCGGTTGAGAAAGTTTTTCTTTCGTTAAAAGCGAGTGGCACTGGAAATGATAATAAGGTCCGGCAAATTTGACTGGGTCTGTTCCATGAAACTCTGGGAACTCGGCTCCAGTAAACATTGCCTGAAATGAATCCTCTTCCTTCGAAGACACTCCACCGCCAAAAACTTCGATCATGTTCGTTTTTTTACTTTTAGCGAGCAACATTCTCAATTCTGAGAAATGATTAGCATCCTTCCAATTCATATCGAGAATGATCGCGCCTATGGCCGGCTTGCTTACCACATACCGGGGATCGATGCGGCTGTACTCGGAAGCAGGAATCACACCTTTCATAGCATTGTCGATCTTTGAAGCGATGATGACGAGGCCATCGGTGCTAAAATTTTTTTTCATGACATTTCTCCTAAATTTATTTAATGAACAACCACCAAACATTTGGTGGCATAGGAGCGCATAAAGTCAAAGTTCTTGCGCTCCTATGCTGCAAAATGGATTGTGTAATATACAGAAAACGGGCATGCATGTCAACTCAACATTTTCCCCAATAAATACATGTAATTCATTTGCATTGATTGAGAAACATGCTAAAATAGGGTTGTTTAAACGTCACTAATCATTAATGCCTTTATTCTATGGCGAAAATGACGAAGTCTCAATTCGTGTCCGCCCTTGCAGAAAAGGGGAATATGTCCAAGAAAGAATTTTCATCCCTCTGGGATCAGGTGGTGAAGCTTGCCTACTCGGAAGTGAAGAAAAACGGAGAGATCACCTTACCCGGCTTCGGCAAACTCATTAAGAAAAAGAGAAAGGCTCGCATGGGTCGCAATCCGGCCACCGGGCAACAAATTCAGATCCCCGCGAAAACGGTTGTAAAATTTCGCGTGGCCAAGGCATGCAAGGATGAAGTGCTCTAGAGCTTTTTCACATACCTTCAAAAAAACTTCCATAGTTTGGAGGTTTTTTTTATCCATTTCTCCGGAAGTTTGATCAAGTCGCTCCGGAACAAAATTAATCGACCCTTCGTCCAGTATACTCGATATCATCATCCGAAAGCCTTCGAAAAGGCTTTTCGTACATGAGCTCCTCAATGCCATGAGCGCAGAGTCCGACGGTTCGTGAAATGATAAAAAAAGCCTTTGCCGATTGCCATGGAAAACCCATGGTCGAGATCAATGACGCGATGGCTCCATCGACATTGAGGCAAAGTTTTTTTCCCTTGTGCTTTTCAAAACTCCGTTCAAGCGCTTTTGCCGCTTCGAGAAAATACCCGTTCATGCCGAGCCGCTCAGCTATTTGAAAAAGAATTTCGGTTCTCGGATCCGTGGTATATATCTTATGACCAAGACCGGGAATTTTCGCACCATTTTTTTGATACTCATCAATGACCGATGATGCTGTCTCGATAAGATCCTTGTCGGGATGGAATTTGGTCTGCAGCAGGTGAGCCGCTCCTTGCACCGCACCCGCATGATGATCGCCAAAAGCGAGAATACCGGCAGCTACGCCGACATGAAGCGAATTACCGCCGGATAAAACGAGTCGCGTCGATTGCGTAGACGGGGGAGCCATGCCATGGTCGATGGCCGATACAAAAATCGCATTACACATGGCTTCTTCCGCTGGGCTCGGCATATGCCCCTTGAGCGTCAAAAAAATGACTTCGGTGAAGCTGTGATTCGCTATCAGATTTTCAAGTTTATGTCCGCGGATGATGGTTTCCTTATCGGTTGCGGAGGAAATGGATGTTTTCCATAATTTCATAAAAGTTGTTTAATGGCGTTTCCGAGTTCATGATGCACATCGACCACCGTAATGCCGGCATTTCTCAAAGCTTGGATTTTTGATGAACGCTTTCCCTTGTCTCCTTCGATGATCGCACCGGCATGTCCTATGGATTTGTCTTTGAGTCCCGAGCTTTCAAGATTCTCGACGAATATTCCGGAAATGAAGGCTGCTAATGGCTTGGTGAATCGTTTCTTCATCACCATATCGGCAACCTTTTCTTCATAAGTGCCGCCGATTTCACCGAAGATTACCACTCCCTTCGTGTCGGCATCTTTCTCAAACAGCTCCAAAATATCCACAAAATCCGAACCGGCCAAGACATCGCCTCCCATGCCGACAACCGTGCTTTGTCCGAGACCGACATTGTGGAGAAGAAGCGCCGTTTCCGCACACATGCCCCCGCTTTTTGAAATAATTCCGATATTTCCACGCTGAAATCCCTTATTCGTGATTCCACCGATAAAGCCTATTTTCGAGAGTCCCGGCGAAATAATACCCACCGATGATGGCCCGACGATTCTGACGCCGGCTTTTCGGGATTTCTCGATGCCATATGCCACATCGTGAATCGGAATATTTTCGGTGCCGACCACGATGAGGGGTATCCTCGCTTCGATGGACTCGAGCATCGCGGATTTTGCGAATTTCGGAGGTACGGCGATAAAGCTCGCATCGATGGAACCAAGCGATTTTTGCAAAGACGCTACCGTATCAAAAACGGGTTTTTCAAAAACTTCTTGCCCTTGTTTCCCGGGAGTCACTCCTCCGATGAGGTAGCTGCCAAAACGAATCATGAAATCCGCGGCTCGGCTTCCTTCTTTGCCGGTAATTCCCTGTATGATCATGCGAGAATGCTCGTGAATCAGTATCGACATGGAGAAAAAGTTAATGATTTGCAAAGGCTTCTGCCTTTTTTGCTATCACTTTCGCTGATTCGGTGATAGCGGTTTTTTCATCAAAAAGAGTAATGTCCAATCCATGTTTCGCTGCTTCCTCGGCCACCATGGCAAACGCCTTTTCTTGCTCCGGGCCGGCTCTGCGAATCACGATGGGAAATGCGGGGCGAGCTTCGATCAATGCGTCCATCACTCCGCGAAGCGTATCAAAAATGCTGGTGAAATTCGCAACGCTGCCCACCACCCAAAGCCCGTGCAATCCGGGCAATGTCAAAGTAAGCTTGGTCAGTTCATAGACTTTTTCCTTCGGGGGATTGCCGCTGTATTCCGTATAATTTGCCGGCTTTGCGCCGTACGAGAACAGCGCATCCATGGCCGTCACGCTGGCACCTCCGCCTGACGCCAGCACCGCGATATCGCCGCCGAGCTCGATGAATGTTTTCCCTGCCACTCCGCGATGATCCCGGTCATTGATTTCCTTGGCCTTGATCTCGCGATCCGTGGCTCTTCTTTGTCCGGTTCGCTTTTCAAAGCTCCATTCATGACGAAACGCGGCATCATCGTCGAGAATGATTTTCGCGTCTCCGGCCACAAGACCTTTTTCGGTCACAAAGAGGGGATTGATTTCCAATAATTTACAGTCGTTTTTCGTGAAGCATTGATATAGCTTTGGCAACGTTTCAAGCAAGAAGTCTCGTTCGGTGTCACTCAATGAAGCGGAACAGCGATCCAACACCGATGACGCTTCGAATGATTCCATCGAAAGGGGGATATGATCGACCTTGGACGTATCGACGGATTCGATGTCCATGCCTCCGCTTTTTGAAAATACAAGCGTGGGAGTGTTTGTTTCGGTGCAAAATGACAAAGAAACATACCACTCCTGCTGCGCGACGATGCATTCCTCGAAAAGTATTTCATCAATGCTTTCCCCATGATGCGTGATATGAAAAATTTCGCTGATAAAGACTTTTGCATCGCTGAAACGATCATATCGTTTGACAAGTCCGGCTTTACCGCGACCTCCGGAAAATGTTTGCGCCTTGATCATGAACGGTCGGTCGTCAAGTACCGCCTTTACTTGCTCCAAATCATCACCTTTATGAAATAAGATACATGACGGAAGAGTCACTGAATATTGTTTGAGAAGAGATTTTCCTTCAAATTCCTTCAGAAGCATAGCGAAGCGATGATGAGAGATTCCGAAATATCGGGAGTAATTATTTTATGCTAACAAAAAAAATATCGAATATCAAAAATGCCGATACGACACATCATTTGAGAAGAGTCATATCGTTTCGCAAAGAATTTCGAAAAAAAACAACGGTATCCATGATTTTTTTCCCCTCCGGTTGCAACGATCTCACGAGAATGGGGGCATCCTTGCAGGACAAAAGGATATGCTCGCCATATTGGTACCATGTCCCTGGAGACATGGTTTCACGGGGGAATGAACGAAATCGCTTGATGTCGATAAGCTTGAGTCGTTTTCCTTTATGTATCATCCATATTCCCGGCCAAGGATGGAAAGCTCGAAAGCGATTATACACCTCATATTCCGTCATAGTCGCAGGGTCTATTTTTCCATCATCCCTGGTAAGAATTTTCGTAAACGTTGCGCGGAGATGATCCTGCTTGATGGGTCGTATTTTCCCGGCCAAATAATCAGGTATGGTTTTTTTGAGAAGTTTGGCGCCAAGCACCGCGAGCCGATCGAGCAAATCGGGAAATCGTTCATCTGAAGCGATCTCGAGAGATTCCTGGCTGAGAATATCGCCGTGATCCATGAGCTCATCCATGAGCATGACGGTGACTCCGGTTTTTTCCATGCCCATGAGCAATGCATGTTGAACGGGTGACGCTCCGCGCAAATACGGAAGCAAAGAGCCATGCACATTGATGCATCCTTTGGACGGAATCTCCAATATTTGGCGTCCTATAATTTTTCCATACGATGCCACAATAATGAGATGAGGCTGTATTTCTTTGATTTTTGATAAAAATTCGGCATCCTTGAGATTTGATGGTTGCAAGAGAGCGAGGTGATTTTTCAATGCAAACTGCTTCACTGCGGAATAGGTGACGATCTTTTTTCGTCCCGCCGCTTTATCCGGCTGAGTCACCACAACGGCAATACTATATCGACTCTCTGAAGCAAGGGATTCGAGGATATGAGATGCAAAATTCGAAGTTCCAAAAAATATAATGCGGATCTTTTCATCAAGAGGTGCGTGCATAAAAATATTCGATAATCAAACGATTTCCTGTGAGCTATTCGAGGATCAGTCTACGATGTCTCGGTGAGAAGTGAGAACCAAAGAATGATATGAATGTTTCTAAAAATGCTTTCTTTTCATGGTTTTCGATCGATCTTTTCGATTTTCTCTTCGCGATAGATTTTTTTTGCCCGATCGATGAAAAGAATCCCATCGATATGGTCGATTTCATGCTGAATCACGCGCGCAAAAAGATCTGACGCTTCAAAAGTGACCTTGTTTCCGTGCGTATCAAGAGCCTCCACCGTGATTTTTTTGTATCGACGAACCGTGCCAAAAATTCCGGGAATACTCAAACAGCCCTCCTCGCCGCTTTCTTTGCGAAAAGACTTTTTTATGATCACGGGATTGATCAGAGCCAGAGGCTCGTCTTCAGTCTTGACGATAATGACACGTTTACTATGTCCTATCTGGGGTGCCGCAATTCCGATGCCCTTGGCGGCATACATGGTATCGATCATGTTTGCGATGAGTTTTTGAATATCCGAAACAGCAACATCGGTCACAGGTGTTGATTTTTTACGGAGTATGTCGTTTGGATGTTTGAGAATAGGGAGTATCATATTTGAATGGTTGTCGTTGCTCGCTGCGCTGATTTTTGAGTTTACCTCAGGCAGCAGTTTGGTTTTGATCAGACGGGATCGCGATCAATGATCCAATCGCTCATCACCGGATCCAAAAAATCATCCAAATCTTTTTGCGAAACGGTTGACTTGCAGCGAACGATAAAATACTGTGCGAGGCTTTTTTGAAATTTTTGCGGCATCGGAAATGGACCTTTGATATCGATACCCGGCTTGATCATGAATTTTTTTTGCAGCGACGCGACCTCATAAGTAATTTTTTTCGCATTCCTCTGTCGGTAGATAAGATGGATAAAAAACGAAAAAGGAGGATAGAGATACCGTTTTCTTGCGTCGAGTTCCTGCTGCATCCACGATTGCTGCTTGCAACGGATCGCATACTCGATCAGCGCATGATCCGGAGAAAAAGTATGCAATAAAAGAGGAATTCGCAAAGTATTGGCCAAAGTAACGGCATGCGTGATGTCAAAAAGACATTTTTCAGAAGCGCGATAATGCGGTGAGGCAAGCATGTGATCCGCATGCATCATGGAAAAAAGCCCGATACGAGCGTCTTTTGAAAAAAGAGGCAGTGAATAAACGTATTTACTGATGACGATGATGTGGCTTCCAAAAAAATCATTCGGCGTGTAGCTCTCTTTATCGAGAATGACGGTGCGCGCGGCCGGAAAATGCATTCTTGCTTCGGTCGCTATTTTTTCGGCATTGATGCCGGCCTGATGCAAAGAAACGCCTTTGCATCGGTCGCAGGAAAGCGGGAAATCGCGTTCGTAGGCGCAAAATTTGCAAATCAACATCCCGCCTTTTTTTGAAAGTATTCGCAGGCATCGTGGGCAAGCGAAAATATACTGACAATCATTGCACCGTACCATGCTTGCCGTGTCGTTTCGACTGACATAAAGTATCACTTTTTTATCATTCTGTAAAGTTTTTTCCATCTCTGTGGCTAAACTATGACCGATAAAACCATCTTCCCCTCGTTTCCATTCATTATGATAATCAATGATTCTCGTCTTTTCGGTTTCCTGCGGCATGGAATATTCATGACAATGCATTTCATTGAGGCGTTGGCTCCAGGCGATTGGCATGGTTTGAGCAAAAGCATGGAAGTTCGCATTGAATCGCTCGGAAAGAAGCATCATGGCGAATCTTGCATCATAATGGGGATTTTGATCGGCTTGCTTGTAATCGTCCGAATCGAAATCAAAACCATAGATGGCATCAAGCTTTATAAAGGGAAGAAATAAGCCAATTTTGGTGCTGATGATCACCTTGGCTTTTTGCGAGCGCACTGCATTCCATATTTCCCAATATGCGGAATGTGATACGGTATGCTCGAGCGATATGACGCCCTTGATGATGTTTCTTGAATGAAGGAAAGCAAGAAACCATTCCAATACCGGTATCGAAGGAAAAAGAACCAAGGCGTTGCCATCGGTTTTTATGCATGTTGTCAGCTGATGTGCCAGCAGCTCAAATGCGGAAAACATGTTTTTATACCATGTGAATGTCGTTTTCTCTCGCGAATGTTCATCGATGAATTTTTCCAACTCCGAAGATGTCGAGCGTTCCAAAAAAAAAGAATCAATGTCGACGATTTTTGTTTCCTTTGCCTTGAATATCCTCTTTGGGATGCGTGGAATAATGTTTTTCAAAAAAACACTCGGAGATGTAAAGCAGTATTCGGAAAGTTCGTTTATGAAAAGGAGGTTTGCCTCGGAAATGATCGGGTCGGTATGAAGGAGAGCGATTATTTCTTTCAGGGATGCCGCAGAAGCATCCGAAGTTGCATCAATATCGCAAACAATGCCGTCAAGGATTCGCGTTTTGAGTGGAATGCGAACGAGATGTCCCTTTTTGAGTCGTGATTGTAAAATTTTCGGAACACAATAATCCAGAAACGCCATTTTTCTGGGAAGAAAGGTATGAGGAATAACCTTGGCTATCATGATCATGCGTTAGGAAGAAAGCCGATGCCACTGACGGGTTCAGGAGTCCTTATCCTTCACGATAAATTCCGCGGAGAGATAGCCGATGCCAAAGGGATGTTCATACGCGTATTCTCGATAACTCGCGTCATAACGGGTCAAAGCGCCCAAAAGCACCAGAAGCGGTCGGTATCCGCATTGACAGGACTTTTCGAGAAGGCGCTTGGGAAGCTTGAGCAAGGCCTTGGTATCCATATCATTCAAGGCATTCCGTACACGGTCGTCAAATATCGCTCCCTCAGGACGAAGCCCCTGTGGCGATTCTGATGATAAGCAATGCGAGAAATCCGCGGATGCGATAACGGCGATACGCTTTTCAAAGGCCTTGAGTTCGTCTCCGAGAATTTTACCGAATTTGTAATGCTCGACCGCGTCGGCATCGCAGGTGCCCACAGAGGTGATTTTTCTTACGGAAAAATATTCCGTCAGCAGTAAAAGCGGAATGGAAGTGCCATGATCCAAAGTTGGCTCGGTGATAGAGCCAATATGGATATCATCCTTGGAAGCATGTTGCAGAATACCGATGATGTCAAAGTCCGGCAAAAAACTCGCTTTGGTTGCATAATCGCCAAATTCGCTCAAAGAAGCTTGAAATTCTTGCGCGACATTGATCGTGAAAATGCCCGCATGCGGCGGAACATGGGGGGAAATGATCACGAAGGCTTCCGGAGAAACCGAAGCGATCCGCTGCCTGAGACGATCATACGCCTCAATCGTGCGCACGAGTTTTTCGCGATGCCGCTTCCCGATGGCCGGGATAAGGAGGGGAGAATGCGGTATGCAGGCTGCAAATACGATCATACATGAGAGCTTTGGAAGTTTGATGTTCGGAGACAAAATGGTCGATTCAAATGCATTGCGAGCGGCTCAAACCGTTATTCGAGAATATCGCCCAACTCATGAAGCTGTACGGCGCGTCTTGATGTTTCGATGATGTGTTCCCAGCGGTATCCGAGGGCGTTGAACGCATCTTCGTTCGCAATCGGTCTTCGAAATCCTTCGGAGATGACATACACCGTAGGATTGTTCCTTGCCTTGATCAATTCTCCATCGCGAAAACGAATCGGATCGGCATCCTCGTACGTTTCAAGCGTATCCTTTGATGATGCGATGATCGTTTTTTTTCCGAAATTCGCTTTGAGAATTTCCGGCGCGATGATTGGGTGTTTTTTCTCATCCGTCACCCAAAAAACTCCGCCGCTTTCCGTATCTTGCAGAAGCGCTCCCATGGGGTATGCCGTTTGGGCGTTGATCACCGCTCCTCTCGGATATGCATAGATTTCATCCCATTCCACTCGGATGACTTCGTCTACGGAAAATCCGATTTTCATGAACACTTCCCGCGATTCGATCATGCGCAGTTCTTCATCGACCAGTAGATAAATATTGCCTCGCGGAGATTGCAGGAGCGAATGATTGGCGAATTTTATGGCCGCTCCTTCCTCGAATTTTTCCAAATCCGCGGATGATACCACAATGATTTTTGATTCATCGTAACGTGAAATGAGAGCGTTTTTGCTTGCAAACGGGCGTCTCTTTCCCTCGCTGATAAGCCATACCGTATCATCGCCTTCAAGTCGCAACAGGGATCCGTCCGGGTACACTCTTCCAAACCACTGATTCCAGAGTTTCCAAAAATTCTCATTTCCCGACAGATGCGGCGTATAAATGTAGAGATTGACGGTCGCTTGATTTTTGGGGATGATTTCCGTTCCGTCGATCAGGATCGGGCTATTGACCTGATATTTGAATTGCAGGGGATTGTCAAAATAATACCTCATCGAACCGGCCGCATAATCGACCTGTTTCGCAAAGCCCTTGTATTTTTGCAGCTGTGGATCGTCTTTTCTGCAATCGTCGCATACCGCATAACCGGCCGCCCAATCCAGCTGTTTCTCGGACGGATCGGGGTCGGTGACAAGGTTTTGCTCCTTCTGGAGAATCACGAGAATCACCTGCGGATTGATGCGGGCATCCTGCGACGCTCGGTAGATGATTTCAGCCGCGCTTTTTTCCACCTCATCGATATCGTCGGTGCGGTATTCGGAAAGTATGCCGGGCTGCTCATCGAGAAACTTTTGAATTCCATTCAAGGAAATCGCTTTGTAATTGAGCAAATCACGATCCGACAGGATTTCATGCGGTGAAAATTTTTCGGCCCATGCGGGAAGCACGGACGCGAACAGCACGCATACGGAGAGTACCACGGCGATAACGCTAAAAATTTTTTTAAAAAAAATGAATGAAAATTTCATACGGAGGCGTCGAATGAAATGGTATTGTTTTTGACGGTCAAAATTATTTTCTTCTTTGGTTTCATTTTTCCCTGGACAATCATCAAGGCGAGGGGATTGAGAATCTCCGCTTGTATAAGCCGCCTGAGCGGCCTGGCTCCATAGATGGGACTGTATCCCTTGGATGCCAGATATTTGTACACCGAATCATGCACTTGGATTTTGACGTTTTTCTCCATGAGTCGTTCTTTGACGATTTCGAGCTGCAGTTTGACGATGCTTGCGATATGCGCTCCGGAAAGCGGGTGGAAAATGATGATTTCATCGATACGATTGAGAAATTCCGGTTTGAAAAATTCCGACACGGTGTTCAAGATTTTACTTTTCATCTCGGCGTATTCGGACTCGGATTTCTTGGTGGTATCTTCCTCTGTTTCAGAAAATCCGATCGAATAATCATGAATAAATTGATTGCCGAGGTTGGACGTCATGATGATGATGGTATTTTTGAAATTCACGATGCGACCCTTGGAATCCGTCAGTCGCCCGTCATCGAGAATCTGAAGAAGAATATTGAACACATCGGGATGCGCCTTTTCCACTTCGTCAAAAAGAATGACGCTGTACGGCCTGCGTCGGACCATTTCCGAAAGCTGCCCGCCTTCTTCATACCCCACGTAGCCCGGGGGAGAACCGATAAGCTTTGCCACGGAATGCTTCTCCATATACTCGGACATGTCCACGCGAAGGAGGGAATCATCGTCGTTGAACATGAACAGCGCCAACGACTTTGCAAGCTCGGTTTTTCCCACGCCGGTAGGACCGATAAAGAGGAAGGATCCGATGGGTCGTCCTTCTTCGGAAATGCCGGCGCGTGATCGCCTCAAAGCGTTGGCTACCGCATCAATGGCCTGTTTTTGACCGATAACATGCTTTTGAAGCTCCTCTTCGGCGAGGGCGAGCTTTTGCATCTCGCTTTGCATCATTTTTGAAACCGGGATTCCGGTCCAGCGCGAGACGACCGACGCTATATCCTCTTCGACGATTTCTTCTTTCAGGATGCGGTTATGCTTGGGGATTTTCTCAAGCCTTTTTTGCTGCAATTTGCTCTCCTTTTCCAATTCAGGAATAAGGCTGTACCGAATCTCGGCAACGCGCTGCAAATCCTGACGTCTTTCGGCGATTTCAGCTTCACCCTTGAGTTTCTCGATATCTTTCTGAGCTTTTCGTATCTTGGAAATGATGTTTTTTTCATCCTTCCACTGAATCTCAAGAGTATCGCTTTTTTCCTTCATCTCACCGATTTCCTTTTCAATGGCTTTCAGACGAGCCTTGGAAACCTCATCCTTTTCTTTGATCAATGCTTGCTTTTCGATTTCCAGCTGAATGAGTTTTCTCTTATACTGATCCAATTCATCGGGCATGCTGTCGATTTCCATTCGAAGCGAAGATGTGGCTTCATCGATGAGGTCAATGGCTTTGTCCGGGAGAAAACGATCGGAAATGTATCGATCCGAAAGAATCGCGGCCGACACGATGGCCGGATCCGTGATTCGCACCCCATGATGGACCTCGTATTTTTCCTTGAGTCCCCGCAATATGGCGATGGTATCTTCCATGCTGGGTTCAAGCACCATCACCGGCTGAAATCGTCTTTCGAGCGCAGCGTCTTTTTCGATGTATTTCTGATATTCTTTGAGCGTTGTCGCTCCGATGGCATGCAATTCGCCGCGCGCAAGAGCGGGCTTGAGCATATTGGACGCGTCCATGGATCCTTCCAGCGCACCCGCACCGACGATGGTATGCAGCTCATCGATGAAAAGAAGGATTTTCCCGGCTGCTTCGCGGATTTCTTTGAGCACGGCCTTGAGTCGGTCTTCAAACTCTCCGCGGAATTTCGTACCCGCTATCAATGACCCCAGATCAAGCGAGATAACCTCCTTATCTCGCAATGACTCCGGAACATCGCCGGCGACGATTCTCTGCGCCAAACCTTCAACAATGGCGGTTTTTCCCGTACCCGGCTCACCGATCAATACCGGATTGTTCTTTGTTCTTCGTGTCAAAACCTGCATGCATCGGCGAATCTCGGCATCTCGACCGATGACCGGATCGAGCTTTTCATGTCGAGCCATTTCCGTAAGGTTCACCGCGTATTTTTCCAAAGCCTGATACTTTGACTCGGGCTCGGGACTGTCCACACGCTGTGTGCCGCGAACGTCTTTGAGGATTTGCAATATCTTTTCATGCGTGACGCCGTTTGACATCAAAAGATCCGCGGCAGACGAAGGGGTAAGAACAATGCCGAGCAAAAGATGTTCGGTGCTGATATATTCGTCTCCCAGAATTTCAGACTGCTTGTGAGCACTGAGGAGAGCCTTATTGAGATTTTGGCTTATCAATATTTGGTTGATATTGATTTCACCGCTCATGCGAGGAAATCCGTCGACCATGACGCGCAATTTTTGACGAAGCGTCATGAGGTTGATTTCAAGCTTATTCAAAATGGAATACACCACGCCGTCTTCTTGTTCGGCCAAAATAAGCAAGAGATGCTCGCAGGTCATTTCGGCCTGGCGATTTTCAAAGACGAACCTATGGGTGGTTTGCAAAGCTTCCTGAGATTTTGTCGTGAGTTTATTCAAAGGAATCATAGCCTATGATTTTTTTAAAAAAAGAAAAATCCGATGATACAGACATTCTTCTATCCTGATTTTTATATCATTATACTGCAATGACTGGCATTTTCAAAATTTGCTTTTGACGGCTGATTTTCGTATAATATGCTTACATGAGCCCAAAAACATGGAATCGATGCATATTTGCGGTGTAAAAATAGACCCCTATGGCTACGAGGAAGCTCTCTCCGAAATAGATCGCATTGTATCGAAAAAAAATCGCACTTCCTTGCACCATATCGTTACGCCGAATCCGGAAATCATACTCGCCGCTCAAAGCCATAAACCGCTGCGGGAAGCGATCAATGCGGCTTATATGTCACTTGCCGACGGTTTTGGATTGCTCTTGTTTTCAAAAAAGCTTCGAAATCGCATGCATGGTACGGTAACTGGCGTGGATCTTTGCCAGAGGATTTTTGCACTTGGAGCCCGAAAAAAATGGAGAATTTTTTTCTTGGGAGGAAAACCCGATCGGGCCATGCAGGCCGCAAAAAATGTAAGCAGAGCATATCCTGGGATCGTCGTGGCGGGTGCGCTTCCGGGACCCCGTCACGTTTCATACGAGCAAACCTATCCTAACCTCATTCAGACGATCGTGGCGGCAAAACCCGATATCCTCATCGTGTCGTTCGGCTGTCCCAAGCAAGAGCTTTTCATCGCTCGCCATGCGAAGCAACTCTCATCCGTCGCTGTGGCCATCAGCGCCGGCGGCACCATAGACACATTCTCCGGAGCGGTGAAACGAGCGCCCGAGTTTTTCCGGCAACGGCACCTGGAGTGGTTTTTCAGACTTGTTCATGAACCGCAACGATTTTTTCGCATCATGAACGCCGTAATCTTTTTTCCTTTGCTTGTGATCCGCTGGAAAATACAGTCATCATGGAAGTATCGAAACAATGTCGTCGGCCTGATACGCCACACGGATGGCGATGTGCTTCTGGTAAGTCCTCGCCGTTTGCACCGCATACAATGGCAATTCCCGCAGGGTGGGATAGAGCCTCATGAAACGATTGAGGAGGCAGCAAGGCGCGAAATGAAAGAAGAAGTGAACCTATCGGATTTGGATCTTGTGGCGACGATTCCTGATTTTTACTCATATGTATGGCCGAAATGGGCGAGGGATGTCAAGCCGTATAAAGGGCAAAAACAGTCATTGGCTATCTTTCAGTATTTCGGATCCAAGCGACTTGATCTGAGTCACTCGGCGGAAATAGGACGATTTTTCTGGACGACGCCAGAAAAAGTCGAATCCCTCGTGTCATCGGTTCGAGCCGATTCAGCAAAAAAAATCATTGCGATTTTAAAAAATTATCCTCTCTAATATCTATGCAGGAAAAAATTATCATGTTTATTTTTTGGTTCAGCATCGCGGTTATTGCGCTGCTGCTTTTCATGGGCGGGTTTTGGACAAACGAAATATATTTTTCCTAAAGCGCAGAAATTATAAAATGTCCCTCTTTGAATCAATGGAACTATGGACACCATTCGAACACGATTTGCCCCCAGTCCCACGGGATTTCTTCATGTAGGTGGTTTGAGAACCGCACTTTTTAATTATCTTTTCGCGAAAAAAAATCGCGGTATTTTTGTCCTGCGCATCGAAGATACCGATCAAAAGCGCTATGTGCCCGGATCGGTGGAGCTCATCGTGCGATCATTGGAATGGGCTCATATTCCAGCGGACGAAGGCATTGTTTTAAACCGCGAACATATCGCCGAAAGGGGAGAGTATGGCCCGTATATCCAGTCAAAGAGGTTGCCCGTCTATCGGGAATATGCCGAAAAACTCGTATCGAAAAACGCGGCATACGAAGAGAAAAATGAAGATCAATCCACCACGATTCGATTTCGAATGAATCGAAGCGGTTTCACCGAATGGAAGGATCTTATCCATAAGAACATCCGCATTCCCAATGACCAGCAGGAAGATTTTGTCATCCTCAAATCCGATGGATATCCCACCTATAATTTCGCGAATGTGATTGATGATCACCTCATGGAGATTTCTCATGTGATACGGGGAGAGGAATTCTTGTCGAGTGTTCCCAAGCATGTGGCTCTCTATCGCGCATTCGAATGGGATATTCCGGTATTCGCGCATCTCCCGCTGCTTTTGAATCCCGACCGATCCAAGCTGTCAAAAAGAGTCGGGGACGTATCCGTGGAGTTCTATAAAAAATCCGGCTACTTGCCGGAGGCGATCGTGAATTTTATCGCGTTCTTGGGATGGAATCCAAAAAACGATGAAGAATTTTTTTCATTGCAGGAACTGGTTCATGCTTTTGAATTCAGCCAAGTCAACAAGGCGGGTGCGGTCTTTGATGTCGAAAAACTGGGATGGTATAACGCGCATTATTTGAAGCAATTATCCTCCGAACAATTTTCGGAACTTTGTTTTCCTTATTTATCCGACCTGGGATTCACTTCCGATGGCAAGGGATACCTGACGCCTTTGGGTTTTCATCTCAATGCCGAGCGATATCGGAAGATGCTTGAGATGAGCCGAGAGCGCATGAAAAAAATATCGGATATCCGAGAATTGCTGTCGTTTTGCATCGAGTTTCCCGCGTATGATCCCGAGCTTTTGCTCTGGAAAACCATGGATGCCGCTCTCGCAATGAAAAATCTTCAAAAATACTCGAATTTTTTAGCTTCCTTAAATGATTTTAAAAGCCGCGAGCTTCGAATACAGACCGAAGCGTTCATAGCGAAGAATTCTCTCAAAACCGGAGAAGTGCTCTGGCCCTTTCGCATCAGTTTGACGGGGAAAAAGGCCAGCCCCGATCCGTTTGACATTGCCGAAGTGCTCGGAAAAGCTGAAGTAGAAAAACGCATCCAAGCCGCGATCGGTTTACTTTCATGAGTATGCATCAAATTTCAAAAAAAATCTCCACTTTTCAAAAAAGAAAATACGGTAAAGCAATTTTTATGGCGCTTATTGTTTTTTCTGTGAGCAATGCATGGTCGGTGCCCAGAGCTTGGTCCTCAGTAGAAGATGAAATCGACGAGCTTGAGACAAGAATCGAGGATAAGCAATCGGAAATTGAAAAGATCCGCGGGAAATCGGAGGAGTATCGATCCGTCATTGACGGGAAGCGAGCGGAGGCCGTAACGCTTTCCAATGAAATATCACTTTTTGACAATGAAATCGCGAGAACCCAGCTTGAGATCGAACGTTATGACGTTGGCATGGAATTGGCCGAGCTGGAAATCGCGAAAGGGAAAAAAGAAGTGGAGCAGATCGAGACGCGCATCGTATCCGAGCAGGGGAGGATATCCGAGCTCCTGCGTCTGATTCACAAAAACGATCAGAAATCTTTACTCGAAATATTGATTCTTCACAGCAGTTTTTCGGAATTTTTCAATCGCATCCGACAGCTCAGCGATTTTCAACGCGGCGTGAGAAAATCTTTGAGCGAAGTGAAGAGCATGAGAAGGAACCTTGAACTCAATAATGTTCATGTACTCGCCAAGCAAAACGAGCTTCATGAGCTCAAGCTCTTGCGAGAAAAGGAACAGGTTTCGCTTTTGGCTGATCAGGAAGCCAAGCAGGCGCTCCTCAGTCAAGCAAAAAATACCGAGGATGAGTTTCAAAATCTCATGGTCGAGCTTCGATCCGAAAGACGGCTGCTCAACCTTGAAATCCTTCGCATCGAGGAAGAGATCCGCGAAAAAATCAAGAAAAAAGCCGAGCTCGGCATCAAATTTCCGCTCAATCCCGACAAGCTCATGTGGCCCCTTGTCAACAACGGCATATCCACCTACTTTCACGATCCCGACTATCCGTTCAAGCGAGTGGTCGGGGAGCATTCCGGGCTTGATATCAGAACTTTGATCGACGGCACGCCATCAAACGGGCTGGCGGTGCACTCAGCGGCGGCCGGCATCGTGGTTAAGATTATCCATGACGGAAGATTGACGGGAAATGCAGTATTTATTTCTCACGGCGATATTATGACCGTGTATCTTCATCTGAGTCGCATTGATGTCGAAATAGACGAAGTGCTCGATCAAGGACAGGTGATAGGTCTCAGCGGAGGAATGCCGGGTACCTATGGAGCCGGTCTTTCGTCGGGTCCGCATCTTCATTTTGAAGTTCGTATGGATGGAATTCCGGTGGATCCGTGCGACTATCTCGAACCGGCTTGTTCGTAGATTGCATTGAGGAGTATCATTGATAATGCAGAGATAGAGGGGAGGGTCGTGGGAAAAAAAGAAGTTTATAAACAATAAAGAGTCGCACAATATATCTTATGCGACTCTTTATTGTCATGTCTCAAACATGAGTTATTTATAATAAATTCTATTAAACACCCTCGCATCAAAGTACTCTAGAGGAATCTTTTTCTTCTCCACGAGCGACTGGTATGCCAAGATTATATTGGTAGCCATATGATTTTGTTTTTCTTCGCTGTCATAGAGAATCGGATTTCCAAAAAAAATATCAAATCCATGATCGGTTTTTGCCACCAGCTCATAGGAAGATACGCCATCCTTGGGAAGAAAGGTCTCCAATGCCCTATCCTCGGTGGTCATGATGAAAACATCTTCCGCACTTCCCTCGTTTTTCTCATCCCCAGTTTTAATATTGTGCGACTCATTAATCGTTTCATCTTTTTGATCTTCTTTTGCCTCAGATTGCTGCTCCTCATACCGTGAAAGCAGATCATTTGGAGCGGATTCAAACACCGAAAAGCTCAAAATGCCGATATCCGTCTTTTCATGGATTTGTTTCTGAAATTGTGTTGCGGCCAGAAGCATATGCGGTTCAAAAATCGACGCCCCGACGCTCACTTCCCTTTCGGAGGCAAAATCAATGACGAGGAGATCAAATGCTTGAGAGCTTTGAGTCACATCCGATACGATGTTCCCTTCGGCATCCATAGTGAAGAGCGAATCGTTTTTCCTCAGCAAATATTCGACTTTTTTTTCTTTGATACGCAAGTGTATGGTTCTCCGGAGCGGATCGATGTCAAGAAAAAGCCCATCAGTCGATATGCTTTTTGATAAATCCAAAAGGAGCTGCGACTCATCAAAGAAAAAAAAATTTCTTTCGGAAAAGAAAAAGAAACGTTTCTGAGAAAATCGATTGTTGATGATCGCTACAATATCTTCTTTTTTGATCGATTCATTGCCTTCTATGTCGATATGCTGCAACAAAAAAAATGGAGAAAAAAATACCAAATATCCCTGAATAAGCCATACGGACGCAAGAATGCCCATACAGATTCTCGTGGAACGCAATTTTCCGATCGTCACGCTCAGATGACCGTTTTGAGCTGTATGGGGTTTCAGAAAATTTGAGAGATTTTTGATGTAAATATCGCGTTTCAGATACACCTTTTTTTCGCCCTTTTTGCGATGCACAAAAATACTGCGCATCAAAAATTCCTTGCATGCGTAGCTGAGCTTGGAAAAGAGCGATTGCTTTTGCCGCCAGGTGGGACGGAATCGGATGAAATGATCTTTGTAGCCCATTTAGTTATGATAAAAACCCCTTCTGAATTTTCGAAACGTATCGATCGCATAGGTCATGAAATAGGAATACTTCAAAGGAAGATCATGACAATGCATAAGCCCAACGGCATAGCCTCCGAAACCTTTTTTGAAATGCGTGATGCCGTAAAAGGGATGTCGGGTATTCTCGCCGTCGTATATCCCCCAAAAATTATAATATTTGCACTTTCGTTTTTTCGCCTCACGTATCGCTTCCCATTGAAGCAAGTATCCGGCCGGTATTTTTGACGTTTTCGAGGCGCCGTGATGATAACTGCCCGAATTTCCGTAGTACATGATGATGGCGCAAGCCAGCAGCTCCTCGCGATGCCATGCGGAAAACACGAGAACCTGATCGCGTTTTGAAAAAAACTTCACTTGCTCTCTGAAATAATCGTCTGGATACGGCATGAATTGATGACGACTTGATGTTTCATGATGAAGAGAAATGAATCGCTCGACTTCGGAACTATCATGAGTTTTTTTGATGATCACTCCGTCCTTTTCGGCTCGGCGTATGAGATTGCGATGATTTTTCTTCATACCGCGCAAAAGCTCATCCTCGCTTTTTTCTACATCCAGCACCCACAGAGTTTCGGCAAGCAAGTGCAATGGAGAACGAATGAAACCAAGCTCCGCAAAAAGTCTGTTCGTCTCGGACGATTCGGGTAAAAAGGGTGCCACCTTGATAAATGAACACTGCTCCTTAAACGCAAGCTGTTTGAGATGAATAAGCAGATTTTCAAAATATTCCCTTTTCCACAGAACCAAAACCGGTCCATACGGCAGCGAAAGAAACCATCCCCGCTTGGCACAGACCTTGATGATCAAGCAGAGCCCCACGAGGGATCCATCCTCGAAAATTCCGAGTCGAAAAAAAGTCTCCCCCAAAGATCCGTGGACATTTCCCATATGCCATGATTGCAGAAACGGCGCAAAATCAACACGGAGAAGCGAGCTTTCCCAGAATTCCTCCGACACTATCGATTTGACTTCGATCATAGGTTTGATTTTTTGAGTTCCTCGACAATGCGCATCGCCATGCTCGTCGTGATGCGGCCGCTGGTGGGAAGATTGATCATGTGTCCCGCATATTTTTCTGCCATCGGGCAGCTCCCGATCGCATATCCGGACTTTTGAAAATCCCCTCTTAGCGGCACGATGACGGATTCATACCAATTTCCGAGTGAAATGCCGGCACGAAGCATTTTACTCCGGATATCCTTTGCGTGAGGAGTCAAAATGACGGCTCTCAAAAACCCCGGATCCGAATCCGGTGTATCAGCCGGGAAATCAAAAGCAGCCAATGCCTTCCTGTAGACTTGGTATATTTCCTTGCGATGCATTTTTTGAGCGTCAAGGTTTTTTAATTGTTCGCATGCGATATGCGCCAGCGCGTTGGGTATGGAAGTCGGCACCGTTTGTGGCATGGCACCGACGCTCTCTTCGTCGGAATACACTTTGTTTACAAGCCCGATTTTTTTTACGAGAGCGTGGATCGCTTTTCCAAGTTTCCAATCATAGGTCAAAAGGATCGCTTCATAGAGCGGGGCATGGAGCAGATTTTGAAAAAGACGAAACACGGTCATCCTGCGCAATCTTTTGCATTCATCGTCAATTTTTTTTGTGATATGGGGATTCTTGGTGATGAGAGCGCCTCCTTCAACCGAGGAAAGTATCTTGTCTCGACCAAAACTGAAGATACCGACATCCCCCAATGTTCCGATTTTTTTTCCATGCAACTCCGCTCCCATGGACACGGCGCAATCTTCGATGATAGGGAGGTGATGGCGTGCGGCAATTTTCAGAATTGCATCCATGTTCGCAGGCATTCAAAAACTGTGCTGAACGATAATGGCTTTTGTTTTTGCAGTGATTTTTTTTTCGAGCATGGAAGGATCCATATTGAGCGTCTTATCCACGTCCACATATACGGGAATCGCACCGTTCCATTGCACCGCGTTTGGCACCACAATGCAGGTAAGCGGCTGGATGAGCACTTGATCGCCCTCCCCCACTCCAAGCGCCCTGAGCGCGAGGAAAAGCGCGGAACGCGCATTGCCAAACGTGAACGCATACGGCACGTCATAAGTGTCTTTCAGATTTTCTTGCAAACGCTCCACGTATTCACCTTCATACCATGATTTCCACCTCCACGGGAGAAAAAGATATGCCATCGATATGGCAATATCGCGCTTCGTTGCATTGGGAGATAGTGAAGTGAATATCATACAATCTGTTCAACGGACTGAATTTTTTTTTGCGCCAGTTGCAATACCATTCCCGCATGTCGTCCTTCAAAAAGGAGAATGTTTTTTTCATCGTCAAAAAAATGGGAGATGCTTTCCGCGGTTTTTTTCGGATCCGTGAGCAACAGCATCTTTTGTTGATCAAAACGCGGATTTTGACGCATGCCGGCGATATAATCATCCACAAAATCATCATGGCAAAAGATGATCAGATCAGCCACTTCAGACGCCTTTTTGCCTATTTCTTGGTGTTTTTTTTGCGACAAGGCTCCGAGCTCAAGCATGGGAGAAAGAAAAACTATTTTTTTGGAATCCGCGTAGGCCGTCGAAAGAAACTCCAGTGCAGCCATTGCAGCGGCAGGAGAAATATTGTACGTGTCATCAATCACCTCCGCTCTGCCGATGACCATTTTTTTCATGGTATGCGACGGAAGTCTGGCGTTTTTGAGGCGTTTTTCGATGTCATCCGTTGAAATTTGAAGAGCATTCGCGGTCGCAACTCCGGCCAGCACCGCATACAGGCTGTGCTTTCCCATAAAAGGCAATGACAGGGCGATTTTCCCGCGTTTGCTGCTGATCTGGCAAGAAATCCCGTCTTTTTTCTCGACGATATCCGTAGCGCGCATATCGGCATTTTCGTAATTGATGCCATAGGTTTGTACCTTGCCTTTCAACTCCTTGAAATGTTTCACTATCAACTCCGAATCGAGATTGACAATCGAAATTCCGTCGTCGGGAAGCGAATCAAAAAGCTCCAGCTTTGCCTTCACCATTTTTTCTTCACCGCCGAATAGCGAGAGATGCTGATCCCCGAGCGCCGTGAGAATCCCGATACTCGGCTTCACATAATCGCATATTTTTCGTATTTCTCCGCTTCGATACGCTCCCATCTCCACCACAAAAACCTCGTGATTGTCTTTCAAATCCTTGAGTATCACCTGCGCTATGCCGATATCCGTATTGATATTGCTTGGCGTCTTGAGCACTTTATAGGTTCCGGAAAGGAGCTCGAAAATGATTTCCTTCGCGCTGGATTTTCCATAGCTTCCTGCAATGCCGATAACCTTCATGGGCGCATGGCCGGCGAGTTTTTTTTGCGCTCGTCTGATGATCATCCCCTTTGCGGCGGTAGAAAAAAGGTTGGCGATCTGAACCCAGACGCTGACCCAGTCAAAGGCGAAGATGTCAAAAACAATCATGGTCAGTAAAAACCAGAACATGGGGAATGATGCCCACACCGCGATCGCGACGGTCAAACTCAAAACAATGCTTGCCGCAACAATGATGACGGATTTGACGGTTTTTTGAGGACGGTAAATTCCTTTCCCTCGTATTTCTTCGATGACAAACCACGCTTCATAGGCAAGAATGGCGCCAAAGATATACTTGAAAACCGCAACTGCCGACGGGAAAAAAAGAAGAACGATAAGTAGAGCGGCTTTCGAAACAAAAAAAATATGGATGATGGATTCCCAATGCTTGCGGACCGAAAAATGGTCCATCATGCGATCCAGTCGATATTCTTTCGTTTGCCAAAGCCAAGCGAAAAAAAGCTGTTTTTGAATCGCGAGCATTGCCCAAAGTCCGAAAAGAATGACGCTATAGATCATATGGAAACGGTATTTTTTATAAAATCGACGATGAGCCCGGCAACATCGGAAGCGCAGGTTCTCGGAATATCATGTCCTTGGCATTCAATCACTTCAAGTCGGCTCTTCTTGATGATGCGCAGCAATCCATACGCGTCCTTGATCGGAGTGGAGCGATCCCGATCACCCCAGATCAAGAGTGTCGGAGTTTCGATTTTTTTCGCCATGGAACGAGCATCGTAGGATATCGTTTTTTTCATGATTTCCTTCATGATGAGGGGCGCTTTCATATAGTCCGAGGTTTTCGCCATGCGGTACAAAAGCTTTTCAAAAAAAGGCGCGAATATTCGCAATATCGGAAACGAAAGCAATTTTTTTCCAAGTTTTGCGAATTTTTCAAAAATTTGTGAACGAAAACTTTTTTGCCTTCTGATCACGGCCGCTCCCATCAATATCAGACCCAGCAGTTCATCGGGATGCTTTGACGCAATCAAAGCTGCAATTTGCCCTCCGAACGAATGTCCGACGAGCACATACGGCACGGCGCGTTTTTGCAACCAGTCATGGATGATATCCGCATAATCGTTTGGCCCCAAAATGCGATGAGGCATTTCGCTTTTCCCAAAACCCGGCAAATCAACGGATAGGCTTCCGTATCCCCGATTGGAAAGCATTTTCGTGATACCCGAAAAATACGTGCCATCCACTCCCCAACCGTGCAAAAAAACTATCAGCGCTTCTTTTTTTTCGCCAGTTTTTTCATCAAAAAAAAATGTCACATCATGAGATGCGGCGATCATAGCGGAACGATATGCGTTTTACCGAGCATATACGGATGCAGTACCGTCGGGATGCGAACCGATCCCTCGGATGTTTGGTGATTCTCCAAGAGCGGTATCAAAATGCGCGGCGATGCGATCAACGTATTATTGAGCGTAGAGACGAACCGTTTTTTTCCATCCGCACTCTTGTATCGGATATTGAGCCTGCGACTTTGCCAATCTCCGAAACGCGAGCATGAATGCGTTTCACCGTACGAATCGCGCGACGGCATCCATGATTCGATGTCGAATTTTTCTCGCTGACCGGCTCCCATATCGCCCGTGCAAAGTCGAAGCACGCGGTACGGGATTTCAAGATTTTCTAGAAAATCCTCGGCGTTTTGCAATATTTCGTAAAAATGCTTCTCTTCCGTGCGGTCATCCGACTCACAAAGGATCACCTGCTCGACCTTGTAGAACTGTCGGAGCCGGTAGAGACCCTGCGTATCCTTGCCATAGCTTCCCACTTCCGTGCGAAAACACGGGGAAAAAGCCGTCATCCGTATCGGAAGCTCGGACTCGTCAAGTATCTCGTCGGTATAATACGATGTGAGCGGCACCTCGGCCGAGCCGATGAGTCGAAACGATCGTTCCTTGTCTTGAGCGGTAAAAATCTCATTTTTCATCCATGGAAAATAACCCGTGCCGTAAAAAAACCGTTCATGCGCCATCGCAGGAACGCTCATCAGAGAAAACCCTCTTTGAGCCAAAAAATCAAAAGCATACTTGAGTATGGCCATCTCAAGCAAGGCGCCATCGTTTTTCAGAAAATACCCGCGACTTCCCATGAGTTTCACACCCCGCTCGGTATCGATAATATCCAGCGATTTCCCAAGCGCAATATGAGTTTTGGGAGGGAAATCAAAATGCGGGATTTTCCCTCTTTCATATTCTGGCACATTTCCTTTTCCGGACGGGTCAACGGGCGTTTTTGCAACCGCGATTTGCGGTACCTCAAGCATTCGTTCATGAAACGCTTCTTCGCAGGTTCGCAGTCGTTCCGACAAATCCTTCGCCTGTATGGAAAGCGTTTTCATTTCAGCGATAAGATTTTGTTTCTCCCTCCCGGAAGCGGCGGCGATGCGAGGGTTGTGTTCATTCTGCTTTGCCTGAATGCTTTCCAGCTCATGAAGGATGCCGCGACGCTTGACATCAAGCCTGATCAGGGCATCGATATCCACATCAAAGCCTTTGTTCTTGGCATTTTCTTTGACGATCTCGGAATTTTTTACGATCCATTGGATATCAAGCATAGTGCTTCAAATATGACGATTTATAAATTTCCGGATGAAAAGGTTTGAAACGAATGACCCGAGTGTGAAGACCTTCACGGCGAATGCAATCCATGAGTCTGTCGACAAATACATGCTGATCATATCCAAGTCCGACAATATCCGGACGATATCGGAGTACGGCCTCCATGGGATTATCGGACGAACCCATGATGACTTTTGAAATCAACGGATGCTGTGCGAGGCGTCGCTTGCGTTCCGTCTCGGAATGGAGCGGCGCTTTTCCCTTGATGGCTTCCACCGTTTTTGCCAGTCCCAAACATACGATCAACGTATCGGCCTTTTTTTTCGCTTCGGTAAAAAGATATTCATGACCCGGATGAAGGATGTCAAAGGTTCCAAAGAGCATGATGGACGTTTTTTTTTCTCGACGGTTCATGGATATGGAATAAACGTTACTCGCCTTTCGAAAACTTTTCACCGTCGTTTGAAACGTCCCGCGACTCATCAGGCGAAAGCGGACGCATCAGCGGAAAAAGAACGGCATCTCTCCCCCGCGTATTCATGAAATAGGCGAAAACGCGCTCGGATAATCCAAAACCCGTGGTCGGAGGCATGCCGTATTCCAAGGCCTCGATGAATTCATGACTGTACATGTGAGCTTCCTTGTCTCCCGCATCTCTCAACGCATTTTGCTCCATGAATCTCTGTTTTTGATCAAGAGGATCATTGAGCTCCGTATAGCCGTTCCCGAGCTCGCTGCCGGCGATGATGACCTGATAGCGCTCCACAAAACGCGGATCGCTTTCTTTGCTTTTTGCCAAAGGAGAAAGCTCTCTCGGGATATTCACAAGAAAACCGGGACCCGCGATTTTTTTTCGACAGTACTTCCAGAGATAATCCATGCCGCGGCTTTTATTGAGAAGTTTGTGGTATTTCACTCCAAGTTCATCCAGCTTCCTTTGCATATCGCCAAAATTCGCAGTATCAATGTCAATGCCCGTGCATTTGAATATTTCTTCGCGATAATCAAATCGTTTCCATTGAGCCCCAAGATCGATGTCAAATCCGTTCACGTTCATGGTCAAGGTTCCAAACGTCTTTCCGATAACCTCGCGAAACATGCGCTCCACCAGCGACATCCCCTGCTCATAATCCGCATAAGCCCAATAAAATTCCATCTGCGTATAATCCTGCAAATGCTCATAATCCATACCTTCATTGCGGAAAATGCGACCGATTTCAAAAGTTTTTTCAAAACCCGCCACCATCAGCATTTTTTGCCATAATTCTCCGCAGGAAATCCGCAAATATACGTCGATATCCAAGGCGTTATGGTGCGTGACGAAAGGTTCGGCGTCCGCTCCTCCGGTGGTGTTTTCCAAAACCGGCGTTTCCACTTCGAGAAAGCCTTCGGTCTGAAGAAATTGGCGCACCGCATTCCAAAAGATGCTTTTTTTTATGAAAATCTCCTTTACCGAAGGTGCGGTGAGAATATCGAGATAACGTCTTCGATAGCGCTCGTCTTCATTGACCAAACCATGCCATTTGTCCGGCAAGGGTCGAAGGGCTTTGGAAATCAGCCGAAATTTTTCTATTTGCAGAGTTTTTTCGCCTTTTTTGGTGGTAAAAAGCGTTCCGGATACTTGCACAAAATCGCCCATATCCGTAAGCTTGAAAACCCGATAGTCGTCCCCGAGCACTTTTTTTGACGCAAACGCCTGCATCCTTTCTGTACCGTCCATGATGGTGAAAAAAGTCGCCCCGCCATGTGATCGAAAAAGCATAATGCGTCCCACGAGTGTTATAGCGGCATGCTCAGTTGAAAGAGCATTAAACGATCGAATCGCTTCGAGACAGGTATGAGTCCGAGAAACCTTGGCAGGATACGGGTATATCCCATGAGCCTTGAGCGACTCAAGCTTTTTCAGACGAACCGATTTTTCATCATGAATATTCATAAAAATACCCGCGTATGACGCGTTGATCATTCAAAATGATAGCTGAAATACAACCGATCGAGCGGCTGTTTTGCTTATATTTTAGCGATAGGATCGTATAACGTCAATCACCTGCTCAATGGCAGGTGAAGATGTTTTGCACGGATCCGTAAAAATTCATTCGATTTTCAAAATCTTGTATTTCATCACTCCTTTGGGTACCGCGATATCGATTTCTTCACCGAGCTTTCTTCCCAGAATCGCTTGGCCGATCGGTGAGTGATTGGATATTTTGCCTTCCAGCGGATTCGCCTCATTGGATCCGACGATGGTAAAAACTTTTTCCTTGCCTCCGTTTTTGATAGTAACTTTTTTTCCAAGTTGAACGGTTTTGTTGCTGGCTCGCGCTTCATCTTCGATCACCACCGCATTGGAGATGATGTTTTCCAGTTCTCGAATCCTGCCTTCAAGAAACGCTTGCTCGTCCTTGGCGTCGGAATACGCCGCGTTTTCCGAAAGATCACCCATTTCAATGGCGGCCTTGAGCTTATCGGCGATTTCCTTTCGACGCACATCAATGCCGTGGCGCAATTCTTCCTTTAACTTTTCCAATCCATCTCGAGTGACGTAATGCTTGTCGTTCATAATTTCTTTTTACTTTATTGAATGAGAAAATTCCATGTGAATGGAATTTTTTGCTGAGGATATTTAAGCAATATTCATAAGAATAATGGAAATTGAGATTCTGTCAAGTTTTATGAAAATCGCCAAAATAATACGTCAAAATATCCCGAGCGATTTGAAGCGCTATGCCCGATCCTTCACCGCCCTCTTCGACGAGCACGGCAATGACGATGCCGGGACGGTCATACGGGGCGAATCCCACATACCATGAATGAGGCTCTTTGTCGCTTGAAAATTGCGCCGTGCCGGTTTTTCCGGCGGAACTCACGCCGATCGACTGCATCTCCTTGGCCGACCCGGATACGACGGCTTGACGCAACCCCCGTCTCACGGTACGGACATGATCCGGATCCACCATATTTTCACGGATAAGCGAACCCTGAATAGTCCCCACCACATTCCCGTCTTCATCCTCCACGCTTTTGAGCACATGCGGCTGATAGAGTCTTCCCCCATTGGCAAATGCGGCAACGTATGCAGCCACCTGCATGGGCGTGACAAGCAAATCCCCCTGACCGATCGCCAGATGGTAGGTGTCGCCGATATACCATGCTTCCCCTTTGACCTTTTGCTTCCATTCGCGTGAGGGAAGAAATCCGTCTTTTTCTCCGTACAAATCAATGCCCGTAACCTGTCCGAGTCCAAAGGCTCTCGCATAGTCCGTGATATTGTCCACGCCAAGCCCGGCAATGTTTTCATAACCGCCTCCGACCGAATAGAAAAAGGTATTGACGGATTCAGCGAGCGCCTTGGTGACGTCGGTGATGCCATGACCGCCAGCTTTCCAGTCCGGGAAAAACCAATCATTGATGCGAATGCCGCCTCGACTGAGTACGCTTGTTCTCGGAGTGATGATCCCCTCCTCCAATGCGGCGGCGGCGACAATGGGCTTGAAAACCGACCCTGAGGGATATTCGCCGGCAATCGCGCGATTGAGAAGCGGCTTGGTTTCATCGGTGAAATAGCCAGTCAACACCTCCGATCGCGTGAATACAAAGTCATTGCTGTCATACGATGGATGGCTTACCGAGGCGAGAATTTCTCCGGAATCGGGCTCAAGGAGAATGACAACGGCTTTTTCCTTGCCTTCCTTTTGCAGACGATCAATGACGATTTTTTCGACGGCGTCTTGCAAGGATGTGTCGATGGTCAGCACGAGATTGTCTCCATCCTTCCCTTCCTTGATCGCCAATTCCTTTACAAGTTTTCCAAGCGCATCCACTTCGATTTTTTTTTGACCGTACGTCCCGTGCATGATCGACTCGTAGTGTTTTTCAAGACCGGTTTTCCCGATCGAATCATCGGTGAAATATCCTTGGTCCGTGAAAATTTTCAGCTCATCGGCATTCATCTTTCCCGTATATCCGAGGACGTGAGAAAGCGATGAAAGCGTGTTCAATCCACCCTTTTCATCGAAAGAACCCGAAAAAACGTACTTTCTTTTTTCCTGTATGAGAAGACCGATTCCGGGCAGCGTCGATGATACGACCTCGAGCTCAACGGCCTGCTCATGCGTAAGATCGTCAGCCAAAACAATCGCGTCATACGAGGCGTATCGGCGTTTTTTGAAGGCCGTCTCCAAATCCGCGGCGATGGTCGCTTGTTTTTCCGCCACGATATCGATGGTGCGGAAGACGGATTGCAAGAGAGTCTGCCTGTCTTCGAATTTTTTTGGCAAGTCCACCGGGGTCGTGATCAGCGAATATTTTGGGATGTTTTTCACCATTTGCTCATGACGGCGATCAAAGATGACGCCTCGCGATGATGGAGTGGGAATGAGTCGAATGCGATTTCCCTCGGCCAAAGCGTAATACTCATCACCTCGGGCGATCTGGAGATATGCCAGTCTTGCCATCAAGCCAAAAAAAATGGCCGAGATGAACAAAAAATATACCAATACATGTCGTGGAGGGATGGTGGTTCCCAAAAATTCTTTTTTTCCCATCATGTCCTGACTCAAAAATTCCGCATCGGAATCCGCGTTTTTTTTTATATAAAAATTTTTTTTCTGCTTGGTGATGTCAAGCAAAAATGGATCGCGATATTCCATATCCGCACTCGATATATATTTCTCTGCAGAAGAAATTCAGCGCACCAAAAAAAATGATTTCCAATAATACGTGAACCAATGCATCAATTTGTACATCACGACCACGCCAATCGAATTTGCGAGCGTCGAGTACCAAAACAAGCGCGATGAATTTTCAAAAAAAATTCCAAACTCGAAATCAGCGTTCATCCGGATGCTTATGAATCCGAAAAAAATATTCAACCCAACAAAAATCCAGGATCCGATCATGCCAAGCATCAGCGCAGAAAGTACGGATTGATCCGTGAAAAAATTGCTCAACAGATATTGCAAGCTCAAAAAAAGAAGGAGAAAGGTCAGGAGCGCCATCCCGGACGGCAATAAACTCATGTACTCCAAAAGGTAACCCGAAAAAAGCGCCCATACGAATGCGCTCATCCGTCGGCCGCTTACCAGCATGATCACCA
Source organism: uncultured Gammaproteobacteria bacterium (assembly GCA_964485795.1). GTDB lineage: Bacteria > Patescibacteriota > Patescibacteriia > VMEV01 > CAZAJQ01 > CAZAJQ01. The sequence continues at coordinate 36,409 of CAZAJQ010000002.1, forward strand.
TGACGCACAAAAACAAATTCACGTGGGACAACGGCGATGCAAGCTGCGAAAAAAAAGAATATTGCAATATCACGAGAACCGATACGAAAAAAAATATGACGGCCGCCGAATACTTCATATTTTCGGAAGCAATACCATGACCGTGGAAAGTCGAGAATAATTCACCACCGGCTTCACGAAAGCCGACTGAAACGGATCATTGGGCGACGAAAAAATTTCCGAAATTTTGCCGATGACGATGCCTTTGGGAATATGACTTTCAAATCCCGAGGTGATCACGATATCTCCTTTTTGAAGCCGGGAATCCTGAGGAATATACTCCATTTTCATGCCCAATCCATGCTCTCCGCTCACCACCTGCGCCGTCGTGTCGTAATGGAGCACCACGGCATGAACCTTGCTTTGTCGAGCGACAACGCTCATGACAGCGGAAAACTCTTCGAAAGTTTCCACTATCTTTCCCATCAAAACCCCCTCACTGGTAAGCACGGGAAGACCGTTTCGTATCCCGTCCGATGATCCGCGATTGATATAGTACACCGAATCGTCCGTTTCCCCCATGCCGATCACCGATGCCATGAGAGAGCTATCCGAAAATCCGTTCGCCTCGGAAAAATGGACGTATTTTTTCAAAATTCGATTTTCTTCTTCGTGGATTTTCAACCGGCTGTTTTCCACGATCAGAGCGGCATTTTCGCTTTCAAACCTTTGATTATCCGCAAGCATTTCATCATAAAAGAAAACCGCCTTCCAAAGCTCGTTCATTCGCTGCATCCGGCTCCATACCCATGCCGAAACGGGCTCCATAACCGGTGAAGCGAATCTCTCAAAAGGATGAATGCGAAAAAAAACAAGAAAAAAAACTATGCCGACAATAACAAAATACCATCGGTTTTTTTTCAAAAAATCCATCATAGGAGAAAAAAATTACCATCAGTCAACGCAATATATTGTCCTCGCGACTGGAGGGTGAAAATATTTCGCGCATATTCTCGACATCCTCCATGATGATCCCCATACCTCGAATGCCCGTGGTAAGGGCGTCGGACTCGATATGCACCGGCACCTTGGTGTATTCGGACAAAACCTGATCAAAACCGGCCAGAAGCGCTCCGCCTCCGGAAAGCACCATGCCTTTTTCATAGATATCCACGGCCAATTCCGGCGGCGCCAGCTCAAGCAACGCTTTGACATCCTCGACGATGACCCGAATGGATCGAGACAAGGCGTCGCAGATCTGAATGCCGGAAAGTGTGATTTCCTTCGGAAGACCGGAAATCAGGTCTCTTCCCCTCACCTTCATGTCCTGAGTTTGCGGCATATACATCGCCATGCCGATCTTTTTTTTCACTTCATCGGCGACGATGGGGCCGATGAGAAGATTGAATTCATTGCGAGCGTAGAGAATGATGTCGCCGGTCATCTCATTGCCGGCAAGACGGAGACTTTTTGAGGTGACGATGCCGTTGAGAGAGATGATCGCTATCTCGGTGACGCCTCCGCCGAGATTCATCACCATGGTGCTGCCGGGCTCATGGATGGGTAGCCGCGCGCCGACGGCGGAGGCCAAAATATGATTGACCAGCAACACTTCCTTGGCTCCGGCGGAAAGCACGGCGTCTTCCACGGCTTTTTTTTCCACCTCGGTGATATCCATGGGGATGCCGACGATGACGCGCGGCCGAGGCGTCAATGCGAAATGCTCGCGCAAAACGCGATCAAGGAAGTATTTCAAAAGCTTTTCGGTCACTTCAAAATCCGAAACCACGCCATGCTCAAGCGGGTAAATGGCCGAAATGTGCGGTGGAGTCTTGCCCACCATCTTTTGAGCGTCTTTACCCACGGCGAGGATTTGCTCCGTGCGATTGTTCATGGCCACCACCGACGGTTCATTGATCACGATTCCGCGATCCTTCACGTAAATGCGCGTATTGGACGTGCCAAGATCAATGCCAATGTCTTTGGAAAATTGTCCGAAAAATTTTTTAAACATGGATCTGCTGACGGCACAAAACTTTTAAGTCGTCTCTGAAAGCCATCCCAAACGATCATGCCATACAATAACAGGCAACCAAGCCGGGACCTCTGTCCTTGGTACCGATCTTCTCTCTTATCTCGCCGTTAAACGCCCAATAACCTCCTCGACACTGATAATTCTCTCTTCCCGTTCATGACGATCTTTCCATCCGACCTTATCACCCGTCTTTTTGCTGATCACAAGGCGAACGGGAATGCCCAATAGGTCGGCGTCCGACAATTTTTCTCCCGCGCTTGCGTCCCGATCGTCATAAAGAACGGAAATGCCTTGTTTCTCAAGTCTTTCATGAAGCGAGTTTGATTTTCCAACGACGTTTTCATCATTCCCGAGTGCAAGGAGGTGTACGCCAAACGGGGCAACGCTCGCGGGCCATGCCATGCCCTTTTCATCATGGTGCAGCTCGACGATCGTGCCAAGAAGCCTGCCGAGCCCGATTCCGTAACATCCCATGATAACCGGCTTTTTTTCATTGTTTTCATCGGTGAAATGTAGCCCGAACGGCGTTGAAAAACGCGTTCCAAGTTTAAAAATATTTCCCACCTCGATGGCCTTCGATTCCCTGAGATCCTTGGATCCGCAACCGGCGCAGGTATGCTTCATTTCTTCGATGATTTCCTTGTTCAGGGCTTGACTGCAATCATTGCAAATATAAACAGTATCCTCACCCGCTTGCGTCTCGGTTTGGAATTCATGGGAAAATTTTGAAAAAGCTCCTCCGGAGGCGAACGTCAGGTGGGTTTTCTCTCCGATGCCGCAGCGCCGGAAAATTCGCGCATACGCGTCGCGCGCTTCGGTATAGTAACGATCCAAATCGTCCTGATTCGCATGAAACGAGTACATGTCTTTCATCACAAACTCACGTCCACGCAAAATGCCCGACTTTGCGCGCAATTCATCGCGGAATTTCGTCTGAAAGTGATATACGACGCGGGGCAAATCCTTGTAGGACGCGATAAACTTTTGCGCGAGCGGGGTGACGATTTCTTCATGCGTCCAAGCGAGTCCGTATTCTTTGCCGCTCGTCGATTTCATGTGAAACATAATCTCCGTATCCCAGCGTTTTGTGGTATCCCAATATTCCCGCGGATGAAGGAGCGGCATGACGACTTCTTGCCCGCGGACAACGTTCATCTCGTCGCGGATGATCGTCTCGATATTCCTGTACACTCGCAATCCAAGAGGTAAAAGCGTATAAACGCCCGCCGTGAGTTTATCGATATAACCGCCGCGAAGCAGCAGCCTAGCATTTGTGGAAGTTTCGTCGGAAGGAGTGGTTTTGCATGTTTTGGTGAAGAGAAAAGATTGGAGCATAGGTTACCTGGTATTGATGGAATCTTCGATAATTTGCTTTTGCGTGCGAACGGCCGGATCGAGAGCATCGGCCAATGAAAGGTAATACTCGTATTTTTTCGGATCGGAATTTTGATAATGCTCGAGAAGGATATTGATGATACCCCGATATTCGGGATATTTTTTTTGCTGATCTTCAACAAAAGCGACATATTCCGGCAATTTCTCAGGCCATTGCGCTCCGTAGAAATAAAGCGCCGAACGATACACATGCTCGACGGTTCCGTCATTTTCAAGAGCGCGCAAAAAGGCATTCGCGGCAAACTCTCTTTTGCCCAATTTTTCATAGGCTTTTCCGAGATTTTCAAATGCCAGATAGCTTTCCGGATTTTCATCGACGGCATTCTCATAGGCTGCCGCGGCCATCCGGTAATCCGAAAGATTCAAATAACCGGCGCCCATTTCCATATAACCTTCATAAATATCCCTTTTCCCGTCGATTTTCCCTTGAGCATCGAGAATCTGCTTTACCCATGAATTATCGGATCCGTGTTGCTTGATAAGGTCAATAAACCTTGCATCCGCCGGAGGAATTTCCTTTTTCGAGTAATAGCCTAAAGCAAAATAGAATCCAAAAACAGTCACGATAAGAGCCAAAGACAAAAAAATGATTTTTTTCATAGCAAGAAAGGATTGATATGCACAAAAAAAGATCAAAATATCTGTTCTCGAGTCTCTACTTTAGCATTTCCGCACAAAAACTCAAAGGGCACTGTCATGACAGTGCCCTTGTGCAAAATCCGCCGAATCAGAATGCGCTAGTACGTGAAGGTCGGACCGCAGACTGTGGAATTGGATCCCGGAGTCGAGATCGTATCCTGTCCGTTGGTCGCTTGCGTACCGCTTTCCGGAACCCACAGTATACCTGAAGTGGTATCGTCCGAAAGTCCCAGACAGGCCTGAATGGACTTGGTATCCGCAGCTAGGGTCGAATCACCTTCAAGTCTGCCCTCTGAAGCCGAGGTAACCGTGATATTACCGCCCGTAAAGTCACCTTCTTCTGAAGTTGCAGCCGCCTCAGCGAAGTCAACCTTGATGGTCGTGTTGTTCGAGATCTGGAATGAACCGGCGCTTGTTGCCAATGTCGCCAGTGTATCCGCGTCCACAAACCTCACCACACCACCGACCGCTGAAGTTACTGCAGAACCCGCCACTCTGAAACCAAGGCGTTCAATAATCGAGGTACCTCCTTCTGAGATGAATCTCCAAACTCCCAGTATCTGATTCACTGACGGAGCTACTTTTCCAGCGGCAGGCATCTTCGATGATGCCACGACTCTCATAAGAGTCTTATTTGGCAAAATCTTCTTACCTGATATGGTCGTACCGCTTCCATCGCCGACGCTATCTATATTCCCGATACTTGCGCCTGAAGTCCCTCCGACAACCGTCAAGAGATAGAGATCGGTGTTCGTTCCCGCTTCAGCAGGCGTGACTCCACCCGTTGCCTGAATTGAGAATCGAATATCGGCTCCACCGATGGCTGCGTTCGGCATATCTGCCTTCGCAGGGGTGGTGATATCAAATCTCAAAGTCCTTCTTTCATCTCTCCAGAGTTTGACTCCGGATCCGAGGTCTATCAAAGCTTTATCTGTCGAGTCCAATGCCACGTTGTCCATGATCAGGTCATAATTCACCGAGGCACCGGCATTCGCGGATCGAGACAGATAGACGCTGATCTTTGAAACCAAGGAACGCGTCGTCGCTCCAAGTCCGCTGACAATGACGTTCAGCTGCTTCAACCACGCATCTTCAAATGCGGATTCGATATCATACAATGCCACCGTAGCTGTTTGGCTATTGGCAATATGGAATTGCTGAGGCGTGGCGCTGTTTGGCGTGACTTTCACCGTACCATTATCCAGAACGGTTTGAATCGTTCCGGCCTGAGTTACAGCTTCGGCGACTTCCTGAGAAGTATTCTGATCTACGAAGACATTGTCAGCCGCAGTATTGCTGGGATACCCGAGATAGGCTCCATCTACGTTGCTGATGACATTGGCTCGCAATTCGGCCGTATATGTCCCGGGATTCGAAAAAACTATGCCCTTACCCGAGAAATTAAACGTGGCCGTGCATCTCGTGTTGTTCGCACCTGCATGAGCATTGTCATTCGCGACACAGCCGGTGAACGTATCCACGCTATTGCTCGTCGGAGCCTTTGTCATGGCGGCCAAATATTGACCGTCAACATACAATCCGAGATTCCCAAGACCGGTGGCTGTCAATGTTACACCTATGGCTCTGGACATATCCATGATCCATGACGACTTCGTCCAGCGAACTCCGCCGTTTCTCACGACGACTTTTGCCGTAGCAAGCGTTTGCGTTCCACCCTTGATGATGCTTCCGGCTACCGGCGTGGATCCGCTTTGCAGATCGACTTCAGCGGCCTTCACCGTCTGCGTATTGGAAGTCACGTTTGACGTGGTTTGCGACGTGATCGTGGATCCGGACGAAAGTCCTCGAGCCGTGATCTTGTTGCTGGGGTTCGTCACCTGCATATCGATCGTTCGGTTCGCCACGGCCGTCTGCGACACATTCGTCGTCACGGTCAAGAGGTTTGTTCCTGGCTTGAGCACAAACGGATCATTCATGACGATCACCGTCGGATCGGCATTCGTTCCGTCCACAGGACCGGCAACCACCGAACCCGCCACGGCCGCTGCGGCCGCTCCGGGTGTTTTCAGCCAGAGTTTGTAGCTCGTGAACGAGGTATTGTCCGCCGCGCTCAAATCGCCGGCGAACGTAATGCTCGTCACTTCGATGTCTTCACCGGTCACATCCGCACCGAATACCGTCAACGGATAATCGTTGGTTCCCGGGGTGACGTTTGATGTCGGAGTGGCGCTGGAATGCTTGTAGAATGAGAATTTACCGCTATTGATCGTTTGCTTCACACAAGCCGCACCGGCGCAGTAGGTACCGAGAGTATTGGGTACCGTGAACTTGAAGGTCTCACCCACACCATACACGCGATAGATTGAGTTTTTCAGAAGGTCAAACGCTATATTTCTCGCGCTTCCTCCCTGAAGCTGGACAAAAAGTTCCAGCGTAAGGGATGTGCTCTTCTTGATCAGTTCATCAAGATAGAAAATGGCATCGTTTCCGTTCAACACCGAGGTATCGGCGGCAACCGTGATTCTGCTCAATTCCGCGCCCGTGATGGCGTTTTTCAATACCAAAGATTTGATATCCGAACGAGCCACGGAACCGATTTGCTCAAAAATGATCTTCTTCAGTCTGACATCCTCGGCCGAAGCCGCGGTGAGTCGAGCCGAATTGATCACCTGATTGGCATCCGGATCGATGGTCAGGTCCGATGTCGGGTTTGACGGGCCGTTATCGATGGTCAATCCGCCGATGGTCGTATTGGTGATGGTCATGCTATTGCCGCGAATCGGGAAATCTCCCATAGCCGCGGAAACCGACACGTCATCAATGCTTTCCAAGCTGAACGCGAAGATATTTCCGGTCGCAGGAGCGGCCGCAACATCGACAAAGAGTGAAAGCATGGATTCGCCGTCGACAGCCAGGTTCAAGCTGTTGAACACCGCTTGATTGGTCGAGTTCAACGCTCTCCAGTTTCCGATCGGCAATCCGTCTTTCTCGAGACTCACTCTCGCGATATCCGTATTGGCCGAAAGTCCAGATCTCGTATACACGAGTTTCGTGATGGTGCCCTTTCCGGACGCCTTGACGCGAAGCACTTCGACATGCTGCGCATTTTTCGGAACATTCATGGCGCTCGGATTCATCGGATCAAGCATGAAGGTCACCCCTTCGGAAGGAGTCGGAGGAGGCGTGGTGTCACCGCCGTTTGTGGGCTCCCATGCCGACTGCGCCGTGTCCGAGATGATCTCGATGAACGCTGCGTCGGCGATGGCCGCCACCGCCACAGGCAGCGGACGCTGCAACCCGGCCGGGAGCCGGGCGCGCACCACCGGATCCTCCGGCTCGGCCTCGGCGCAGAGCCGGGCGAACTCGAGCTCGAGCTCCTCGAGGACGTCCCTCGCAGTCGCTTCCGCCCTGAGCTCCCCGGCGAGTCGCCCCAGGTGCCGGACGTCCGCGGCCGCGTACTCCAGGAGCTCGCTGGGCAACGGGCGCGCCCCGAAGTTGGCC
>CAZAJQ010000002.1:43928-151863 GCA_964485795.1 uncultured Gammaproteobacteria bacterium
AGGTCGAATCAAAACCCGCATCCATGAGCTGTCCGGAAGTCAAAGCGATGAGTTGCCCCATCCATACGTAGTAGTACAGATCTTCCTGAGCGGCTCCCGAGGCTTTGATGATGCTTCCGTCGCATGGAATATCCGCATTCAGAGCCGCACCCATGGTGTAGTCCGATGCAAATACCGAGCTTGGAAGATCATCGATCCTCTTATTCCAGTTTGAACCCCAGAGTGTCAAAGCGCGTGATTCACTGTCAACGTGACGAATGATTCCACCGGGCTCCACACAATATACCTGAGACTGTGATTTTATTTTTACGTTTCGAGTACCGGGACGATAGGTGGCGTTTTTGCCAAACATCATGGTGTCCATGACATCCTGGCTTACGGTCTTCACACCCGAAAAGTCCTTGTACCAGGTCTTGTAGGTAAACGCATTCGGAAACGAGTGCGCCTTTCCATCGGACCCGTAGTAAAATACCTGATCATCGGTCGTCACCTTGAATAGATCTCCGGGGGCGAGCTGCGCCTGCGCATTCGCCGCGAGCGGCAATGCGGAAATCCCCAAAGACCATGCGATGGTGGTCACCGAGACCGCATAGGCAATTACTTTGTTAAAAAATTTATTCATATTTTTTCTTTTAGCCTCATCCGCCGCTGTCATGATTTTGCATGCGATGCAAATTTCCGGGTTGTATGCCGCCCTTTGGGCTCGACCTTTGACATACAGAGCCTGGTACATCGCATGATAGGCATGAAGAGAACAGACGAAGTTATAAGATCGGGTCAAGCGTATTAAATTTTTGACCCGATCCTTTCACAAACAAAAGCCCACAGGGGGCTTTTCATAAATCCAAGAAAATCAAAAACATTCGATTTTCTTTCTTCGCTTTACGGAAAAGCCCTACGTAAATGCTTTTTCAAAGTTTCATGATCATCATTATTTTTTATCACCGATCGCTTCATCAGATTGCGACACGCTTTGATCCTCACCCACCTTCGTTTCTTGCGCTTCTCCGGATGGATCCGCATCAAAGGATTCGCTATTCTGCTCCGTATTCATATTTTGGTTGTTGATGGGCCGGTCGTCGTTTTGAAGTTGCAACGTGATTTGTTTGATCAATTCACGATTTTCCTTGAGTTTTTCGAGTACGGCCACATATTGCTTTTCTTCAATCAACACCTTCATCAATTCAAGATTTTCATCAATATTTGCACGAAGAGCATCCGTACTGGCTTCAGAATCGGCTGATGATGATTTTGACTCACTTTCCGCCGATGCTTCATTACTTTCGTTTTCTGATGCATTCTCCAGAAGATGATTTTCCTCCTTCGCTAATTCATCTCCTTTGCTTTTAGGCTCTTTTGATGGAATTTCTTCGTTGTTATCATCCTCGAGAGCCGCGACTTCCGGCTCCTGCTCATCGGTTCGAATCAACTTCTCCTTCAAGATAGCCGCTTCTTCCTCGCTTTTGGCGATCGCATCGGAAATCAAGTCGCCGATCTCATCATCTTCGGAATCAAGCTTTCCGGACGCTTGCGCCGCGATCACGACTTCGATGGTCTTGCCTTGCGCTCCTTCCATATGCTCCACCGCTGCCCGCATATCGGTGGTGGCCTGATCCTTGATCTCATCCGGAAGATGATCGGCGATATCCTGCAATTGGTGCTTGATATCCTGCGCATGAGACTCAAAATTCCGAGCGGTAGCCACCACTTGCGGATGATCATTTGAATCCGCGATCATTTCAATCTTTCCGACCACCGAATCAGTGTCTTTTTTGATCTCCTCTATGGCCAATCGCATGCGCTCCACGCGCATCTCGGGATAGGTATCATTGCTTGCCACCTTATGAAGCTCGGAAATCCTTTCATTGAGATAAAAAATTTCTTTTTTCACCCGCTCTCCCGTGTCAAAAGTCAGCGTCAAGCGCACGTTTTCGACCTGTCTTTTCAGAGGATACAGCGTATCTCCCGGAAGACTTGATTGCGAAGCCCCCACGGTCGCCACTCCGCAAACGAAAAGCGCAAGCGACCCGGCCATCAATGCTCCCACCGGCTGCGTCAACACTCTCACCCTTCCAAGAATCGCGTTCCATAGATACCACATTCCCTTTCTCGACTCATTTCGACTATTTTCACGCACATACTCAGACAACATCAATGACGTCGATTCTTTCCACTTTTCATCTACAGAAATGCAACGAAGCGCTTCAATTTTTCGCAACAATACCGTGTTTTTTTTCATAATTTTCCGCTATATTCTTGAGCATATCCACGGCTCGGTGAAGCATCACTCGCGTCGCTCCATGGGATTTGTCGATAATATGCGCAATCTCTTTGGTGCTCATCTGCTCCACATAACGCAATACGATCACTTCCTTATACTCGTCCTTGAGAGATTCCAATGCCCGCATCACCTGCGCCATATCATCTTTTTGCAATACAGCCTGCTCATGCGAAGGGAACTTTGGCTCGGCGATCTCATCGATGCCCACCGATTTCCCTTCGACGCTTGATTTTCGATAATGATCGACGACCAGATGTCTCGCTATGGCATAGAGATAGCTCGATATTGAGCTGATTTGCTTGCCCTCGGAGATGCAATGCCAGAGCTTGATAAACACCTCGGCCGACAAATCCTGCGCTAGCTCCTGCTGCGATACCTTAAAATATATATAACGATAGATGCCGTCGATATGCTTGCGGTAGAGCTCGTCAAAAAGTTTCTCTGGCTCGCCGCTGAGCTGTATTCGGACGATGTGCACGTGAGAGGTCATTGACATGCTTATTAAATAAGACGAAAAAAAACAAAAAATGTTACCGTCATTTTCATTTCATCTTCATCTCATCCGAAAAAATTTGATATTCGTCGTGTAACAACAAAAATTTGCGAATCAATCGCTCCGTATCATGATTATAACATACGACGCTCAAAGGATTGGGGACAAAAAAAGCGGACATTGTGTCCGCTCAAAAAAAATGACTTTCAAACGCTATTCAATCGCAATATCAACATTTTTTTTCACGCCTGATCGAAGGATTTCAAATGTGACCACATCACCTTTTTTGAATTTCAAAAGCATTTCACTGAAATGATGCTCCCGATTCAGGAGCATGCCGTCAAGCGATATGATCACGTCGCCTTTTTGCAATCCATACTCTTCATAGTCATTCATCATCATCACTCCGGCACCGAGCGTCCCCTCATGATAGCTCAAATCGGCGAAATTCAAGGAGAGCTTTCGCTCTTCAAAGGATTTGTTTTTAAGAAAATACAAAACCTGGCTTTTCAGCAAACGCGCAGGAATCACTTCATTGTTTTGCAAAAAAATCCCGACAATTTCGCCGCCAAGTGTCGTTACCGGCGCGCCGCGATAGGAAGATGGAAAACTTCGATCCATGAAGATTACCGAAGTGAGAAATCTTGTATTTTCAAGCTCATTTTTTTTCCCATACGGATTTTCCACATAACCCAGCCCAATACCAGCTTTTCCGAGAAGTATTGGCGCCAGATCGCCCGCATGCTCGAAATCCTCGGCGGCAAATGGCGCGGCGGTAAGGTTTTTGGCTTCAATCTTGACATACTGCATTTCCGTCGATTCATCGAGGAATGATTCGGAAATAGCGTAGGATTTTCCTTGAATAAAGACCGTCAGCAAGGGAAGAGCATCAGTGATTTTTGGCGTGAGAATCCATCCGTCATTGGTGAGCACGGTTCCGAAAAATCGTCGTTCGGATACAAGATACAAGGCATTGCCGTCATTTTTTTTCAAAAAAAACTCCGCAACAAAGACATTTTTTTCCGACAGCGCATCAAGGGCGGTTCGCTGCTCAATAGCGCCGATCGTTTGTCTTCGGATGATGATGTCCCCGGCTGGCGCGATGTCGGGCGGAGCAAAATACGTCTGATAATAAAGCTCGGTGACAAGACCAGCAAGGATGCCAAAAAAAATGGCGATGATCATCATCTGAAAAAAACTCGGAGATCTTTCGGTTATTTTCATAGATATCAAGCAAAAAAAATACTATTCCCATTGCGCAGTAAGCAATGTCAATGTCCACATAATGGCATAAAAGATCGTCATCTTTCCAATCATCGCGGCCGCAATCTTATGCTCCATGACGTATACTTGCGAAAAAAAGAGAAGGATGGCGTAGGTAAGCGTCAAAAGAAATGCGTTCACATACACTCCGGTAGGTAAAAAGCTGACGGCTAAAAGCATCTCCATCATAATCAACATAATGGAAATCGCATAGAGGAAGTGTCTGGAAAACTTGATTTTCAAGCTCGAAAAATAGTGAGCGACGAGGAAAAAAAGCAAAAGGGCCAAGGGAATCGTCACCTGCCACAATGGGACGGAAAGAAAAATGACGGTATGTTCCAATGCGGAAAATATCAAAAAACCACTGATCATATGCAAAAACGATGAAACCCTTTCCAAAGAGTAGGCTTGATAATGCACGGGGGCATAGTAAAAATCAAAAAGTATGCGGAGAAGGATGTAGAGCATGAACGCGACCAATCCCTTCAGAAGCAGTATGATAAGCGTATTTTCCAGAAATATGATGCCGGCAAACGAGAAAATAAAAAAAACAAGCGGTAGAAATATCATAAAGACGCGATCCTTCCAATCGCTGCGAACCGCAACAATAAAAAACGTCAAAAATATCGCCAATTGCAAAAAAAACAATTGTGGTATTTGCAAATATTCCCAATCAACGAGCTGCCATGAAAAAAATATGAATACGGGGAGAATCGTTCCTCCGATTTTTGCCAAAAAAACCATACGTATTATGAGGTATTTTTTTGATCGAACACTTTCAATTCATCCAAAAGCTCCGAAAGTCTCGTCATATCCCTTGATAGAGCGGCATTTTCGATTTTTGATACCAAAAAAACAAGCGCAAGATGTCGCTCTTTGGATTCAAAGGGAACGATCGCGCTAAAAAGATATTTTTTCGCTTCTTTCACACGCTCAAGCGTCAAGGTTTGCACCGTTGCTTGCGATAATTCATCGATGACCTTTTGCACGGATCTTTGGTAATCCTGCTTTTGGCCTTCGGTCATGGCATTTTTCCTTCCGTCGTCATTGACTTCAATCATTTTGTCACTTCGAAATGAGCGGACGATCAAGGCACCGAAAATCATTACCGTAAGCAAGATGAGAATGTTTTTTTTCATAACCTTGATGCAACACTCTCGGTATGGAGAGCGTCATAGATCGTGTGAACTTTTTGCGCACAATCATTCCATGAATATTTCTGAATGAGTCTCCTTCCTGACAAAATCAACCTCTGACGCAATGCGGGGTCTTGCAATGCTTTCTTCATGACTTCCGCCATGTGCTGGGGATCATGAGGATCAAAATACGCGGCGGCATCTTCGAGTATTTCCGGAATACAGCTTCCTTGAGAGGCGGCCACAGGGATATCATACTGCATGGCCTCAAGTGGCGGCAACCCGAAACCTTCACAGCAGGAAGGAAAACAATACAATGAAGCATGCTTATAAAGTCCCGACAATGTTTTTTCATCCGCATGTCCGAAAAAAAGAATGCGTGTCGTGCCACACGGAAAGGGTTTGAGACGAAGAAACCGCGCCGCATTGTATATTTTTTGATAAAAATAATCCTCTTCCCCGACGAACACCAGCTGATGGTCGGTCATTCCGGTTTCTATAAGACGCGCATAGGCGAGCAGCATTTTTTCCAAATTTTTGTGCGGATAGGCATTTCCGACGGAGAGGATGTACGGAGATCGTATCCCCCATCTCGTGAGATCTTCTTGGGTGCAGCATTCATTTTCGACGGAAGCATTTCGCAACCCTCCATAAGTCACCCACACTTTTTTTTCATTCGCCGGCAAATAGGCGAGAATGCTTTTTTTCGAGTGTTCAGATACCGTGATGATCACTTTCGCTCGCTTCGCCGCATGCTTAATGACCTTGTGATACATCCATCCTTTGAAAGCATATCGGACGGGATCAAGCGCGGTCGCTTGAGACGAAGGATATTCAAAAAGAATGAGGTCATGAATGGTGACGATAAAGGGCTTTTTGTACAGAAGCGGGACATTGAAATGCAAAAAATGCATGAGGTCAAGGTCGAAGGAGTGGAGCTGCTTCGCGAAAGACCATTGTTCTTGAAACGAATACCACGGAAAAGGAGAAAGCACCTTACGAAACCGTGAATTTTGAGGCTTGTACGTGTCCCAATTGTGCCTTCCCAAAAAAACCGTATATTCATGTTGAGTTTCCAAGGCCTCCAAATGCGTAATGAGTTTTTCAGCGTATCTTCCCAATCCCTTGGAGTGGGTTCCGAAAAAACGCGCATCAATGCCGATTTTCATATCCCTTTTTGATTATTTTTTTCATTGTGCCCAACACTTTTTTCCGTTTTCAAGCGATTTGAAGCAACGGCAGAAGCGAAAACATCGAGAGTTTGAGAAGCCACGTCCTTCCATGAAGCATAGGACGGGACGGAAATTTTTTGCCCATGAATCTGCATCATGGCTCCGGCGATATCAGCAATATTATATGGGTCGACGAAAAGAGTTTCAAATGGCATTTTCTCAAGCATGGCGCCGGCATGGCTCGCGATCACGGGCTTTCCATGCCGTGAGGCTTCTTTTGCCGGAAATCCAAAGCCTTCAAATATGGAAGGAGATACAACGCCCACACATTCTTCATAAAGCATATCCAAAATATCGGGTGCCACATAGCCCAGATGATGAATCGATGATGTTTTTGAGATCAACTCATGAAACGCGTGATTCTTCCACCCCTTTGGACCGACCATCACAAGATCAAGGGAAAGTCCCCTTTTTTTTGCAAAACGGTAGGCCGAAACGATCCCGTCAATGTTCTTTCTCGGCTCAAAGGCGCCCACGAACAATAAAAAATCAGTGCGAATCCCGAAACGCTTCAAGACGCCTCGCCCATACGCATCGGGATTCGATTTTTTGAAGCGAGGCTCGATGCCATGCGAAATCACGTTGATCTTTTTGGATTCTACGAAATAGGTATCCGCAATATCGGCGGCCGTTTGGCCGGATACCGCGATGATCGTGTGCGCTCGATTCAGAAGCGCTTTCGGCCTCACCAGCGAATGCCAAAGACGCTGTTTCCATGAAAAGAAATGTGGAAAATGAACATACGAAAGATCATGCACGGTTACCACGAGAGGGATGTCCGACTTCATGCGAATGAAATTCATATTGGGCATAAAGACAATGTCCGGTCGTTTTCCGCCAAAAAAATGATCCAGTCCGAACATGCTTGAAGCGGCAAAGAGACCATTAAGGAGTTTATTCGGCATTTTCGCATGGATGATGCGAGCTTTTGGGAATTGCGCTCGGAGTGAATCCGCATGGTGTCTTTTTCCGCTGTAGAAAATATCAAAACGATGTTGATCGAAAAATGAAAGCATCGCCGATAAAAGATGATGCGTATACCAAGAAACGCCCGAGTACTGCGATTCCGACAGAGTGCGTCCGTCAATGAGTATGCGCATAGAAGATGCCTCTTACCTATCTAGGTTTTGAGAACGTTTCATCAGCTGTTCCCGAACGTAGGCGACCATCGATTCGCGGAAGAATCGTTTGTCGAATTTTTCGACGCTGGATCGAATCCGCGTGGGGAAAAAAAAGGTGAAACGATCCTTGTTTTTTGTGAGTGATTCGGTCAAGTCATCGACCGTCGCATGTTCGAAAAAAAATCCGTTGATGTTTTCTTGCACGATTTCCAATGCTCCGCCTTTTTTGTACGCCACGACGGGCCTTCCGGAAGCGGCCGCTTCTATCATGGTAATGCCGAGATCCTCTTCCTGCGGATTGAGAAATGCGATGCATTCGGAATAGAGCTTGGCTTTGTCTTCATCCGTGACTTTCCCCAAAAATTCGATGTTGGCGTCGGAAATTTTTTGCAGCGATTTCCGATGGGGACCATCGCCAAAAATCTTGAGTTTTATGCCAAGCCTTCTCGCCGCCATGATCGCGATTTCGAAATTTTTGTAGGCGACAAGCCTTCCTCCGCTCAAAAAATAATCCTTGGGTTTTGAAATATAAAATTTTGAAAAGTCGACCGGTGGGTACATCACCTTGCTTTCGCGCTGATAATACTTGCGAATTCTTCTTTGAACGTTTTTTGAATTGGCGATGAAAAAATCCACTCGCGATGCGGAAAGAAAATCCCAAATCCGCATTTTTGTCAGCCGCAACGGGATGTATTTTTTTATGAAATTAGGGAAGCGCAAATCTCTCACGTATTCATGCGTATCGCTCCAGAGAAAACGCGTCGGCGTATGGCAGTAGCAAAAATGCACGGTATCCGGCCTCGTGATAACCCCTTTTGCGAAAGAGGAGGTGCTCGAAATCACGACGTCGTACGCCGAGAGGTCATACTGCTCCACGGCCGAAGGCATCAGGGGCAAATACCACTGATAATGCTTGATGCCAAAGGGCATACGCTGAAGAAACGACGTGCGAATGTCTTTGGAAAGAAACGCCGCATGACTCCTTCTGCGATCGTGCACGAGCACATACGTCGGAGATTCCGGGAACATCTCTTGCAGGGCGAGAAGCACGCGTTCGGCACCGCCGTCTTGTCCCAGATGATCATGAATAAGCGCCACCTTCATAGTCATGCGTTTTGATACGGTCAAAAGCAAAGGAAAAGTTTACGAAAAATGTCTTTGACGAAACAATGCCAAAGGAGTTTTGAGCAAAATAACGAGATCCAGGTACATGGACCAATTTTCGCGATACAGCATATCCAGCTTGGCCTCTTCTTCAAAATCAAGATCCGATCGTCCGGAAATCTGGGACATACCCGTAATGCCGGGCTTGATACCGAGAATTTTCATGTATTTTTTTTCATACTGAGCCACTTCGCGCGGTTGATGAGGTCGAGGACCCACAAGGCTCATATTTCCCTTCAAAACATTGAAAAGCTGAGGGAGTTCATCGAGGCTGAAGCGTTCAAGCCACTTTCCCACTCCGGTGCGCCGAGGATCGTCAATGACTTTGTACAACGGTCCCTTTCGCACGCTTTTTTCCGAGATCAACTCCTTTTCAAATTCCAAAGCCTTTTGCGTGTTTTGATACTCCGGTCCTATGCAATATTCGATTTTCATGGTGCGAAATTTATACACGGAAAAAAGTTTTCCGTTTTTCCCCACGCGTTGATTTTTGTAAACCACCGGACCGCGTGAATTGATTTTTATGGCACAAACAATGATGAAAAGCAGAGGCGATATGATGACAAGTCCGAAGCAAGAAACGATGATGTCAAAACATCGCTTCATGATTCTCCCCCATCCTTCAAGCGGTGTGCGTCGCAGTGCGAGCATCGGAAGTCCGTAGAGCGGAGACATTTCGACATGGCTCATCCGAGACACCAGAAAATCCGGAATATATTTCAGATCCACATGGTATTCCTCGGAAATATCTATGATTTCAAGATTTTTTTCTCGCGAAATGCCGGGATCCGCAAGAATAAACTCGTCCACTTTTCCCGCCGCAAGCAAGCCTGAAAGCATTGCGTCGTGCATATCAAAATCGCGAATATGCGCAAGCACTCGATAGCCGCTTTTCGGATGCGCCATATGGCTCGCCAATATGTCCGAAGCTTTCGAAGCTCCGATCAATATCACATGCTGTCTTCCGATATCGAGCGTGTAGAGCAAGGATCGAATCCATCGCATGGCGAGCCTTCCCGCGCTCACATAGAGGATGGTGAGCAGCCATGCGGACAAAATGATAAAACGTGAAGAAAAAACTTCACGCTGCAAAAATATGATCATGACCACCGCGATAAGGCTCACGCAGGAAGCGTATATCACCATGGACAATTCATAAAGAATTTTTTTCGGATCCCGAAAAGCGTACAAGCCCAAAAGGGAAAATACCGCCACTTCGATAAGCACCACCAGAAGCACCGCATTGATATAGCCTGAAAACGGCATTTCAAAGATCACGGGCTTTATGCCGGTGGCAATGGCACCAAAACGCAAAAAATAGCCGGTCATCGCGGCCAAAAACATCATGATGATGTCCATGGGCACCAAAAGCAAAAAAAGAAATAATCGCGATCGTTTCATATGTTTACCATAATGGTGCGTATTGAAAACTTCAAAGTCATAAGCCGAATTCTGTTCACCAAAACGTTTTTGCAAGCGTCTTGGCTCATGATCATCTCTCTGGTTTCCCCGTTGCCGAGGAAATCAAGCGTCGCAATGGACTTGCACCTGGCAGGTGTTTACCCCACTCGCTTTTCACAAAGCGAATGCGTGAGTTTTTACCTTCCACGTTCGCACGAGGCTACAGTGGATCCCTCTTCGTCGCCTGCGATGCAGGCAAACTTCGAGAAACACGATTTCACCCTTACCGACCTTGCAACGCCTTGGCGAGCAAGACAGGCGGTATGTTTCTGTTGCACTTTCCCTACCCACCGCAGCTGCCGCATTCACCGCCTGCCAGAGGCAGGTAAACTTCGGCGTATGCAACAATCGCGGTAGGCGGTCGTCGTTAACGACTGCCTGATTCGAATCAAGATTCGAATGGTGTTCGGACTTTCCTCCCCAAAGGGCAAGCCTTCGGGGCGATCATGCGCTTCTTTTTTCAATACGTACCATGAATATAAACAAAACAATCCGTATCGTCTCCAATCAATCGCTTTATTTTCGCTCACTGAATGCAAAATTATATCTCTTTTTGTGTAAAATGTCAACCCAATTCCTTCGTTTTCTTCTCCTCAAGGAGTATCTGGTTATTGTGAAGAAATGTGGCTAAAATATCAAGCATTTTTTCATTATCCAAGCCTTTCCCGAGAATATACTTTGCCTTGTGATGATGGCAACTCCATCCAATCGTCTCCAGAAATTCCGGACTTGCCTCATTTCGCACAAGGGTAAGCGATGACGGCGCTCTCCCAAGCTCAAGCTGTTTTTTATCATACCGAATACCCAAAACAACCGCTCGCTGCGCCAAGATTTTTATCTGAAAAAGTTTTTTTAAAAGCGCGAGCCCGGCGTCATCCCGCTTTTTGAATGCGGCTTTCCATTCGTATTCAAGATCAGCCAAAGACGTTTGAGACCCAAGCCTGGCATAAAGAGCCAAACGTTCTGAGCTCTTCGAAACAACATCCGCAGGTATCATATATTCAAAAGGAAGATCAATGGATACGTCCGGCAAGATATCCTTCTTTCGTCCGGTCGAAAGCTCATGCACCGCATTTTCCAAAAGCGACAAATACATTCCCAGCCCCACGGCCGTCACATTGCCATGCTGTCGTTTGCCCAAGATGTTTCCCATGCCGCGCATCTCCATATCCTTGGTGGCGATATCCATGCCCGCACCCAATTTTCGAGCTTCCATAAGAGCGGCCAATCGCTTTTCCGCCATGCCATGCACCTTGCCTTCGGCGTAGAGAAAATACGCTTTTCCTCGCTGGGTTCCGCGTCCGATGCGACCGCGAATCTGATGGAGTTGCGATAGACCAAAATTTTGCGCATTCTCAACGATAAGCGTATTCACATTGGGAAGGTCAATGCCGTTTTCGATGATGGTGGAGCAGACGAGGATATCGATCCGCCCATGATCGAATTTTCCCATCACGGATGCGATTGCATCCTCGGGCAGCTGTCCATGCAGGATGCCGATACGGAGGCCAGCGGGAAGCATCGACTGGAGAAAGCGAGCCTTATCCTCGATGCGTTTCACATCATTGGACAGATAATACACCTGCCCTTTTCGCGACATTTCGTAATCAATCGCCGATCTCACGATTTCCTCTTCATAAACGTCAATGACGGTCTCGATCGGAAGACGACCGGCCGGAGGCTGGGTGATAATCGAGATGTCTCGAATGCCGGACATGGAAAAATATAAAGTCCTCGGAATCGGAGTCGCGCTCAGCGTCAACACATGCACCTGATGCTTCATTCGCTTGAGATGCTCCTTGGCCGCAACGCCGAATTTTTGTTCTTCGTCGATGATGACAAGCCCCAATTTTTTAAATCCGATATCGGACGAAAGCAAGCGATGGGTCCCCACGACGATATCGATGCTTCCCATGCGCAGGGCATCGATGATTTTTTTTTCGGCCTTACTTCCTTCCAGTTTTTTTGAAAAACGCGACAATGAGGCCACCGAAACGCCAAAAGCGTCCATGCGATCAAAAAAAGTGTCATAGTGCTGCTGCGCGAGGATGGTCGTCGGACAAAGCAATGCCACTTGAAAACCGTTTTGCACCGCCCGGAAAGCGGCTCGGAGCGCAATTTCGGTTTTTCCAAATCCCACGTCGCCGACAATAAGCCTATCCATGGGGATCGTTTTCCCGAGATCCGAAAAAACGTCGAAAATCGCCTTTTTCTGGTCATCGGTTTCCTCATAGGGAAAAGTATCGGCAAATGCGTCCTCTTCGGTATCGTACGCCATCATCGGAGGCGCTTGCGTGTTTTGACGCTTGGCATAGAGTTCCAAAAGCTCATTTGCGAATTTTTCCGTCTCCTCTTTCACCTGCTTCATCACCTGATGCCAATGCACGGACGAAAGTCGAGAAAGCGAGGGTCTCGCCGATCCCACGTACTTGTCGATCTTATACGTCATGTCCGGAGGGAGAAACAACTTGTCGCCTTGCGCATATTCCAAGTAAAGATTTTCTTTTTCCACCTCTCCGATTTTCACCTTATGAAACCCGCGGAATCTCGCGATTCCATGATCCTCGTGCACCACATAATCCCCGACGGAAAGATTTTTCAGAAAAGAAATGTTCTGCGATCTCGCTTTCTTTTTTTTAAAAAAAAGGGGCAAAAAAATGCTTCCGTTTCGCTGGTCAAGAAAACCTTCCATGCCATGCGGATCATGGCTATACACGCACACCATATTCCGAACCACACTGCCGGGAAGCAGTCTGCGAATCATCTCCGATTCATTGCTTATGATGAAAACTTTTTTCCCTACATCCCCTTGGAGAAGCTTCAAATTTTTTTCAAAATCACGGCTTTCCGTATCCGAAAAGTTCCCATCAGTGAGGATTTCGAAAGATCGGCTCAGTTTCTTTATCATCTCCGGAAGCGCCCCGGATCTGAGCGGCCGGATCATGGTGTCCTCATAACCCGCGGTTGCGATGGACGAATAAAATGTAAGGGCGCTTTTTCTTGCAAAATTATCAATACAAATTCTTATCTCTTCATTGATTGAACGCTGATGGGTAAATATCGAAACTTCATCGAAGAGCGCCTCATGCATCGAGGACGGTGTGTCTTCGCTTGGCTCATATTCGAATTCTTTGGGATACATTTCGGTTCTGTCTAGAAATTTTTGAGTTGCACGGTCCCAAAGCGACTCGATATGGGACTCTGAAAAAAGAATTTTCAGACCTTCTCGATGTTCTGGGGTATAAAGCGTCAGCGTTTCGCCTCGAACCGCGTAGCTCATTGCGTCGCCATCCATGGAGCGGGAGAATCCGCATTCCGAAAGCTTTGCGATCAGATCGAAGCGTTTCATGACCGCACCCGCCATGATGGGAATGATACGCTTACGAAAAACGCTCAGCATCGAGGGAAGAGCAAGCAAACGATTTTCTGAAAGAATCAAAAGACCGTTTTTCTTTTTCGCGAGAGAATACAGGATTTCTGAAACATTGCCGTCGAGCCTCATGATGGGAAAATGTGGTGAACAATAAACCTCATTCCAAAACAAACATTGCTTCTCCGACCACAGCACATCCGACGCATTTTTTTCCAGCCAAACGCAAAAACCCGGATTTTTCTTTTGACCCAGGGTCATCAACGTATGATAGAGAGACGCGCTTTTGTGAGGCGTCAGCATGTGGAATTTCTGAATCATGGATGGCATGGACTATCTGGGAAAAATAGCGATAACCGCCGGTATTCGGTCGGACTCAAGAGTATACTTCGGATGGCCACTGATGGCAATGCCGGCCGACGGGCCCCCATCGAGGTTCGCGGCTCTCTCCAGCTTGAGGTCGGATCGCAAGAGAAACTCCATAAATTGATAGAGCGTAAAATAGTTGCGGGGAGCTACCATAAAAAGGATATTTCCCTCACGATCTCGACCAATGGCGCTTCTCCTCGAAATCATCCCCGAATCCTCGGACATTCCCGCTCTTCCACCGGGCAATATCAGCATCGGATAGGTTTGCATGCGATGATCGTCGGTCGCGAATTCATAATGTTCCTCCGGCAAATAGTGCAATCGTATGTTTTTGCCATTCGACGCCAAAAGCGCGGTATACCCGTTTTCACCTTTTTCATACCATGTCCCGTATTCCTCCGCGGCATCGCGAAAATATCCGGTGGGGACAAAACGTTCGTCAAAATACGCCGCGTTGAGCGTCGCAAACGCTCCCAATCCGCTTTGCCACTCGGAAATTTTCTTTGGATTTTTCGTATCGGATGAAAGGTGCAGCGCATATGATTGCTCGGAAAATTTCAAAACCGTCACCACCTCCTGCAAAATTTCATCCCGATACACCGGATATCTCCCGAGAAACGCCCCGGGAGCCAAAGAAATCCATGAAACCTCTTCCTTACGAGGAAATCCTCTTTTGTCGGAAACAACAGAGGCGTCGTGCGTGCAACCCGAAAGGGTAAAAAAAACAAAAAAAACTCCCATCATCAATGAGATCCGCTTGCAAATGGCGACCATATCCCTAAAAATATTTTCTGTCATGGGATGCGCTTATGATGCGAAAAGCGGCGTTCGGCGAGTCGACCAAAGTATAGATGCTCATGTCTTCCTTGCGAATCGTGGCATGTTCCTGATAAAGAATCTCATCGATAAAGCGCAACAAGGGCTCCCAAAAATCTCTTCCCAAGAGTATCACCGGAACTTTTTCCATTTTCTTGGTTTGAATCAGGGCGATGATCTCGAAAAATTCATCCAGCGTACCAAATCCTCCGGGGAAAAAAACATAGGCCTGCGACGATGAAGCGAGCATGAGCTTTCTCGTGAAGAAATACTGAAAAACCATTCCCTTTTCGACATACGGATTGGTTTTTTGCGCTGCAGGAAGATCGATATTCATGCCAATGGAGCGATTCCCGTGTCCATGGGCTCCAAGATTTGCCGCCTGCATGATTCCCGCTCCGCCTCCGGTCACTACGCTGAATCCTGCTGCTGCAAGCTGCTTTGAAAGCGCTACGGCCTCCAGATAATGCTCATCGTCTTCCGGAAAACGAGCGGAACCGTAAATGCAGACGCATTTTTTCAGTGGCGATATGAACTGGAATCCTTCCGTGAACTCGGTCATGATGCGAAAGATCCGCCACGCTTCCTTACCGAAATTAACAGGGCTTCCTTTTTGAAAAAAAGGATGAAGGCGATGTTTGATTTTTTTTTGTTTGGAAAACCATGACATTTACGCGTTTTTATTGGGAATGATTTTTTTTATTTTCTTGTGCGTATCGAAATTTTTTTTCATCAAATCGCGCAGCGAAAGGCTCCGAGTATCTCGCGTTCTCATGAGGATTTCTTCCTGAAACTTGCGATGCTCTTTGATGACTTTTTTCCGATCATCGATCTTTTCCACCGGCTTTTGAAATGCCGGTTTTTCAGGCACTCCGTGGGGAAATATCTTTCTCTCAAGCGGTTTCGCAAACGTGCCTTTGGTCATAGCCTTGGCCGGTTCTTCGGGAATGGCCATGGTCCAACGCATGATCTTTTCTTCCACGATGGAGCGCGGCTTGGAGTATCGTTCGCGGGAGACTTCTATGATTTTTTTTGCGTTTTCATTGGCTCCCGTAACCGGCTCAAGGGTCTGCGCGCTGAACGGATTTGACGAAACGCCGTCGATCATCAGCTTGAGATAAACGCGATATTTGGGCAAATTAACAAGGTCTTCTTCGGTGAATTTCGGCGCAAACTCCATGGCGAGAAGCTCGGCGTCAGCGGCGCCCACGCGAAAGGATATCAATGTGCCGACGTTACCGAAAACGGCGGCGCGAACCGTTTCACTGAGCTGCTCGATGTATTGATTGGCGATGATGAGGTTCAAGCGATACTTTCTCGCTTCGGAGAGAATGTTTGAAAAGCTGTCCGTGGCGAAATTTTGGAATTCATCCACATACAGATAAAAATCCCGACGTTTTTCCTCGGGTATGGATACGCGACTCATAGCCGCCAGCTGAATTTTTGTGATCATCATCGCCCCGAGCAAGGCCGAATTGTCCTCACCGATGCGCCCCTTGGAAAGGTTCAGAAGCAAAATTTTGCCGTCATCCATGATTTCGCGCAAATGAATGGTGGATTTCACTTGTCCGACGATGTTTCGGATCAATGAGCTTGAAAGAAATTGACCGACCTTGTTTTGTATCGGAGCGATGGCTTCGGATGCGAATTTATCTGTGTATTTTGCGAATTCATTGATCCAAAATGCCTTTACGACCGGATCTTCAATCTTTTCCACGACTTTTTTTCTATACGCTTTGTCCGACAGCATTCGAATGATACCAAGCATGGTGCTGTCCTTGTAATCGAGAAGAGCCAATATCGCATTTCGAAGCAAATATTCGAGTCTAGGACCCCAGCTGTCGGCCCATATTTTTTTGAACACGCCGATCATGCCCGACGCCACGAGATGACGTTCATTCGCATGAACTTTTTCAAGCACGTTAAAAGCCACCGGAAATTCGATATCCGCCGGATTGAAATACACCACATCATTGATGCGACTGCTGGGGACAAACTGAATCACTTTCTCGACCAAATCTCCGTGAGGATCCACGACCGCGACGCCATGACCGTTTTGGATATCCGCAATGATAGCGTTTTCCAGCAGGGTGGATTTTCCCATGCCGGTTTTTCCGATCACATAAATATGTCGTCTTCGGTCGTCGCGTTTGATGCCAAACTTCATGCGATCGTTGCGGAAATTGGTTCTCCCCAGGATGCTCATGTCTTCTGGTTTCATAGCAAGGAATCTTACTCGTTAAAATTCATTCCAAAGAACCTTCTCAAAAAATCGCAAAATCATTCAGTGAAGATCATCAATCTTTGATTATGGGAAGATCTATCGGAGGCTCATCGATTGTCGTTTCAGGCTTCGCTTCATCTGATGCGGAAATATCGTCCACCGAAGGCTCCCTTTCAATGGTGACGGGGAGATCCACGGGCGCTTCGGCCTTTCTTCCGGCGGCGGTTTTCAACATCGGAGTCGTAACTTCCTTCGCCGGGAAATGCCAAATGGTCGCCAATTCTTCGACGTTCAATACATAGGGAGCAACTCCATACGAATACGAACGCGAGCGATAGGCGTTCATCATTAGTCTTTGGCGCGCCCACATTCTTTGTTTTTTGAGAAAATAATAGGTTTTTGTCCAGCTTTTCTTTTCAGGGCGGAAATTATTCAGATCCAATGTATTGAATTGCTTGATGGCACCGATAAACCCGGCCGCACCTCGAGATTTGAGGTAAACTTCTTTTTTTGCAAAATAGATGAATCGAATTTTGCAGCTGAAACCGATCTTGGATATTTTCCCCTCGATGGCTTCTACCGTGGATTTTTCACCTGACGTGAGAAAGAGCATCTCAGATCTCGGCTTGGACTGCTCATGCTTTTCCTCCGTGGATGCGAATTCAGGAAAAAACGCTTCGGTGATGAGGCTGACGATCTCCGCCGGTATTGCCAACGCTTTGTCGATAAGCGTAACCTTTTTTTCCTCCGGCGCGCCGACGAGTTTTTTCACCTCTTCGATGCCTTCATCCTGCCAGGTATCGTCCACCGGACGAATGATGATCTGATACCAGAGTTGCTCGCCTCGCGCAAGATTTGACATCACTTCGATCATGGAAGCCATGGGATCCGCAAACGTACCAGAAAGCGTATGCTCAAAATTTTTATAGATGCGTATGGGATAGCAATTTTTCTTATGAAGTTTATATTCCGCGCCAAACATCTCGTACTCATCGTGGGGGAATGTCTTTGGAGCATCGTCGCAATAGTCGGAAACCTCGGTGATTTCCGCATTCGGGTACTGCGCAAACACAGCCGCCTCGGTCAAATCGCGAAAATTCACGTTGGTGCGAATCAAAAACTGCACATAGCCCTCGATACTGACCAATTCGAGCGAAAATCCTTCTTGCCACTCGCCTTTCCACCATCGCTCATACCAGTCGATGGATCCGTGCGCTCCGGCCAAAGCCACCATCATATTTTCCACGGCGCGCGGCGTTTGCTCGTTTTCTGGTGGAATATCAATGGCCAGGAGCACATATTTTTGCTTATGGGCAAAAAGCGCCTGACGATGATCGAGCCAAATATGCGCGGCTCCCAAAAAAAGCATCACCACGATGGGAATCCATCCTCCCCTCCGCAAAATTTCCACAAATAAAAGAAAGGGATTCAATTCCCCCATTTCAACGACCGCTTCGACAATGGTATTCAAAAAAAACGTTATATCCATAATGTGGAACTAACGTCTTTATTGTAATTTTTTTTTTGAAAGACTGCAAATGCTGCCGATCTTTAGGCGAGCGAATATTTGCCGTCCTGATTTTTTTTGAATCGAGACTTGTTCATGAGTGCGAGTAAAACCGTGGTTTTGCCCACCAGTCTTTGCTTGAGCACTTCAGCGATGATTTCTTCTTTGGTCAAAGGCGCGGCAGCAGTTTTGATAATATCCATGATAACATCCGCCACAACGCCCCTCTTGTATCCCCATTCGGAAAGCGCGTAAATGCCGCGACCGATCAAAACGTATTTCTCATCCAGAATAAGCTCATTGTGAACGGTGGCCGGATACGCAACCTTGGCGTCAAATCCGATTTCATTAATCCTCTGCGCGATACGCTTGAAATGCATGGGCTTTCCTTCTCGCTTGAGAACGATATGAATCTTATCATTGGTTTTTTTCGGGGAAACCGACGCCCAATGCGAAAGCCCCCACTTTCCAAAAACATCCCTTTTGAATTTTTTTCCCATATGCAAATAGGCCAGCGTTTTTTCCGCACTTATAGGATTTTGCATAAACGATTCATGACGATGCAGCTGTTCATGAATATGCTCGATGGCGCAGGTATCCCCGCATGCGATCAAAATGGATTCGATATGCGGACACGTAAACGAAACATGGGAATGATCATGTCCGGGGATTTTCCAAGCCGTTTTATGATGTTCATTTTCCGCCACAATTTCAAATGCCCGCTTCAGGATGACTTCAAGGATAAAAACTATGGCCGCTCTTTCTCTTTGCTCGGGCGTGCTCACACAGCCGTACAGCGCGTCGCAAAGATGATTTTCTTCCATAATCCCTCCATGCGCATCGAGGATATCCTGCAAATGATTTCGAAAAAAAGCCAAGTGAACGTCTTTTTCCGGATGGATTTGAAGCCTTTTGATGCAACCGGATTCGATTTGTCGAACCCTTTCTCTGGTGATTCCAAATTCCTTGCCGATATCCTGCAAGGTCTTTTTTTCTCCCTTTCCCTGCAAACCATAACGCGCCAAAACAATTTCCTTTTCGCGGAAATTCAAAGCCGCCAAGAGATTTTCCAAGGCAAGGCTCGGCTGAAATTGCAATGGTTCTGACGTCCCCTCAAAACCGCTGTTGAGCGAATTTTCCACATTCATAATCATGGTATTCATATGTGAATTCACTCATTAAACAATAAATAAATATTTTTGTCAAATATCTCTTTACTATATTTATTTTTTTGCTAATTTATGCAAAAAAACTAAAAGCGGGCTGGCTAAAAAGATGGAAGAATAGGTACCCACGATAATACCAATAATCAATGCCAAAACAAAGTACCGAGTGCTTTCTCCGCCGAAATAATAGATGGTGAGCAAAGCAAAAATGGTGGTCAAAGAGGTATAGAGCGACCGCAGTAATGTTTCATTCATGGAAGCATTGACAATCTCCGCGAAAGTACCCTTCATTTTGGGCAAATTTTCACGGATTCTGTCAAAAATCACGATGGTGTCATTCACCGAATACCCCAAAATCGTAAGCAAAGCCACGACAAACGATGCATTGACTTCGACCATGTACCATCTTCCCAGCACCGCAAAAACCCCCATCACGATGACAATGTCGTGAAAAAGCGCGACGATGGCGATAATCCCGTATTTCCATGACGGAACCGGCCAGGACACCTTGCGAAAAGTCCAAGCGATATACGCGATGATCATGAGCAAAACAACGGCGATCGCGTACCATGCTTTTTCTCGCAACGCTTTGCCGATGCTGGGACCAATCGATGTGAAACGCTTTTCGGTAACTGCCAGAGCTTGGATGACTTCCTGATGTTTTTCTTCCGATACTTCGGCAAAACGTAACAGGTATCCCCCTTCATTCGTGGTCTGAATCACGACGTCACCGAGTCCAAGCGGCTCGAGTCGCTCTTTGAGCATATCTTTGGTGATATCGCCGGGTGCGCTCACCTCCATGAGACTGCCTCCGGAAAAATCAACCCCCGGCAGAAGCCCCCAAAATAGCAGCGCCAAGGCACTGGCAAGCACGGCAGAACCTGAAAGAATAAACCATATTTTTCGATAGGATATGATTGGCAACATAACGATGCTTATTGATTCATATTCATAAATTTCTTTTTTCCGGGGAAAAGAATGTTCCAGCGACTCAATGGAGTTTTCGCAATTACGAGAAGGAATACTTTGGTCACCACGATCGCGGAAAACATGCTCATGAGAATGCCGATGGACAAGGTGATGGCAAAGCCCTTGATGATGCTGGTGCCAAATCCCATGAGAACGAAGCACGTCAAAAGCGTGGATACGTTGCCGTCTCGGATGGAAGGCCATGCTCGAGCCACTCCATCATGCAAAGCGGAAATGAACGATTTACCGCGACGGAATTCCTCCTTCATGCGTTCAAAGATGAGTACGTTGGCATCAACGGCCATGCCGATGGAGAGAATAAAGCCCGCTATGCCCGACAATGTCAATACAAATCCGAAAACCATAAAAACGGCAAGTACGAAGGCTGAATAGATCAATAAAGCGATGACGGAAACCAATCCCGGCAAACGATACACCGCGATCATGAATACTCCGATAAGGATCAAACCCCATATTCCGGCCCGAAGACTGCTTTGCAGCGATTCGGCTCCCAGGGTTGCTCCCACGGTTTGCTGACTTTGCAATGCAATGGGAAGGGGCAATGCTCCGGCATTGAGGCGATTGACAAGCTGTTTCGCTTCCGGAACCGTAAAATCTCCGGTGATCACCGCATTGCCATCGGAAATTTCTTGCTGCACGGTGGGAATGCTGATTGGGGTTCCGTCCAAAAAAATCGCCACCGGCTTCTGAATATTTCTTCGAGTGATTTCGCTAAAAAGCTTTTTTCCCTCGTCATTGAATCGCAGCTCAACCTGTATCTCATTGGTATCCGGATGAAATTGTAAACCGCTCGATTCGAGTTCTTTTCCGGAAAGATTCGTATTTTTCCATTCATCGCGCTGCGGCAATATATCTTCTTTGGCGGTTTTTCTTGCAATGATATGGCGCACCCTATATTGCTCGGAAGGACGATCCTCGATGCGATGAATGAGATGGTATCCAAACTGTGTGAGTATCGGCTCGGAAATCTTACCATTGTCAAGCGAAAACGCGGCGTCTTCAAATTCCTTGACCATAATACCTCGCTGAAAAAAGCCAAGATCACCTCCAGCGCTATCCGCTCCGGGCTCGGTGGAATGTTCCTTGACCAATGATTCGAAGTTTTCTGGCGATGCCTGACTTTTGAGCTCTAAAATCTTTTTCAACGCTTCGTCTTGCGTGATTTGGCTTTCGCAACCCGTGGATCCTTGATAACAAAGTAAGAGATGGCGCGCATGCACCTCCTTGTCGTCCAGCCGCTCTTCCACTCGCAAAAGAGCAAAGCTGGCGGAATTCTCGATAACTTCCGTGATTTTCCCGACCGATGCTTTTTTGGCCGCAGCGAAATATTCCGGCATATTGGATGTTATCGGGATATCGAGCAATCCTCCGGTTTCCTTGGTGCCGGCATCCTCCGAATAT
Source organism: uncultured Gammaproteobacteria bacterium (assembly GCA_964485795.1). Taxonomy (GTDB): domain Bacteria; phylum Patescibacteriota; class Patescibacteriia; order VMEV01; family CAZAJQ01; genus CAZAJQ01. The sequence goes on from CAZAJQ010000002.1 coordinate 65,923, forward strand.
TCTTTGGCAATGTCCTCAAAGGCCACCTGACCGGAAAGAAGTTTCTTCCGCGCTTCATCGATCTTTTTTTTCGCGGCCTCATTGCGCGTTTCCAGTTCTTTCTTTTGCTCGTCACTAAGTTCGCGGGTATCGGGCGCGTCATTGAGCTCCTTAAACTCGAGCAACGGTGTTTCTCCGATCATGCGAATGGCCTCATGAACATCAGACACTCCAGCCAATTCCACGATGATCTGATGGTTTCCCGAAACCTGGATATTGGGCTCGGAAACGCCAAACGCATTCACTCGGCGCTCGATGACGTCTCGCGCTCCTTCCAAGGCTTCGCTTTCGCTTTGCTGACGGATATTGGACACATCCGCTTGATAAATCAAATGCGTCCCGCCCACCAGATCCAATCCCAGTCGATACGATAATGAATTCCTCGGAAGCTGGACAAAGGAAAACGGCGTGGAACGCAAAGCGGCATTCATCGCGTCTTGCAAGCCATTCCACCGGGCGGGAAAAATGATGGCGACGGAAACGCCGCACAGTGCGAGAATGCCAAGTGTTTTCCACAGAAGCTTTTTTCTTGGAACAGCTCTCAAGCGGCTCCACATCCATAATACCGACCTTTTGAATCCGTAAACCATAAATCCTAAAAATCTTTTCATACGGGGAATATTAGTGAAAAACAAAAACTTTCTTTTATCAAGAAAGAATCATATTGCCAAAAATTGTAGCAGGGAAAATTTCTCAAATCAAGACGTCCGTTCTTACCGCGTCGGACTTTGACGATCAAAAGTATGACCGAAAAGCGATTATTGACAGAAAAACTATAAATCGCTAGTATTTGAGCATAAACATGAATCTGAGATACATCTATGGCAACAAAAAAAGCTGGTGGCTCCACAGCCTTAGGGCGTGATTCGCAGTCCAAACGTCTGGGCATCAAAATCCATGATGGACAATTCGCCAAGCCCGGCGCCATTATCGTGCGTCAAAGAGGATCCAAAATCCGAGCGGGAAAAAATGTCATGACCGGAGTGGATTATACGCTTTTTGCAAGCGTCACCGGAAAGGTTCACTTTCGCTCAAAAAAACTCCATTCTTTCACCGGTGCTTTGAAGCAGGCCAAGTTTGTGGATGTGCTGCCGGCCTAAATCGTGAAATTCACTTTTGACGATACCAAACGTCCTCTCATGGAGGGGACGTTTTTGATTGGCTGCGACAGGTTTTTTATGCGTTCTGTGAGCGCTGTACGCCGGAACGACGTAAGGAATCGCATGCCACCTCGATGAACTTGGCAAACAAAGGATGCGGATGAAGCGGTCGGGATTTAAACTCGGGATGAAATTGTACACCCACAAAAAAGGGATGAACATGCACCGGAAGCTCGATGATTTCCACCAAAGTTTCATCCGGAGAAAGACCCGATAAAACCAAACCCTTTTCGCAAAGCCTTTCCCGATAGGCATTGTTAAATTCATATCGGTGACGATGCCGTTCGGAAATTTGTTTCCTGCCATAGGCCGCTTCCGCCAAACTGCCTTTTTTCAAAATGCATTCATACGCCCCAAGCCTCATGGTGCCCCCGTATTTTTTTTCCGCCATATACTTCCGCTGAGTAGGCATGATATGGATCACCGGGTGATCGGCGGCGTCATCAATCTCGGCGGTATTGGCGTCCTTGATGCCCGCCACGTTGCGAGCGAATTCAATCGTCGCAAGCTGCATGCCGTAACACAGTCCGAAGTATGGAATATTATTTATGCGCGCATATTCTATGGCTCGGATTTTACCCTGCACACCGCGAGATCCAAATCCCCCGGGGACAATGATGCCGTTGTATCCGGAAAGTTCGGAAAGTTTTTCCGAATCCTTTTCATAGCCCCCCGAGTCAAGCCAATCGATCTTTGGCTTGCGGTGCAGATGCCAACATGCGTGTTTTACCGCCTCTATCACGGATATATAGGAATCCGAAAGCACAAAGTCGCCGGTTTCAAAATATTTCCCCACAATACCGATCTTGATTTCGTTTTTGGCATCATCAATGTCCGCGAGAAGCTTTCTCCACTGTTTGAGATCTTTTGACCTCGGCTTCATGCCAAAGGACGACAATATTTTATTTCCCAAATCATCTTCCTCAAAATTGATCGGTACGCGATAGATGGAGTCCACATCGGGAGCTGAAATGACCCGATCGACGCCGACATTGCAAAAGGTCGAAATTTTTTGTTTTCTTGGAGCGTCAAGCGAGTGCTCTCCTCGGCATACGATGAAATCCGCAAGAATCCCAGCGGAATTCAAGGTACGGGCGGCATACTGCGTGGGTTTGGTTTTCATTTCCCCGACATTGGAAGGTACGGGCAGGTAACTCACCATGATAAAAATTACATCCTGAGGAAATTCGCTTTTCATCATTCTTCCGGCTTCCAAAAAAAGGATGTTTTGATATTCTCCTATGGTTCCTCCGATCTCGACGATCAAAAAATCGGCTTTTGAAATCTCGGCGGCTTTTTTGATGCGCGAAATCACTTCCATGGGAATATGCGGCACCACTTCGACGCATTTCCCACCATATTCAAGGTTTCTCTCTTTTTCGATGACGCTCAAATACACTCGACCGGTCGTCATATAATGAGTCGAAAGAATGTCCTGATCCAGAAATCGTTCATAATTGCCGATATCCTGGTCGGTTTCATCTCCGTCTTCGGTGACAAACACTTCCCCGTGTTCCGTCGGATTCATGGTACCGGCGTCAACGTTGATGTAGGGATCGATCTTCACCGCCGATACACGAAATCCCTTGCTCTGCAAAATTTTTCCGATGGACGCCGCAGTAATGCCCTTTCCGACTCCGGACATCACTCCTCCCACGACGAAGATGTATTTGGTGTTCATAGATGTCTATTCGCAAAAAAAAATTTGAGATGACTCAAGATGAAAATGCATCAAAACTTATTGTCAAAGTATACCAGCAGCTCTTCCCTCAAGCAAAAAATCATGCGTCTTTTTTCCCGGACATGACTTCCAAAACTCCCGAAACGATGTCCACATGCAATGGGGTGAATCCAAACGGTTCTCCGTCGATATGCACGTCGATATTTTCCTCGCTTTCCAGAGAAACTTTTTTTGCCTTTCGATATTCCACATCCCCGCCCCGATAGTTTCCCAAGATTCCCAGTGAAATTTTCATCATATAGGAAATCAGGGCGGCCGCGCTTTGTTTTTTAAAAATCACAATATCAAGGAATCCATCGTCAATCACGGCGTCCGACGTGATTTCAAATTCTCCGGCATAGAAACGCGTATTGCAGATGATCGCAAAAAAACCTTCGGTGCGAACGGTATCATCGATCATGATGCGAAGCTTTTTGTGACGATAGGTGAAGAAAACTTTCATGACGGCCAGAATATACGCAAAGCTTCCGAACATGCGCTTGATGCCCGGTCGAACTTCTTTGACGGCCCGAGCGTCAAATCCCACTCCGGCGGCGATGCTGAAATACCGACCGTTGGCGCGCCCAAGATCGATGATTTGCGGTTTTCCGGAAACGCATATTTCCAAAGCCTCGGTCAATTCAAAAGGAATCTGCATCTGTGCCGCAAAACTGTTTGCCGTTCCCAATGGCAGCACGCCAAGCCTTGCTTTGCCGCCTGCCATACCATTGATGACTTCATTGATCGTTCCGTCGCCACCTGCCGCAATAATGAGATCTACGCTTAAAATAGCCGCTCCGCGCGCAAATTCCGTCGCTTCTCCGATTTTTTTTGATTCAAAAATTTCGACGGAGATATTCTTTTTTTGAAAAAAATTCCTGACGGTGTCAAGAATTTCACGGTTTGATTTTTTCGGCACGTAAAGATTTCCGAGCGTCTTCATGCTGAGCTTCTTCAAAGGCGGAATCCTCCCGCGCATGGAGCCCGCCAATGGATTGAAAATCACGGCTACTCTTTTGATGTGCATAGCGTTTTTTTTCACATTGCGAGAAACGCAAATTTTCAAAACAAATCAACCGAACAATTTTTTCCAAAAATTCGCCTTTGAAGGCGTTTCGGATATTTTTCCCTTCGACGGCGCAAGCAAGGACCGATGCATGCGCGTAATGCGATAGGCTTCTTTCGTGACAAGCTCGGAATCATATTCTGCCGAATGAGCGGTTTGCCCCTCATACATTGCCGCCTTCATATCGAGATGAAGATTTATGGAAAAATCCTTCGATGTTTCGTCCAAAATATAGATGTGAAATCGAGGATATTTTGCGCCTCCATGCAAGGTACGTACAAAGCTTACTTTTTTCGTATGAAAATCGCGAATCTGGGTATATCCGCACTTGCGAAGAAAATTTCGGCTGTTCTGGGTGATATTGCTTTCGTATTTGAGATTCATACATCGCTCATGAAAAATTTCTATGGCCTCAACGCCTTTATTGAGCCTTGCTGGCAGAAATCTTTTCCTTCACAATATCGCATTGCAAAAAATCCGAAAGGCATTGCTTCATCATCTCAAAAGCAAAATCCAGCTGAGGATCGCGCTCCGCCTGATAATCTTCCTCAGTCATGGGAACCTTGACGTCCGGGGCGATGCCCATGCCTTCGATCTGACGCGACTTGGGGGTCAACCATTTTGCGATCGTGATTTTCACGGCCGAGCCGTCGGAAAGTTCGTGAATTTCCTGAACCGTGCCTTTTCCAAACGAGGTTTCTCCGACGAGTACAGCAACTCCATAGTCCTGCATTGCACCGGCAACGATCTCCGAAGCCGAGGCCGAGGCCTGATTCATGAGGACGATGGTAGGAATTTTCGCGAAAAGCGGAATGCCTTCTGCGGAGTACTTTTCGATTTTTTCTTCCGAGTACTTTTGCTGGACGACAATCCCTTTTTCCACCCACAAACTCGATACTTCAATGGCCTTGTCCAAATATCCGCCGGGATTATTTCTCAAGTCAAGAATGATTTTTGGGGATTTCATTTTTAAAATCTGCGGAGCGATCGCATGGAGCATGTCCGAGGTATCGGAATTAAAATGCGAAAGCGTGATATGAGCGACTTCATCCTTGATATCGAGCTTGACGCTGATGATGGCTATGGTGTCTCGCACCACGAGAACCTCTCGATTTTGCTGCCCCTCGCGGGCAAGCAGCAGCTTCAGCGTCGTGCCCTTTTTCCCGCGAATTTTGCGAACGGCCTCTTCGAGCGGCATCTGCGTCGCGTCTTCTCCGTCAATGGCGAGAATGGTGTCGCCCGAACGTATGCCGGCTTTTTCCGCCGGAGTTCCGGAAAGTGGCGCTATGACGGTCAAAAACCCATTTTTTATGGCTATCTCAATGCCTATGCCTTCAAAGCTGCCATTGAGCTCTTCGTTGAACTGCTTGTATTTTTCTGGATCAAAAAAGTACGAATACGGATCGCCGATTCCCGCAACCATTCCGCTCATGGCGCCGTAAAAAAGTTTAGTTTCGGGGAAAGGACGATCAACATGCTGACCGGAAAGCAAATCCCATGTTTTCCAGAAAAGATTAAAATCAACCTTTTTTGACAAATATTCCGGAATGGCTTCTTTGTTCTCGACGCTACCATTGCCGTTTTCTCGCAAGATGCGAGATGCTTTCCCCGAATTTCCCAAAAACAATCCAAGCCCGAAGGCGATGATGAGAAAAACAACAACGGATTTCACGGATAAAGGCTTTGATGACGTAGACATAATCAATAATAATGAAAGCTTTGCTCATTTTCTTGCATTTCTAACCCTGAATTCTTCGGATATCGGCTCCGAGCGTCGTGAGACGCTGATCGATATTTTCATAACCTCGATCGATGTGATGAATATTGTTCAGCTCCGTGGTGCCTTCCGCTATGAGGGCTGCGATGACCAGCGCCATACCGGCGCGAATATCCGGACTGTCGAGCTTTTTTGCATATAATTTTGTCGGGCCGAGGACGATCGCGCGATGTGGATCTGCCAAAATGACATTGGCTCCCATGGAATTGAGTATATCGGTGTAATACAATCTGCCGTCGTAAATCGTTTCATGCACGAGGCTCATACCCGTGGCTTGAGTGAGAAGCACGGTAAACGGAGCCTGAATATCCGTAATAAATCCAGGATATTCATGGGTCTTGACATTGATCGCCGTCAATTTCCCTGATTTTTTTATGATGACCGAGTCTTTTTCACGCTGAAATTTCGCTCCAACCTGCTCGAGATTGGTCCAGAAAACTTCAAGATGATCGGGATTGCAATTTGTAATGCGCACCTCGCCTCCGCTCAATGCCGCCATCGCGGCAAAAGTGCCGGTTTCGATGCGATCCGGAATGATCGTTGCCGTACCTCCCGACAATTTTTTCACTCCCTCGATCACCAAAGTACTCGTGCCAATGCCGCGTATCTTCGCACCGCAGACATTCAAAAAATGGCAAAGCTCTTGAACTTCAGGCTCGAGCGCGACGTTGATCAAGGTACTGGTACCGTCGGCAACCGTGGCGGCCATAATCATGTTTTCCGTGCCGGTATGGGTCACCCATCGGAACACAAGTTTTGAAGCTTTGAGTGTTTTCCCTTTTAACTTGAATGAAACGCTGTCGGCCTTTGTGGTTACGCTCACACCCATTTTCTCGAGATTTTCCGTTGTCATGTCAATCGGACGTCTGCCAATGGCGTCTCCTCCCGGCAAGGAGAGCTTCACTTCCCCAAATCGAATAAGCAAAGGTACGATAAAGAGAATCGACGCACGCATTTTTCTCACAAACTCATCCTTGATCAAATGACTTGAAATATTGGCGCAATTGATCACATAAGAATGCGTTCCTTCTTTTTTCACGGATGCGCCCAAATCCACAAGGATATCGGATGCCACATGAATATCAAGAATGTCAGGGACATTGTGAAGGATAACGTCCTCATCCGTGAGAATGGCCGCCGCAAACATCTTGAGCGCTTGGTTCTTCGCACCGTATACCGCAATATCACCATGCAGGATATTTTGCCCGGTAATGAGAAATTTCGACATATTTGCTATTATTTTTATAGCTGCATCGTATCAGCCTTTGCCGGTTTCTTCAAGCAGGATTTTTCTCATGCCCAATGAAGGAAATGGATGCACGTTTTTTTATCCTTTTTGTTCAATATCTTATGGACATCCTCTATCGTCGATTCCTCGTGCTTATTTTTGCTCTCGTCTTTGTGATATCCGCCCCCCTTCTTATCCTCTCCACCGCCGGCTATCGCTACAATGCGAAAACCGGAAGTTTTGAAACCACCGGAGTTCTCGTCATCGATACCTTACCCACCAAGGCGGATATTTTCATTAATGATCGACTCAACCGTGAGAAAACCGATACCATTCTGACTCGCCTCTATCCGGGGAATTATAACATTCGCATAGAAAAACCCGGTTATCATGCATGGGAAAAAAATCTCTCGATCAAACCCACGCTCTCGACCTTCATCAAAGACCTGCCGCTGCTTCGCAAAGAATTTCCGCTGCTTCGCGTTTCGGGAACAATACTCGATTACAGGATAGCACCAAACCAAAAATCGGTCGTTTTTCAAACACAAGAAGCTCCGGAAAAACTCTGGTATTTTTCGGCCGCTGAAAACACACCATTCCTCGTTGCAAAAGACAGTGAGACATTACCGATCAGCCTCAGGTTGATAACCTGGAACGAACGCAATGACAGAGCCTTTATTCTCCTGAAACGAGGAACTCAAACACAAGCTTTCGTCTTTGATTCTGCGAAGATGACGGTAACGCTCATACCGTTTTTGTCCGGCAACGATATTCGAAAATTCGCATGGAACGGAATCTCTCCGTCGGGGTATCTTCTCGAAAACCGATCCATTCTTTTTGTCGATTTCGAAAAAAACTTATCGGAAAAATATTTTTCAAATCCCGAGGACGTTTTGCTCGATCTGATGGTTTTTCAATCTTCGGTTTTTGTACTCACGTTTGATCCCAAAAAATCATCGGGAGCGTTTCAAAAAATTCACATCAGCGAATCGGGAGAAAAAAAAATGCAATCGTTGCTGACGATCGATATCAGCGATCAGGCACAATTTACCGATCACATCAATGACGCGTTCATCGTCTCCGACGCGGCGAATGATCGCATGATTGCCATATCCCCGGCCAACGACGCTTTGCATTCTCAGCAAATTTCCGTCCAACAAACGAATATGGTCATCAAGCATGCCAACAATGAAGGTTCTTTTCTCGCGGGCAATAATCATGAAATACAATGGTGGCCGGACGGCATATCGTTTTCTTCTCCCGTCAAAAAAACGCTCCTCCTGCGAACCGGTAAAACGCTCGCATCCGTGAATTTTTCGATTGACGGATATTGGATATTGTATGCCACGAAAGATGCCATTCACGCATTGGAATTTGACGGCAGAGATGCCAGAAACGATGTCTCGCTCGTAACCGCCGACAGGTTGGAAGCTTTTTTCCTCAATAAAAACGGCGATGAAATTTTTTTCCTTGGCAGCTATGACGGCAAAGAAGGCATTTTCTCACTTGATATTCACTAGATAACGCTCCAAGGCATCCTTCCAGTGCGGTTGAACGGGGCATTTTGTATTGCGAAGCTCTGAACGCATCGGACGCCGAGCGGGACGTGTAAGCCGCCCTGAAGGTATGGGAACGATTTTTACGGCTTCATTTTTCGCCGCCGAGAAAATACTTTCGGCAAAATCATACCAGCTGCATACCCCGTAATTTGAACCGTGATAGATTCCATCCGGGTACTCTTGAAGTATCAATCGGGTCGTAAAATCGATGATATCCGGAACATAGGTGGGGCAGCTGAATTCATCGTTTACCACCGGAATCTCTCTTTTCTCGTTCGCAAGCCGCAACATGCTTGACACAAAACTCGATTTGCCGTTTGGGCTGCACTCTTCGCCGCCGAAGAGTCGAGAAATTCGTATCAAATAGTATCTCTGAGCGTTTGAGAAAACGTTTTTTTCTCCGGCAGCCTTGGATTTCCCGTAGCGATTGACGGGATTTTGCGCAAAATTTTCGACATAACCATGGGTATTCACCCCGTCAAAAACATAGTCGGTCGAAAAATGAATCAGGAGTATTTTTTTTTCATGGCAGAGCATCGCCAAAAGCTTGGGAAGTTCGGCATTGATACGCATCGCTTCGCGAGCATACGCTTCGTCGGTTTCCATCCGATCGACATCATTACACGCCGCGCAATTCATGACGATATCTGGGGAATACGCGATGAAAAGAGAATGAATTGCTTCGCTCTCAGAAAGATCGGCATCACAACGATCGATGCCGATACACTCATGACCCGAAATGTCTTTTTTGAAAAACGCTGCGCCGAGCATTCCGCGACTCCCCAAAATAAGTATCTTTTTGGTTTTCATATCCGTAAGGTCGCTCTCGCCCGCTTAAACGCATCGTAATCTTCGATATAGTCCGATCGATCCGGTCGGTATGTTGTGGACGAAAGCGCGACAAGGATCGCGTCAGAAGAAAAATTTTTAAAATGATGCCAGACATAGTTGCCGATCAAAATGGCTTCCGCTCCGGCGTTCAACGGGATATCCTGCAGTCCTTTGCCGGCGTCCAGCTCGGCCGTTGCGCTTCCCTGAATCAAAAAAAAGAGCTCTTGCTCTTCTCGATGGCAATGAGCCCCGGTCGGCGCTTGCGGACATACGATCCAATACACTCGCAATATCGGGAAATCAACGTATTCAGCAAGCTCCATGGGATGCAATGTGTATCGTGGCGTATCAACTCGACGTATCGGAAAAACTCGAAACGATGTCATAGCGTTTGTGAAACCATCATCATGTCGCTGGAGCGTTTCAGCGATTGCTGAAACGCATTCATTTCATGCTCCTTTTTGGTAATGATATTGTGCACCCATGCTGAATTTGACCGATACCATTCGATGGTGTCTTGCAATCCTTCAAGAAAATTTTTCGCATGGTACTTCGGCTTCCATCCGAGGCTTTCCATTTTCCGCGGATCAATCGCATACCGACGATCATGACCGGGCCGATCCGTCACATACTCGATGCTTTCTTCGGATCGTTTCATGAGAGCCAGTATCATGCGCGTCAATTCGATATTGCTTCTTTCGTTATCGGCGCCGATATTATACACTTCCCCGTCTTTTCCCTTTTCCAAAAGCATATCGAGCGCCTCGCAATGATCCTCCACATGGATCCAATCGCGGACATTTTTCCCGTCCCCGTACACCGGCACTTTTTCCCCATTGAGCAATTTGCAAACAAAAAAAGGAATGAGCTTTTCCGGAAATTGATATGGCCCGTAGTTGTTTGAACAATGCGTCACGATCACGGGTACCCGATGCGTGGCGACATACGCGCGACACATGAGATCTCCTCCGGCCTTAGCCGCAGCATATGGCATATTCGGCGCAATGGGTGAATCTTCGGTAAACGCGTCATCGCTTTCGAGGGGCAGTGAACCATACACCTCATCCGTGGAGACATTGATCATGCGCGAAATGCTCTTTTCGCGCACCAGGTCAAGAAGCATTTGCACCCCCAATGTGTTCGTCAGCACAAAATCGCGGCAACTGACATGGATGGAGCGATCCACATGCGTTTCTGCCGCAAAATTGATGATATGCGTGATGCGGTGTTTTTCCGCAACGCTTCGCAGCAATGCGATATCCGTAATATTTCCCCGCACAAAGGTATAACGAGGATCATTTTCTACGGCTGAAAGATTTTCGAGGTTGGCCGCATACGTCAAACAATCGTAATTGACGATACGACGATCCTGATGGCGCCTCAAAGACGCGAGAATGAAATTTGAGCCTATAAAACCCGCTCCCCCGCAAACGAGAAGATTCATACAAAGGCTTGCATTATTTTTGCCGCCACAGCTTCCATTTCACCTTTCGCATACTTTTTCCCCTTCCAGAGCTGATAACCGTCCGAGGCTTTTCTCGGCATAACATGAATATGCATATGAAACACGACCTGTCCGGCCGCCGAACCGTTGTTGATGCCGATATTCACTCCCTCATAGCCAAACGCCGAAAGAACCGCAGCGGCAATCCTTTGCGACTGTATCACGGTATGGGAGAGGACATCCTTGGGGGTCGAAATGAAATCAGGATAATGTGTCTTTGGCACCACCAAAGTATGACCGATATTGACCGGAGAAATATCCAAAAAAGCCATCACGATATCGTCCTCGTACACCAAAGCTTTTGGCAATGCGCCGCTGATGATTTTACAAAAAATGCAGTCGTTCATAATTTCAATTCCTCTTCGATGGCCATAAGGCGATTGTACTTTTCCACGCGTTCGGATCTCGAAAGCGATCCTGTCTTGATATAGTCGGCATTGACCGCGCAGGCGAGATCAGCAATGAAGTCATCTCCGGTCTCACCCGAACGATGCGAAACAATCACCTGGTAATGATGTTTTTTGGCCAGCATGATGGCATCGATGGTTTGGGACAAACTTCCAATCTGATTGACCTTTATGAGAATAGCATTCGCCACTTTCATGTCAATCCCGGTTTGCAGGCGCTTGACATTGGTAACAAAAAGATCGTCTCCCACGAGCGCCGCACGATCGTGGACGACCTTGGTCAATGCTTGCCATGAATCCCAATCGTCCTCGGCCAGCGGATCTTCCAAAACTTCAAACGGATATTTGGAAAGCCAACGTTCTATGGTATCCATAAGTTTGTCGGCTTCCCACCATATGCCCTTTTTGGCGAATTCGTACTTATTTTTATTGTAAAATTCCGACGCAGCAAAATCGCATCCCAAAAAAACATCATGACCGGCCTGATACCCCGATTTCGCTATAGCATCCAGCAGAAGCTTCACCACCGCTTCATTGTCTTTGGGCCCGTCCGCAAAACCTCCTTCATCGCCGACAAGCGTCAAAAAACCTTTTTTTGCAAGCAGACTTTTGAGGGTATGAAAAATTTCCGCACCCATGCGAACGCGATCACGGAAACGCTTTGCATGGGGAATAATCATAAATTCCTGAATAGACAACCCGTTATTCGCGTGTTTGCCGCCGTTGAAAATATTCATGGTTGCCAGCGGCATGACAAATTTTTTTTCCGAAATGCCATACACCTCTCGCATCCAGCGATACAAGGGCTTTTTTTGAGCGAGCGCTGCGGCTCGCACGCATGCCATCGACACCGCCAAAATCGCATTGGCACCCAGCGATGATTTATTTTCGGTCCCGTCCAAATCGATCATGGCTTGGTCGATGTCGCGCTGCTTTCGGCTGTCCATTCCGATCAACTTTCTCAAAATGCGCGTTTCTATGTGTTTGCAGGCTTTTTGAACGCCTTTCCCATGGTATCGCTCGGGATCACCATCGCGCAGCTCAAGAGCCTCGTGTATACCGGTGGAAGCTCCTGAAGGAACGGAAGCGTCCGCAGAAACTCCGCTTGAGAGCGTGACGCTGCATAAAACCGTCGGATTGCCGCGAGAATCCAATATCTCACGAGCTTGAAAATTTTTTATTTTCATAGGTTCCCGGATAAAGTGTTTCAATGATTTTTTTCAAAACATTAGCCGATGAGCGAAAGGCTTTTTTTTCACCCGCGTTCATGGGTACCAAAAGCTTACTTTTGATCCCTGCGCGATTCACGATACAGGGAACGCTCACGCAAACGCCGGATACGCCGGCATAGTCGGAAACATAGGCTGAAAGGGGGAGAATGTCGTTTTTGTCCTGCATCACGGCCTGCGCGATACGCTTCACCGCCGAACCGATGCCGTACATGGACGGCACTCCGGATCTGATGATATCATACGCGGCGTTTCTGGCATTCATGAATGCGGCATCCGTCGCTTGCTTGGTATATGATTTCATTTTTTGCAAAGGAATTCCTCCCGCCTGCGCCGAACTCCACACCGGAAATTCCGAATCTCCATGCTCACCGAGGATATACGCGGAAATATCATGAAGGTTGACGTCAAGTCGCTTGCCAAGCTCAAAACGCAAACGCGCCGAATCAAGCACGGTTCCGCTCCCAAAAATCCGATGCGCGGGATACCCCGATTCGCGTAAAGCAATATAGGTAAGCACGTCCACGGGATTGGAAACCATGACAATGATCGCCTCGGTGGTATGGCGGCAAATTTCATGCATGATGGAAGCGACGATCGTCGCATTCGTTTTTATCAAATCAAGTCGACTTTGACCGGGATGCTGCTGCGGCATGCCGGCGGTAATGATGATCATGTCCGCGTCTTCGCATGCGGAATAATCATGAGCCGCTTTCAAGTCAATGGCTCGCGTGAACATCATGCCACCCGCAAGATCCAAGGCAAGGCCTTTCGCTTTTTTGAAACTTTTGTCCATGAGAACCATTTCGTGCATGAGCTCGTCGTGCATCAGCGCATAGGCGCATGCCGAACCGACATTTCCGCAACCGATGATAACCGCTTTGAGATGATCTTTGTTTTTTCTTTTTTGAGACATACATTTACAGAGATTTTGCGACAATCTGCGCCATTTCCACCAATCGATGGGAATATCCCCATTCATTGTCATACCACGAGAGAATCTTCACAAAGTCGCCGTCAATCACACGCGTCAAACTCAAATCGACGATGGCGGAATATTCGGATCCGATGATGTCGGAAGACACGATCGGATCATTCGTTACGCTGAGTATGCCGCTATAACGTCGGTTTTCAGAAGCCTCGATAAACGCGCGATTCACTTCGTCTTCCGTGGTTTTGTGCGCAAGCAGGAGCGTAAAATCCGACAGAGAACCCGTCATGATCGGCACTCGGAGGGCAAGACCGTCGAATTTGTTTTCCAGCTCGGGAATGATGCGCGTGGTGGACACGGCCGAGCCGGTGGACGTGGGGATGATATTGCCGGCCGCCGCTCGAGCGCGACGCAAATCCTCATGCGCATTATCATGGAGCCGCTGATCGCTCGTATAGGCATGCACCGTGGTCATAAACGATTTCAAAACCCCGAATCGACTGTGCAGCACTTCAATCACCGGCGCAATGCAATTCGTGGTGCAGGACGCATTGTCGATGATATCATCACCTTTATAATGATCGGAATTCACGCCGAGAATATAGGGCAGCACATCATCTCCCTTGGCGGGAGCGGATATGATCACGCGTTTGGCCCCCGCCGTGAGGTGCATGGACGCCTGCTCTCGCGAACGAAATACACCCGTGCATTCAAGCACGATATCAATGCCGAGTTTTTTCCATGGCAGCTGCAATGGATCCTTCACATTGAATACAGGGATCTTTTTCCCGTCGATGATGAGGTTGCTTTCGTCGTGCTCCACCTTGCGGTCATATCTTCCGTATACCGTATCGTATTTCAAAAGATGCGCGATCGTGGCCGTATCGCTCATATCGTTGATGGCCGCGATGCGCACCTTTTTTTTCACGGCCGCTTTAAAGGTATTACGCCCGATGCGACCAAAACCATTGATAGCTATTTTTGCCATACTATGAGTTAATAATGACTTTTATCATACCATGCGCGCTTGCAAAAATTCCAGTCATGAGGAATGAAAAAACCCGCCTTTGCGGCGGGTTGCTGCGAAGCAATCACTTGGATAACCTTCACGGCGATCGATCGCGTTTTCAGATCTGAAAACGCGTGAATTTGCCGATATCGATTTTTTCTCCGAGTATGGAAATTTTTTCGGCCATAAGCTCTTCAACGGTCTTGGCCTCGTCTTTGAAAAAAGTTTGCTTGAGAAGACATACCTCTTCATAATATTTTTGCATTTTGCCTTCGACGATTTTCGCAAGAATCTCCTGAGACTTGGCGCTTGCGCTGCTTTGTTCGGCGATAATTTGCTTTTCTTTTTCGAGAATATCGGCTGGAATGTCTTCCGGGCGAACATAAAGCGGAAACGTCGCGACGATCTGCATGGCGATATCATGCGCAAGAGACAAAAACACTTCATTTCGCGCCACAAAATCCGTCTCGCATAAAAGCTCAACCATTGCCGCGATTTTCTTGTTGGCATGCACATACTGCCCTATCACTCCCTCTTTGGTGATATGATCGTTGCGTTTGGAAGCTTTTGCCACTCCATGTTTTCTCAGAATTTCCTCGGCTTTTTCCATCGAATCGCCCGACTCTTTCAAAGCTTTCACGATATCTCCTATGCTCGCTCCGGTCTTTTTCCGAAGCGCGAGAAGCAATTCTTTTTGACTCATAGGTATCTTTCTTTAAAATTTTTAAATCTTATTTGATTTTTTTTTGCGAACTGCGAAACGGTCGCTTAACGCGATTTAACTTCAAAAAAAAATGTTATGCTTGGGGTTCGGGCATGATTTTTTTGTCATTCCCCGCCACCTTCATCATGTCGGCTTTGGCTTCAAGAATCGTTTTCGCAATGAATGCGGTAATAAGATCGATGGACTTGATCGCATCGTCATTGGCGGGAATCGGATAATCGACGAGCTCGGGATTGGCATTGGTATCCACCATCGCAATGATGGGAATCCCCTTTTTTCTGCATTCATCAACGGCGGTCTTTTCGCGCCCAATATCGACAACATAGATCGCACTCGGAAGCTTATCAAGCATTTCTATGCCACCGATGAAATTATCAAGCCGCCCTATTTCTTTTTCAAATTGCAATTGTTCTTTTTTCGTGTACTTTTTCAATTGGCCGGATTCTCTTCGCTGCTTGAGATTGCGAAATTTATTTATCAATCGATGGATTTCCGCAAAATTGGTGATCAATCCTCCCAACCAACGATTCGTCACCGACGGCATTCCGCATTCCTTCGAATACTTTTTGATAATCTCGACGGCCTGCTTCTTCGTGCCCACAAAGAGGATGTTTCCTCCCTCTTTCATCGTATCGCTCACAAATCGAGAGGCCTTTTCCAAGGCTTTTTGAGTGGATTCGAGATGAATGAGGTGTACCCCGCTTTTGAGCATGAAAATATGGGGTATCATCTTTGGATTGCGCTTGGACTTGCGATGTCCGAAATGCACGCCGCTTTTGAGCATGTCTTCCATGCTGGGTATCTGAACCATATCCTTAATATCCTTTTTCCCTTGTGTGCAATGACCTCATATGAGGCAGGATAGGCTACCAAGGGAGGGGGGAAAACCCCATGAAAAAGGATAGAATTTAATAATAAATGTATCAAAGATACGTCAATGTAACATTTTCATCGTCAAAACGCAAGTCAACGGCAAAAATTCCAAGCGCCAGAGCAACCGCTAGAAAAAAACTTTTTTTCATACCTTTTTTTCACTTTGACGAATGATCAAAATAGGTTTTTCCAGTTTTATAGGCATCCACAGCCATTGCGCAAAACTCAAACATCGGCTTCGGAAGAGCGTCGAGATCGTACCAATTCCATGACTCACACTTCTCTGATTCCAAAACGCTTGGGATGCCGTTTTTCCAGTCAGCCATCAAGCCGATATGAACATAATGCTTCGGGGCATACGAGACAACGTTCGCCACAAATTGAAACCTCACATTTTGAATCTCAATGCCGCATTCCTCCATGGTTTCGCGTCGGCCACAATGTTCAAATGTCTCGAGATAATCAAGATGTCCGCCTGGAAACGAATATTCCCCGGATCCATGCGATCCTTTTCTTTTGCCAAGAAGAATTTTCACATCTTTGAAAATCATCACTCCCACGCCAACCTTAGGTTTTTGTTCTTCCATATGAATGTTTCTTTTTAAAAAAAACCTACCTCCCATGACACTTTTTGTATTTCTTTCCGGAACCGCAAGGACACAGGTCATTTCTTCCGACTTTTGGTACCGATGAAGACGGGGTGGTATCCTGCTGATTCATTTCATCGCTTGATGGAGAAAGATTTTCAGAGGACGATGGAGAGCGACTCTTGGAATTTGTCTCAATCGATCCCCTTCCCGTTTGCATCGCCTCTTGCGAAAAGACGGCCGGAAGCATATCCAGTCCGACGGCGGTTTTGAAAAATCCGTAGGCAATCTGCTTTTGAATGCTTTTTTGGAGAATATGAAACAAACGAAACGACTCTTTCTTGTATTCTATCAATGGATCTCGCTGTCCGTACCCTCGAAGTCCGATACCCGCACGCAGATGGTCGATGGATTCGAGATGCTCGATCCAAAGCGCATCGATGCTGCGAAGAATGATTTGCCGCAAAATATCAGCTATCATGTCCTCCGAAAATCGCAAATCTTCTCTCATGCGCTTCAATAACTCATCGTATGCGTGATCCGAACTTTGCAAAAAAAACTCCAAAATCTCTTTTTTCGTGTTTTCGACACTCTCTCCATCCATGGCCCTTCGATGAAGGGCTTGCAAACTCTTCCACGCCTCCTCCGGTAAACCATACATGCTTTTTGCGGTTTCAAAAATTTCCCTGATATTCCAATCATCCGGCCGTTCATCCGAAGTATGAAATGAAACAAAATCCTCGATTTCCTTGTCGATGTTTTCCGATACCATGTCAAAAAGTAATTCGGGATTTGCAAATGAAAAGAGTAAAATCGTGCGCCTTTTTTTGTAAATGGATTCGCGCTGCTTATTCATGACATTGTCGTATTCCACAACATGCTTTCGGATATCAAAGTTGTGAGTTTCAACTTTTTTTTGCGCGGTTTCGATGGATTTTGAAATCAGTTTGTTTTCGATGGGCATATCTTCGGGCATACCGAGACGCTCCATGATGCCCGCGATGCGATCGGATCCGAAAATGCGCATGAGATCATCCTCCATGGAAACATAAAATTGCGAATGACCGGGATCTCCTTGTCTTCCGGATCTGCCGCGAAGCTGGTTGTCGATACGCCGAGACTCGTGTCTTTGGGTGCCGATGATGCAGAGTCCGCCAAGCCCGCGCACTTCATCGGCGACGCTTCTGTCATACGGGTGACCGCCGAGGATGATATCCACGCCTCGACCGGCCATATTGGTGGCGATTGTCACGGCTCCTTTTTTTCCCGCTTGGCTGATGACTTGGGCTTCCCTTTCATGCTGCTTGGCGTTCAAAACATGGTGTTCGATGCCCTGCTCTGAAAAAAGTTTGCTGAGAATTTCGTTTTTTTCGATCGAAATCGTTCCCACGAGGACGGGCTGGCCTCTTTTTTGCAATTCTTTCACTTCTTCTGCCACGGCTCGAAATTTCCCCATTTCCGTTTTGTAAATACGGTCGGAGAGGTCCTTGCGTATCATGGGCTGATGCGTCGGAATCACGCGCACTTCCAACCCGTAAATTTTATAAAACTCTTCTTCTTCGGTGATGGCCGTACCCGTCATCCCCGAAAGCTTCCGGTATTGTTTGAAATAATTCTGAAACGTGATCGTCGCAAGCGTAATGCTCTCCTGCTGTATTTTGACGTTTTCTTTTGCCTCCAAAGCCTGATGAAGACCTTCCGAATATCGTCTTCCGGGCATCAAACGACCGGTGAATTCATCCACGATCACGACTTCACCGTCTTTGACGATATAATCCACGTCATTTTTGAAAACGTACTCGGCTTTGAGCGCCTGTTCGAGATGATGCACGGCCGATATGCCGCTTTCGACGTAAATATTTTCCACGCCGAGCATATTCTCCACCTTGCGGATGCCGTCGTCGGTCAGCGTGGCGGTACGGCGTTTTTCGTCGACGTTGAAATCTCTGTCAATCGAAAGTTTTCGAACCATGTCGGCAAACTGATGATACTTTTCCGTGGCGTCTTTTGCGGGAGCGGAAATGATCAGCGGCGTGCGCGCTTCGTCGATCAAAATGCTATCCACCTCGTCAACGATCGCATAATGAAGCTCTCGCTGCACGATGCGCTCCTTGGAATCGGCCATATTGTCTCGCAAATAATCAAAGCCGAATTCATTGTTCGTCCCGTAGGTGATATCGCATGCATAGGCTTCGCGCCGAGTGCAGGGAACAAGAAAATTCATATCGATTTTTATTCCCTGATCGCGCACCTTATCGGCGGCAGGATCCGTGTTTTCCTGATATCGAAACGCAGTCGCATGAACGATGCACCCAACGCTCAAACCCAAATATGAAAAAATCTGTCCCATCCACTCGGCGTCGCGTTTTGAGAGGTAATCATTCACCGTGACGATATGCACCCCTCGTCCGGTCAAGGCGTTCAGATACGCGGAAAGCGTGGCCGCCAGAGTCTTTCCCTCGCCGGTTTTCATCTCGGCGATATGTCCGCGATGCAAAGCGATGCTGGCCAGCAGCTGCACGTCATAATGACGCTGCGAGAGCGTCCGCTTTGCAGCTTCTCGAACACTTGCAAACGCTTCGGGCAATATATCGTCAAGAGCGACGCCATTCGCAATTTTGCGTTTAAAATCCTGCGTTTTCTCACGAAGCTGTTCCCGAGTTAGAGCGGACATCTCGTTTTCAAACGCATTCATGCGCTCGATAATAGGCTGCCATTTGCGAGCAAATTTCTCGTGCGGATCGCCAAATATTTTCGTATAAAGTGACATGGAGATGAGGTTAAAAAATTGATGAAACGCAAGCGTCTCCCAAGCAATATCCCTTCAGATCCGCCATTTCCAGAATCCAAGATGCGGGAATTGTACCCTTGTCGCGAAAATCGGGCAAGAGTTTTTCGCGAATGCTTTCACTCCACTGACCCAAGGCGGGATTTTCAAGCTCCAATGTCCCAATTTTTTAGAAAAATATCTTCGAAAAGAGGGATATCCGATAATCTCATACGTTATGATCAAGATGTTTTTTTTCCAGATACAGTATCATGCATTCCATCAATTCAACCGTCGTTTGCACGGCTGCGGCGTCCATACTGCGCAAAATGACGCGAAACCAGTCGGCGTCAAAATCCATATCGCGGATATTCGCACGAAACGAAACGATTTTTGACGCGCATTCCTCCCCCACCTCTTGCGTCAGTATTTCCACATCAAGCAAAGTCAAAGAGATATATCGTCCGAACGGATTTTCGGTCTTTATGGATATGCCAAAGAGAAAATCGTTCAAAAAATATATACGTTTTCCGACCGGAAATTTCAATCCATCTTCGGTCACTTCCGAGATTCCCATGCTCGCTCCCAAATCAAGCAATTTCCGAGAAATATCGGCGGGCAATGATCGAAATCCGAAAATAAGCTTGAGCGTCAACGCCACAAGACTTGCAAAAATCATTCCCCAAAAAAGTACTGCAAATTCCGAGGAAAATATCCGTTCCTCATACGTCCTATACCGATATACATTGGATGCGAGACCAAAGGCAACATAGAATATCACCGGAATAATATACAGAAAATATTGAAAAAAATAAATGTCCCTGTTTCGCTTGCTATTGATGAAAAGATCCGGACGAAACTTCGAAAGAAGCGCTTGAAATTGAATATCAAGCATTGTCCCGAGTTTTTTTGACAGCAACACATATCCTGCGAGTGCGGGGATAAAAACGATAAAGGAGAGCGCAAACCAAAGCGCGTAAAGCTGCGGGATCGTCAGTCCAAAAACAAAAAAAAGGAATTCCAATCCTATGCTCCAAAAACAAACGGCGGTCACTATTTTTTTGAATTTCTTTTTATCCATACGCTGTAAAATGTCAGCATGTTCGAACGACATTTTCCGCCTCGCGGTAAATGTCTCCGGCTCCCAAAAACAGCAACACGCTTTTTTCGTCTGCAAATGGGCTTACCAAATCCCGAATATTCGAAAGGTTTTCCGCGAATTGAACGGATCTTTTTTTGCGTTTTTCTTTATCCCGCGCTCGAATCGCCGAAACCAAATCTTTGGAACTGATGTCCGCATTCGTAAGATCATCCCTGCCGATGACGTGAAATATTTCACTCATTATCACGGCATCAGCGTCGTCAAATGACGAGACGAACTCTAAAAACAATTCTTTCGTGCGATGATGATGATGCGGCTGAAAAATCGCGATAACTTTTTTTTCGGGGTAAAACTCCTTTGCTCCCGCCAAAACCGAACGCAAGGCCGACGGATGATGAGCATAATCGGAAATCACCGATGCTCCGCGATATTGCCCGAGGAGCTCAAAACGTCTCCACGTGCTTTGAAAACGCATCAGCGTTTTCGCGATCGCATCGGACTCCACGCCCAGCTCCAAGGCCATGAGGCTTGCCGCTGCGGCATTGGCGATATTGTAATCGCCGGGAAACCGCATCGATGTTTGAATTGTTTCCTCATGCTTCCATGTCAAATCAAAACACATCTTTCCCGCGCGAACGATTCCTTTTGACGCTTTCAAATCCGCTGACGCAAGAAATCCGAACGTCTTGGTTTTCAACTCGGATTTTTCGATGCGATCTTTGAGGATCGGATCGTCGGCATTGATGACGGCAAATCCCCGATGTCGAATCTTGTCCAAAAATTGCTGAAACGATGCGATTTCATTGTCAAACGTCTGAAAATAATCCATGTGATCCGGCTCTATATTGGTGATGATTTCGTACGTGGGATGCAAAAGAAGAAAATGATCTCGAAATTCGCAGGCTTCCACCACGAGGAATTCGCCTTTCCCGCCGCGAAAATTGCTTTTCCACTCCTTCACGATGCTGCCGACAATCACCGTCGGATCCAGCCCGGCCGCCTCAAGCATCAGCCCCAGCATGGCCGTCGTAGTCGTTTTCCCCTTGTTTCCGGCTATGGCAATAGTGGTATAGAGTTTTGACAGCTCCCCCAGACAAGCGTTGTAGCTCATCTGACGGATACCTCGCGCAGTCGCCATCGTTCGTTCGGGATTACCTTCCGGAACCGCCGAGCTGTACACGATCAAATCAACGCTATCGTCGAGATGCTTTGCATCATGTCCGATGAACATTTCAACACCTTTTTTTTTCAAATCATCCGTTATAAATGATGCGTTTTGATCCGATCCCGATACCGTGATGCCGCGCGAATGAAACCATTTTGCAAGGGCTGAAATACCGATGCCTCCGATACCGATGCAATGTATTTTTCGGAATTTTTCAAATTTCATACATTTTTTGATTTCGCGAGTGTTATGATGATGTCCGAAATCCTTTCATTCGCGCCTTTCATCATGATAGCGCCGATATTATTTTGCAATGAACTTTTTTTATTGTCATTGTCAAAGAGCTCCATAAGCATGTTTGAAAAAAAATTCGGATCAAAACTCGCTTCGTCATATGTAAGCGCCGCCTTTTTTTCTTCAAAGTATCGGGCGTTTTCTTCTTGATGCGAGCGAGGAAGCGGGATAAGGAGGGAAACTTTTTTCAAAAAACACAACTCGGTCAATGTGGACATTCCGGCGCGAGACACCACGATGTCGGCGCATGACAAGATATCCGCCATCGCATCCGTGGCGAAGTGCATCGCATGGTAGCGATCCCTGCCCTTCGCGATACGCGGCAATTTCACATCTTTTTTCTCCCCGAGAAGATGGATCACCTGAAATCGCTTCAGAAGAATCGGCAATGACGTCGTGATTTTTTCATTGAGATGCAAGGCGCCGCTCCCTCCGCCGGTAATGAGCAACACGGGGAAATCATGGGTCAATCCGAACGATTGATACGCTTTCTCCTTGCTTCCGCTCAATATCTCCGGACGCACGAGATTTCCGGTCAATTCGGTTTTTTCTTTTTGAAACGATTGGAGGGTGATCTCAAACGTAACCGTGATTTTTGTCGCCATGCGGCTGCAAATGCGGTTTGCCAGTCCCACTTTCACGTCCTGCTGATGCATGAGACAAGGAATTTTCAGCCGTTGTGCGGCGATAAAAACCGGTACGGCGACAAATCCCCCGACTGATACGATCACATCCGGCCGATAGGTTTTCAACGTTACATACGACTGACAGATGCCCAAGAGCACCTTCCATGGATCCACGAGATTCCAAAGAGAAAAGTACCTTCGCCATTTTCCCGAAAAAATCTTTTTTTGATCGATGCCATAATCCGCTGCAAGTTTTTTCTCCATCGATGAACCGGATCCTATCAATAAAAAATCACACGGCGTCTTTTTTTCAAGCGACTTTTTCAAGGCAAAAAGCGGCATCAACGCTCCGCCGGTGGACCCCCCGCAAAAAACGATTTTCATAACTTTCTATGTATTACAAAGTTTCCCCTGCGATCTGAATGCTCATTTCAAATTCATGAGAATCAAAACCCTCGATTGATGACTCGCTTGTCAAAAATATCATCATCATTCAAGCTGAAACATATCTTTTTTTCTTCATGGACTGCTCCACGGTTTGCTTGGAAATATTGATCAAAATGCCCACCGCTATGAGCAATATCACCAATGACGAGGAACCATAGCTGATGAAAGGCAAAGTCAAGCCTGTCAAGGGAAGTAATCCTACCATGGCGGCAATGTTGATAAAAGCCTGCAATGAAATCCACGATACGATTCCGGCCGACAAAAGCATGGAAAACCGATCCGGAGCGTATCGAGCAATAAAAAAACCGCGATAGGCCAATAGTCCGAACAAAATGACAAGAAACGAAATGAATACAAATCCCAATTCCTCGGCCATCACCGCGAAAATCGAATCTCCGATCACTTCCGGCAAATACAGATGTTTTTGCCTTGAATGTCCGA
This sequence comes from uncultured Gammaproteobacteria bacterium, assembly GCA_964485795.1. Taxonomy (GTDB): domain Bacteria; phylum Patescibacteriota; class Patescibacteriia; order VMEV01; family CAZAJQ01; genus CAZAJQ01. Next base: position 89,409 of record CAZAJQ010000002.1, read on the forward strand.
ATCCGACTCCAAAGAGTCCGCCGGATCCGATGGCGAGCAAGGCCTGATTGATATGATAGCCAGCGCCTCCGGGATCAAGATCGGGATTGAGAAAAACTTTGAACCGCGCCGCTCGGTACGGTGCGATGCGGATGAGCAGGGCAAGAAACGCCATACCCGCCATACCAAGGCCCAAAAGATACTTCACGGATGCCCCGCCGATAAAGTATACGACGAGACTGATCATGACAATGATGGACATGGTGCCGATATCCGGCTGCATGGCGATAAGGAAAATAACGAGAAGCAACGCGCTTACGAAAGGTATGAATCCGCTTTGAAAATCCTTGACCTTGCGCTCTCCTCTTTTTTCCAGCCATGCCGCCAAATACATGAGAAAGGTAAGCTTCAAAAGTTCGGACGGTTGAAATGCGATGCCGAAAAAATTCACCCAGCTTCGCGCTCCTCCCAGCTTTATTCCGATTCCCGGAATGAAAACCAGTATCAGGAGCGCCATCGTGAAAAGCAACAAGAGAAAAGCGTATTTTTTCCACACTCGATAATCGATGCGTGAAACGATAAAAAGAAAAACCAGCCCCGGCAATACGCCGTACAAAAGCTGATGTTTGATGTAATAATAACTGTCTCCGAATTTATGAAACGCTACGGCCGTGCTCACCGATGAAAGCATGAACAACCCAAAAAAAAGGATGCTCGCAAAAATCCCCACAAACCAATAATCCGCTTTGTGATACGCGATGTTTTTCAGAAACGATGTCTCAAAAAAGAAATTTTGAGTTCCTTCACTTCTCGTCCGAGCCAGTTATTTTTTTCACCTCCTCGATGAATTGCATCCCGCGCGTGAACTCATCGTAAAAAGGAAGCCAGCTCACTCCCGGAGACAAGAGCACGATATCGCCGCTTGTCGCCCCTTGATGCGCAAGTGCAACCGCCTCCTTCATATCCGAGACTTTTTGACCAAACGCCGGGAAACTTTCGGAAGCTTTGCCGGGAAGCAGTATCAATTTTTTCACGCGATCCGCGATTTTTCCGTTCATCTCTGAAAGATCCAGCCCCTTGGCGTTGTTTCCTCCGGCGATGAGAATAATCGGGTTGTCCGGAAAGGTATCCAATGCGGCGACGGTGGCGTACGGCGTGGTGGACGTCGTGTCATTGTAATACCGAACCCCGTTTTGATCGGCGATCAATTCAAGACGATGCGGAACTCCCGTAAATCCGTAGACCGCGTTTCGTATCTTGGCATCGGAAATATCCGCAAGCTTTGCCGCGCATACCGCGAGCATGACATTGCCAACATTGTGTTTGCCCAAAAGTCGGATTTTGGAAATGTCTATCAAAGATTCATCGTTTTGACCGTCTGAAAAATGGATATGACCGTTCATTTCATAACAGCCCATCTTTTTTGATCCGAGGCTGCCCTTGTGCGTGCAATAATACACTTGAGCCGGCGCGTCTTTTGACATGGCAAGGGCTTCTTCATTGTCCAACGTGGTGACGAGAAAGTCATTTCGACCCTGATACAGCATAATATTTCGCTTGGCGTCTTTGTAGGCCTGGAAACTCCCGTGTTTTTCCAGATGGTCGGGCATGAGATTGGTAAGCACCGCAATATGGGGAGCGGGCGTGGATGCGTCGAAATTTTCCAGCATGAAGCTGGAAAGTTCCAGCACGACCGGAGTATGTGGCGACACTTCATCAAAATGCGCCAGCGGCGATACGGTCACATTTCCGCCCAGTATCGCGTCCGGATATTGCGAGGCGATTATTTTGTGAATCAAAGTCGTGGTCGTGGTTTTCCCGCGCGTGCCGGTAACGGCAACGATGTTTTTGCTCGGGGTATTTTTCAAAAAAAGCGTAATGTCATTTTCGACGGAAATATGATTTTTTTTTGCATGTGCGATATAGACGCTCTTCATCGGCACATCGGGATTTCTCACGATCATGTCCGCATCTTCAAAGTCCGAGAGTTCATGTTTTCCGAGGACAAAGCGAACGCGATCGTCGCGTATCGAGTGCTTGCGCATGAAATCGCGCAATGAAGCGAGCGGAGCCGCGAGGGCGATCTCGTCCAAAAGATCGGTGACGGTCACTACGGCACCGTGAAGCAATAAAAACTTCGCGGCCGATATGCCGCTTCCCTGGCCATACCTTCCCAGTCCCATAACCGTGATAATTTTATTCAAAAAAAGATTGCGTTTCATATTTTTCTCTTTTTCGATGCTTTGGATTCTCGACTATGAATCTTCGTTTTTTAAAAAAAATGATACGCTCTTTGCTCCGCGATAGAGCTTCAGCGCATTCCGATAGTTCGCATCACCATGTCTTCATTCCGGCTATCGTCAAAAGTCTTTTTCCAAGAACCTCTCCTTTCTGCCGATAATACGAAGGAAGATGTTTTGATGAACACGAGGTGCAGATCGGAGAAATTTCGATCTTTTTCACTCCAAAATCCTTGAGCACCGCTTCGTTTGCGGCTCGGATGTCCAGTACCCGTTTTCCGCCGGTTTCAAACGCCGCTTTTTTTCCGAACATGTTTAAAAAATTCTCATACCTGCTGTCTTTCGCCATTGCAACGTCATAGCAACAGGAACCGATGGACGGACCCAAATATGCGATCAGCTCGCAAGGATCGATTTTCCATCTTCTCACCATCATTTGCAAAGCGTTTCCGGTAATATTTTGCAATGTCCCCTTCCATCCGGCATGGATATTGGCAATCACGTCGTTTTCCGGGTCGTAGAGAACGACGGGAACGCAATCGAGTGTCTTGATGACGAGGTATATCCCGTGTTTATCCGTCAGCATTCCATCCGTATTTTCGACTCGGCCAAAATTTTCCTGCAATCCCCTTCCCCGATCATCATGGGAAACTTCCCTGACATTCCCCGAATGCGTCTGATCGCAAGCGACGCAATCTTCATAGGAAAGGTTCGATTCGGAAAGCAGGTTTTCAAATTCCTGCGATCGAATATCCGAAAGATTTTGTCGAGTCGAACTTTCAAATGTCAGCACCATGACCCGCGGGTATCGTGATAATGATTCGGAATAATAACCCTTTACCGATTCGCTCATACGGATAAAAACATGGAATGATCCAAGAGAAACAGAGAAAGTCCGAGCACGGCCGCCATAAATCCGATCACCCAAAAACGCATGGTGATTTTGTGCTTTGGCCAACCGAGGGCTTCAAAATGATGATGAATCGGTGCGGAGAGAAACACTTTTTTTCCGAACAATTTTTTTGACGTCAGCTGAATGGCCACGCTTGCCGCCTCAAGAAAAATAAGAAATCCGATGACGAGCAGAAGTATCACCGAGTCCGTGATAAAGGCGATCACCGCTATCGTCGTGGTCAATCCCAAGCTTCCGGTTTCACCCATATAAAATCGTGCGGGAGGGATATTGAACCACAAAAATCCCAGAAGCGCTCCGACGATCACCGCGCAAAGTACGGCCAGATCATATTGCCCGCGCACAAAAGCCATCGCCGCAAACGTCGCAAATATCGTCGAGAAACTTCCGCCCGCAAGGCCGTCCAGCCCGTCGATGACACCGCCGGAAAAAACCGCCAGCATCATAAAAATGAAAAAAGGCGCATACCAGATTCCAAGCGAAATATCTCCCCAAAATGGCACATGGAGCGTATGCCATCCCAATTTTTGATAAAACCAATACGCTCCCACCATCCCGATAAGCAACACCACAAAAGCTCGTATGCGAAAACTCAAGCCGGCTCCTTTTTTCACGGGGCCGATGCCGAGGATGACAAGGATATCGTCAATCAATCCGAGAAGCGACGCCGAAATAAGCGTGAAAAATGGAATCCATGTTTGCTCGCGGCTCAAAAAATTCAGCCGATCCCACAAGGGGCTCGGAAGAATCCATGAAAGTAAAAAAACCCCACCTGTCAAAATCAAAGTCGTCCCCCATACGAGGATACCGCCCATGCGTGGCGTGCTCACTTCGGCAGTCCCGTGCAATTTGGTGAAAATCGGAGTCGCCGAACCGTCCGGAGCCTCGGTACGCGCCTTTTTTTTCCAGCATTGATATTTATAAAGGTAATGCGTCAAAAGCGGAGCGCATACTATGGAAATGGCGAATGCTACGGATGAAAAAACAAACATGCGAATGGCAAAAAAGGTATCCATAAAAATTATACATTGAGAAGGAGACTAAAGATGCCGGCTATAATCAGGATGATTTGGCAAATCATCGACGCAAAGACAAAAAAGTACGTCAATAGCATATTCTTTCGAAAAAACAGCAATGCCATCACGGTATTGATCAAAAAAATGACGCTTCCCAAAGCCGGAATCACGTAGATGTAATACCAGTAATGCTGAAAATCAATATTGAAATAGATGTTGTAATGAAGAGGAATGGGATTTTCGGAAACCACGACTCGGCTCGATATGAAAAAATACAAAACCGCATTTCCGATCAAAGCCATCAGTACCCCAAACAAAAGAGGCTTGGTGAAAAAAAAATCTTTGAACAATGATTTCATATTTTTTTCATTCGCAATTCACGCACTTTTTTTTCAATCACGGAGATGCAGCGATTCACTTCCTGCAGCGTATTGTATTTTCCAAACGTGAATCGCAAAGAAGATGCGGCAATCTCGGCATCGGCTTTGATGGCCGTAAAAACGTGCGATACGGACAGTGAACCTGAGGCGCACGCCGATCCATGTGATGCGGATATTCCCTCATGATCAAGGGAAAGAAGCAAGGCTTCGGCGGTTATTCCCCTGAAACTCACATTGACGTTGCTTGGAACGCGATGCTTGAGACTGCCATTGATCACCGTTTCGGGAATGGTTTTTAATCCTGAAAGGAAGGCCTTTTGCAAACATATCATTTTTTCACGCCCATGTTCTTTTTCGTCCTTTTGCATCTCAACGGCTTTTCCCATTCCGACGATAAGGGGTGTGTTCTGCGTACCGGGTACAATGCCCCTTTCCTGCGAACCACCAAAGCATATGGGATCTACTTTCACACCTCGTCTGATGAAAAGCGCGCCGATGCCCTTTGGCCCGTAGATTTTGTGACCGCTGCATGAAAGCAGATCCACCGCCAATGCGTTCACATCGCATGGCAGCCATGCGATAGCCTGCGTGGCATCCGTATGAAATATGATCGGAATATCCCCGCCTTTCAAACGCTCTTTATTGAGATCTCCTATCGCCTTTCCTATCTCCGCAATCGGCTGAATGGTCCCGAGTTCATGGTTCACATACATGACGGACACCAAAAAAGTTTGGGGTGAGATGTGCTTTACAAGCTCCGAAACGTCCACATGGCCGTCTTTTCGAACGCCGACAAAGGATACTTCAAACCCGTTTCGCTCCAGCGCAATGCATGTCTCAAATACCGAAGGATGCTCGATGGCGGTCGTCACGATATGAAGCTTCCCGTTTCCGTATTTTCTCCTTGCGAAACCCGCCGCTCCCTGCAAGGCGATATTATTGCTTTCCGTAGCGCCGCCCGTAAAAAAAATCTCACCGTAATGACATCCAAAAAAATTCGCTACCCTATCGCGACTCTTGTCAATCGCCGCAATGGCGGCCTGTCCATGGGCGTGAACGCTGCCGGGATTCCCGTAGTGGGTCAAAAAATACGGTCTCATGCTTTCCCATACGTCGCTGTCCAGCGCGGTACTGGCGGCATTGTCAAAATATATAGGGTGCTTTTGATATTTCATAACGCCGCACCGTATCATGAAAAATTACAAAAAACAAGGCTTTTCCTTTGTTTATTATTATAGCATACTGACCCGACCGGCTCACTTGGCATTGACGATCGCTTTGATTCTTCGGATTCCGGAGCCGCAGGATTCTTCCTTGGTGATGCGAAACCCTTTCAATTCTCCCGTACGATTCACATGAGGACCGCCGCAAATCTCGACGGAAAAATCACCGACGGTATACACTTTCACTTTTTCTCCATATTTTCCCTCAAAAAGACCTATGGCACCGCGTTCCTTGGCTTCTTTCACGGTCATCTCCTCATAAGTCACCGACATATCTTTCGCGATTTGCTCATCGACGATTTTTTCCACGGCGCGGATTTCGGCGTCCGTCATTTTTCTCTCAAAATTGAAATCAAATCGAAGGCGGTCTTTGGTGATATTGCTTCCTTTTTGATTCACATGGTTTCCCAGCACCTGTTTCAAGGCTCGATGAAGGAGATGGGTGGCGGTATGGAGTTTCGTAGTTTCGTCGCTGGCATCCGCGAGTCCGCCCTTGAACATGCCTGCTGACGCGGTTCGCGAAAGCTCCCGATGCTTCTTCATCTCCTCTTCAAAAGCCGCCCGGTCGATCGAAACGCCATTTTCCTTGGCCAATTCTTCGCTCATTTCATAGGGAAACCCATAGGTCGAGAAGAGAACAAAAGCTTCTCTTCCGGACAAACTCCCGGATTGAGCCGATTTTTCAAACATTTTCAATCCCGTGTCCAAAGTTTCACGAAATTTCCTCTCTTCGCGCTTCATTTCGTCGACGATAAATGCCTTGCGCGGTTCCAAATGCGCATAATGGTTTGAAAAAAGTCCGATGATCGTATGCGCGATATCCGCAAGAAAATCCTCTTTCATGCCGATATGATCGCCAAACCGTATGGCTCGACGAATGAGTCGGCGAGTAAAATAGCCCTGCGCCATATTCGAAGGTACGGCACCGTCGGCGAGTATGAATACCGCGGCCTTGATATGATCGGCGATGATTTCAAAGGCGCGATATTCGTTTTCATACGATTTCCCCGAAAGTTCGGATATTCGCCTCATGATCGGCATGAAAAGCTCGGTGGTAAAGACATTGTCCTTGCCTTCATGAGCCATTGTGAGCCGCTCGAATCCTCCTCCAAAGTCGATGTTTTTGTTTTGCAATTCTTCCCAGCCATTTTCGGATTTTTTGTACTGCATAAATACCGAATTGCCGATCTCGATGAATCGTCCGCAATCGCAGTTTACATGACAGTATTTTCCGTACTTCGCATCATGTTCCTTGCCGGTATCATAAAACGTTTCGGAATCCGGCCCCCCCGGCTCCCCGACCGCATCTCCGCGCTGCCACCAATTTTTATCCACATAAGCAAATATCCTTTGATTGCCGCCAAAATGAATTTCCACTCCGGGTCCGTCTTCGCCTTTTCCGGACGTTTGGGGCCCCTCTTCGGCCTTGATGCCGTATTTCTGAAACACTTCCTTGAGAATTTCAATGGCTTGAGTATCCTTTGGTGCATCTTTGGATCCGCCGTACACGGTTTGATACAGTCGACCTGAATCGAGTTTCAACACTTCGACAAGAAATTCATACCACCATGAAAGCTGTTCTTTTTTGAAGTAATCACCCAGCGACCAATTTCCGAGCATTTCAAAAAGCGTATTATGACGATGATCGCCGACTTCCTCGATGTCTTTGGTGCGAAACGAAGGCTGGCTATTGCAAAGTCGCTTCCCTGCCGGATGTTTTTCGCCGAGCAAATAAGGAACCAGAGGAAACATCCCCGAATTCACAAAAAGCAAACTGGGATCGTTTTCAGGAATAAGTGAAGCCGCACTGATGATGGCATGGCCTTTGGATGCGAAAAAATCAAGATAGGATTTGCGAAGTTCAAAGGGGGACATAGAAAAAAAATTAACGGCTTCACATGAAATTGTACTATACAAAAAATCTCGTGGATAGACAAATAAGCGTCGGCGGAAGGTTGAAAGGGAGTTGGGGGAGGTTGGGGTGGACACAGAGGTCCACGCCAACTCCACCCCAACTCCACTCAAACCCCACCCAAGTCGACCTATTCCAGCGTAGCCTTCCGAGGATTTCTTTTTTTAACAAAAAAAAATCCCTTCATAAGAAAGGATTTTATAAAAACAAAATATATAAAAAAATTTATTTAAGCACTACAAACCACCCTACTTGAACGGAAATTTGGCCGGTGGCGTCAATCAAATTTCCGGAAAGATCAAAAATTTTATATTTCGTATTCCCGCCAAAAGTCAATCTGACGGGACCGCTGGTATTGTTATAGATAACAACACATTTTAATCTCTCAATGTACTTGACCACCGTGGGAGTGGTGGCAACATCAAAACTCATGTCGAGAAAACTGCTCCCACTTTGAACCCCGGTACCCATATCCAGCCCGTAGTCATGCTTTGCTGGGTTCAACCTCAAAGCATTTTCTCTCGGCCCTGCCTTGGTCAGGGACAGGAAGATTTTATTCCAACCGAGGCTATCGAGCCATAAAACGAGACCGATAAATGAAAGTTCCAAATCGTGCTTGGCCTGATCTGTTGTTGCACCGGTTTGATCTCCCAAAATTAAATAAGAATTTAATTTTGGAAAGCCATTCTGAACTAAGGTGGAATAAAATTGCCCGGGATTTGAGTTTTGATCGCCGGATATAATCCCTGGATCATTCCTTAACCCGGTCTCAGTATAAGGCAGCCCCACGAGATTATTGAACCCTCCCCAAGACCCCCATGTTTGAAATCCGGCATTTTTGAATTCCTGCCAGAGATCTTTCAAATTTGGAATCACTTCGTCCATCGTGTCCATAAACACTCCTTCCTGGTAAGCGAATCCAGGACGATGATTTTGAACATAACTGACGCAATACTGCCTCACGGATGAATCTTCCAACTTTACCCTTACGATATCGGTTGGGATGCTAGGATTGGGAACAAGCTGGGCATCACTAAAGCCGAACTTGGTCATCAAATCCGTTTTTTTCCCCTTCACCGGTAAATAGATCAAAACTGTTCCCTGACCTAGTGGACGCAAGAAATCAATTTTGGATGTGGAATCAAAGAATGACACCCAGCCATTGATAAGCAAGAATGCATCAGATAATGCTTTGGCCTCATTATAAGAAATGAGGTGACCAAAAACTTTTATCTGATAATCCGCAGGGGGGGCAGCCAAGGGAGCGGAGGTGGTTTGAGTTTTGGGCTTATAGTTTTTCACCTCAATACCACAGCCAGTAAGTAACAGAGCCATAACACCAAGAACGAGCACAGCATTCATCTTCATGAGAAATCTCCTAATCAAAATAAAAAAATGTACGGTATTTACCATCACACCTCTTCAACCAATTTCCGCTGAAATTCGTCAAAAAAGGTGTGATGCCAAATATTTCTTGAATGCGTATTTTTATACTATTTTTCATATTTTGTCAAATTTTCACGCTAATGAATAACCTCTGTTTCCGCTCTCTGTGATAATGACTCTACTCCCTCCTTCTTATTTTCAAACCTCTCAAAACGTCCCAACAAAGCCGCGGAGCTATATTTTTGAATCAACCTCCTTCACTATTTCGCATCATAGTAAATATAGGCGGCTTGCATTTCCTTTATATTAGCCAATTATCCTCTAATCTAGTTGACATCATTAACAAAATATGATATTTTGTTTAGTTGTTGAAATTCTGATTTTAAAGTTATTTTAGCCACAAAAAGTGGCGGAGGAAAGATTCATGGAAAGAAAAATCTTTTTGGCAATTTTTTTTATCTTTACAATTTTTTTGGGGAATGAAGTGCTAGCGTTTGGTCAGGAAGAATTTAAAGTTTATCTCAATCCGAAATTCATCAATGACCCTGATACCATTGATAGCTGGAGATCAATGTCTGATCTCTTGATCAAAGGTATTGACAGTCTGGATCAGGCGCTCAAGCAAGATCCATACGGACGCGGCATGTGGAGACTCGCATCTTTTGGACTCTTATGGTTGCATACGGAAGGGGAATCTACTTTGATACATGAGAGAGGGCACAGAAGGCTCCATGAGAATTATCTAGGAGTTCGAAAATTCCGTCTGGAAACCAAGGATAAGACACACTCGGTGTCTGCCAATTATCTCACGGAATATCTGTATGGCATCGGCGCCTATGGATATGAGACGCATTTTTATACCTCATTCATAACTGCTGACCAGCTCACTGAGTTCATGCAAAGATACTCAGATAAAGTAGGAGAAAACCCAGAGAAGCACTTTCAAACTACTGGATTATATTATGGCGATGGGCTAAATCGACAACAATATGCTTCAGAAGAGTTAGAGGGGAGGTTCCTGCAAGAAAAAGTGCATCCGCTCCATGGCGTGTCATATTTTGATAACATGCGCAGCGCGCTCTTCTATGGAGGAATTGAAAATCAAACTTTTGGGGATCCTTATAATTATATCAAGTGGGCTCGCTATGGTGACGTCCGAACATCAATGAAAGATTTGAAGTATCATTCTCAGATACCAAAAATTCTTCTCTCGAGAACGAGTTGGGTGGCCTCACTTGGGGTAGTAGGATGGCTTCTCATCCCAAGAACCATAGAAGAAAACTGGAAAAAAATTCTCAACCTTGGTAGCTTTCTACTGCCAAAAAAAATGGGAAGAATTTTCATGCCTGACTTTGCGACATATCTCACCTCGCAGGGGGTAACATGGAAAACGACCGTTCCATGGAAGTCACCAGTGGGAATATGGCAACTCTCGGCAGAGACCAACGCCATCTTCAACAATGTACGGGGGAAGGCCATCAGTGAAATTTCTCTGAAATATGATTCCGCTTATTTCCGAGACATGTTCCGGTGGTCAAATAAACTCGTGCTCAATCTCAACGGGAGAGGGTTCTGGAATGAGACTGAACTGGGACTGAAATTCCCCATCGGTCTCGAAGTCGGTGTCAAGTATAGCGTTGGATACGGCTTCACATACTGGAGAGAAGTAGGCGGAAATACGGCATACTTCCTCAAAGAGCGTGAGGTGAATTTCAAACTCTATCTCAAATACGATCTCAGTTTCTAAAAATTGGAAAGGAATTTGTTCATTATAAAAACCTCTTTTTACAAGGAGGTTTTTGTTTTTTCATAAAAAATAAATATCCAAGTTGACTTTTTTATATTTTTATTATTATATATTCAGTTACGGTTTAATCGTTAGTACTTTGATATTTTTTACTTTTATGCCCATAGAGGGCAGGGAGTTGCCATGAAAAATTGGATTAATTTTATTGATATTTCCTGTGAGCTGCAGGAAATTGAAAAAGGAGAGAAAATGCAAAAAGAGGGGTATGATAACATGCAGCTCAAAAATCTAGATGCTGATCCAGAGATTATAGCCATGGAAAATGAAATCAAAAAAATTAAGAAAAAAATTGATGAAGTGAAAAAGGAAAAAGCATGTCATGAAATAGCCCTTATGGAACGTGGAGCAGCGCTTCGGATACATGGAACTGAAACCATTGAAAAAAAATTCAGCGAGTTTATGAACCGCGCCGAAAACGGGGAGCTGGGAGTCGGGCATCTCGCCTTGGTGAAGAGCATTCCACCCTATTTTGCTCGATTGCTGTGTATCAATGGAATGGAATTCGCTTGCGTCAATTCCAGCAAAATTCTCGGCCATCACATATATCCCAGTCTGTTCAAGGATTTCAATTCAGGGAAGGTAAAGGATATCTATATAAAGGTAAAATCAATCGACCATACAGAAATCAATCTCAATGACGCAAAAGCTCTCTTTGAGCGAATCGCCATGGAAATGATTCAGCTCGGAGAAATTTTGAATCCTTTCTGTAAAATCCCCGGCTTCGAAATCCCTATCGGGGTATGCTATTTGCTCTCGGAAAAAGGCGATTCTGACCGAGTCACCTATGGAGCGAGATTAAACTCAGGGAGGTATGCACTGGTGGATAAAAAATTTGAGCTGAATTATTTTTCCATCGATCCCTATGGCAAAATCCATGTCGAGGGAATGCCAGAAGATCACGCAGACGTAGAGAAGTTCTTTAAAAAGTAATTTATTTTTTCAAAAGGATCATAAAAAAACCGCGCATACAAAAACGCGGTTTTTTTTCGTTTTAATGACAAAAAAAGGGAGAGAAACATTTTCTCTCCCTAAAATTCAGTTATTTCCTACAATTGCAGTTGCAATTGCAAGCATTGTCTCCGCACTTTCCGGAACATTGACTCCCATTAGTTTTGGGGGTAATGCCAGATGGCTTCACTGCCGGGACAATCTTTGTAACAAGATGTTTCTCGAGCAGTATTTTTTTCATCTGCGCAGTAGACATTGCTGCCTCCTTTCTGAGTAAAATATTTCAGAAACTTCTCACACTTCAGCCTTATTCGATAGGTATCACCTCCTTACATAGGAATAACTTCCCTAGGATCATATACAAACCATAATAAAGGACAACCGCCACCGCATTCATGATATTGTTTGCAATTCAGACAAGTTTCCGCAGGAATTCTCACGAGCATGTCATTAAACTCTCGTCTCTCAGAAGTATCCCAAAACGTTTGTAACCCTTCCGCATCACTGAAGTCTTCCCCGAGTTTACCGAGTGTAAAACCATGCATGGCGTTACAGGGGATAATCCTTCCCCGATCATCAAATATCACACCGCTCCGTTGCATAACATGACATCCGCTATAAATCTGATTCCTTTCTTTCAAAAGCTTTGAAAACTCCTGAGAAAAAAGACAGAAAGGGAGTGAAACATGTATCGAGAGCTTTTCACCAACTCTTTCATAGAGTCTCGGGTAAATCTCTTCAAATTTCTTTGCAGCGTTTTTCGGATCAATCATACACCCTTTTTCTGCCACTAAATTCGTATTAAAGGTCGTCGTGCAAAATTCCAACGATACATGCGGAGCACCATTTTTACATGCTATATTCACCATTTCATCAAGATTCCCTATATTTAATTCGGTGATGGTAATAGATACGCTGAATCCAATGTTTGATTGCGATAAATTTTGGATTGCAGCTAGAACCTTGTGAAAATTATTCGCCTTTGTAAGACGCCTTTGCTGTTCTTCATTGCCAGCTTTCAAAGAGACACTCACGTTTAATTTCAAACCATCAAATTTTTGAAGATATTTAGGGTCTGAAAAGCGAACACCATTACTGACCACCACAGGATAAAGATCCATATCATTGGCGCATGATATAAGCTCTGGTAGAGGTTTCCAGAGGGTTGGTTCACCACCCAAAATCTTTGGGCTCAAAATCCCCAAATCTCGAGAAATCTGCAAATATTGTTTCGCTTCATCAAACGTCATCTGAGAACTTGGAGTAAATCCTGTGGAACTCGCATAGCACCAACTGCATCGCAACTGACAAGCACGGTTAACGGTAATCCAGATACCAGAAATACCGTTATCTGTTTTCTGATCCATGATAAGGCTCCTTTATTAAAAAAATTCTTAAACAACTACCCATTAAGTATTCAACATATATAGCACTATCCGGCTATATTCTTCAAGCTTTCCACGATCACCCCTCCCCCGATCAGCTTCTCGCCTTTATAGAAAACCGCCGACTGGCCGGGCATGACGGCACGCTGGGGGCTATCGAATTCAATGCGATACCGCCCGTCTCCAAGCTTTTCCATCACGAACGCCGGCTCGCGATGATGATATCGGATGGAGCAGATCACCGACATGGGAAGAATCGGCAGTTTTCCGTCAATCCAATTTGTGGATTCGCAAACCAAAGTTTTTGAAAACAGCTTGGGATCATTGCGATCATAGGAAACTTCAAGGATATTGTCATCGTAATTCAGACCAACCACATACATCGGCCCGATACCGCCAAGCTTGATTCCTTTTCTCTGTCCGAGCGTATAGAGCGGCAAACCGTCATGCTTTCCGACAACATGGCCATTGCTATCAAGAATATCTCCGGGTACGAGCACAAGATGACGCTTCAAAAATGGATACTGATCTTTTTCTTTGTAAAAACACACTTCCTGACTGTCCGGCTTTTTTGCGGTCGGGAGGCAATAGTCTTCGGCCAGTTTGCGAACTTCGGTTTTTCTAAAATTGCCGAGGGGAAACAGGATACGCTTCATCTGACTTTGCGTGAAATGATACATGAAATACGACTGATCTTTTTTCTCGTCAATGCCGCGAAGCAAAGCATGGCTCCCATCGGATTCCTTTCTGATGCGCGCATAATGACCGGTCGCGACGGCATCGCAGCCGAGCTCATCGGCACGATTGAGAAACTCGCCGAATTTCACGAATTGATTGCAATTCAGGCATGGATTGGGTGTCAATCCGCTTTGGTATTTGCGAATGAAGTCATCCACGACTTTTTCCTTGAACGTTTTTCGAAAATTAAGCGTGTAAAGCGGAAACCCGTACGAATGAGCGATTCTTCGAGCCCCTTCATAGGCGTCCAGATCGCAACATTTATTTTGAGCCGAATCCATCGTCAAAGTGTCAAATTTCACATCCGCGGAGTCCAAGGATTCCTCCCAAAATTTCATAAAGATGCCGACCAAATCATGCCCTTTTCCAGCAAGCATCGCGGCAACGACGGAGCTGTCCACTCCGCCCGACATGGCCACGAGAATTTTCTTTCGAGCTCTTCCACTCATATATAAAAAATCGAAACTTTTGAGTTTCGCTTTTAAACAGCTTAAATTAGAATATTTGCGTTTGGAAGTCAACTTTTCTAGAGACAGTCTCAAGAATCTCGCGCAATGGTGAATTTAAAACCTCATAAGAGGCTGCATAACCCAAGACCGTTCGAGGTTTGCCATCGAGAAGTGCTTGCACACGCTTCACTTATCGGCGCTCATCCGATCCAGCGCTTCATTCACCAGCGTATCCGCATGCTTATTTTTTTCCCGCGGAATATGATGGAACCGAACTTTTTTGAAATTCGAAAGAAAATTCCAAACCTCAAGATAGATGACCGCGATATCCGGATGTTTCACCCTGTACACTCGCTTCAGCTGCTTCACCACGAGCAAGGAGTCCAAAAAACAATCCACCTCCTCGGCTCCCAGTTCTTTCGCTTTATGCAGTCCTGCAAGGAGCGCCCGATACTCGGCCTGATTGTTCGTCGTGCTCCCGATATATTTTGAAACCGTCGCAACGACCTCATTTGTTTTGCCGTCCGATATCACCGCCCCGATCCCGGCCGGCCCGGGATTTCCCCTCGCTCCTCCGTCAGAAAAAATTACGACTTTTTTATGCATATCTTCTCCGTCAAAAAAAAATCACAAAACATCACTTTGAAGATGTCCCCGATACCTTTCTCATATCGATGATCTTGAGCTGCAATTCCCGATTGCCGTTCCATTCATTCACATCAATCTCATACACGATATCCACCGTATCGCCAGCAGCAAGCATGCCGACCCAATGCCCGAGCTGAAAACCGATGCATTTTCTTTTCGCTTTCCCGTCGGTAAGCGTCATTTGCAAATGCTTCTGATCTTTTCCCACGGCGCGAACCGTATCAAGTGACAATCCATAGCTAACAAACTTGATGGGAGGATTGGCTTCTCCGAAGGGTTCGAACTTTTTGACCTCATCATAGGTTGTCCAGCTAATGTCGGAAAACGGCAATTCAAAATCTATGCCGATCTCCGGTATGAGATCCTTGCCGGAAAGCTGCCGTTTGGCTTCAGCAAGCATTCGTTCATGAAATT
The DNA here is from genome assembly GCA_964485795.1 of uncultured Gammaproteobacteria bacterium. GTDB lineage: Bacteria > Patescibacteriota > Patescibacteriia > VMEV01 > CAZAJQ01 > CAZAJQ01. Next base: position 104,847 of record CAZAJQ010000002.1, read on the forward strand.
TTTCAAACGAAGCGTCCGACGCCAAGCTGAATCCGCAGGCGGCTTTATGTCCGCCGAATTTCGCGAGCATGTCCTTTTGATGCGTGATGGCCATGATGCAATCGTATCCCTTGATGCCTCTTCCCGACCCGGCGATGAACTCATTGAGATTGCCCAAAATATAAGTGGGGCGATAAAATCTTTCGGCTACCTTTCCGGCAACAAGCCCAGCAAGTCCGATATTCCAATGTTTTTTATACAGCAAAATCGCAGGAGCGTCCGCATCATACGACTTCATCTCCAAAAGCACCTCTTCAAACATCTGATCGGTGGTCGCTTTTCTTTTTTGATTGTTCTCTTCGATTTTTTGAGCCAAATCATACGCGGTATTCGGATCCTCGCTCATCAGCAGCTCATACGCGAGACTGGCATGATCCATCCTTCCGGCGGCATTGATGCGAGGAGCCACGGCAAAAGCGATATGGTATGTGCTCACCGTGTCTTTTTCGGGATGCAATTTCACACCCGCATTGTTGAGCAAATAACGAAGCCCCAGACGACGCGTCTTGTGCAAGACGATGAGCCCATACTTCACCAAGGTGCGATTTTCGCCGACCAGCGGAACCAGATCGGCCACCGTGCCGATCGCGGCCAAATCAAGCAGCCACTTTTCAAATGCCCTACAGGCAGCGACTTCGGTCTCGTCCGCTTCGCACGATCGAAGCAGCAGCCCCTGCGCAAGCTTGAACGCCACTCCGGCACCGGCCAATTTTTTAAATGGATACTTCTCTCCGGAAACTTGGGGATGAAGTGTCAGACAATCCGGCAATACCTCCGGAGGATGGTGATGATCCGTCACCATCACCGTCATGCCCATCTCCTTCGCCAACGCTATTTCTTTTTCATTGCTAATGGCGCAGTCAACCGTGATGATGTGTCGCGTTCCTTTGTCCCTGAGATACTCAAGCGCCTTCACGTTCAAACCGTATCCTTCCTTCTCCCGATGCGGCAGGTAAGCGTCAACCTCGGCTCCCAGCTTTTTGAGCGTGCTGACAAGGATCACGGTTCCGCTCACACCGTCGGCATCATAGTCTCCATACACTGTTATTTTTTCATGTTTGCGGATGGCGTCAAAAATATGCGCGACGCATTTTTCCATCTGCGAAAACAAAAAAGGATGATGGATGTCCAAAGCGTAATCCGCGTTCATGAATTCATCCACCTGCTCCTGCGTTTTGAGATCGCGATCGTAGAGAAGCTGCAAAACGAGCGGCTGAATTTCGGGAAATCGGAGTCGAAATTCCTCGGGAGCCTGTGTTTTGATAATCCACTTTTTTTCCATAGACGATACAAAAAAAATACTCTTTCAACGCCTTTTGAAGCTATTTGTTCATCCCAGCAACGGAGCGATGGTAAAAATAATCATCGAGGCGATCATGATGATGACGATGCATTTCCACAATTTCTCCGCAAATTTTTTTTTCATAATCGTTCACCTTTTCAATACCGACAAAAAAACATCGGGCGGTATATCCACCTTTCCTTGTCCCATTTCTTTCATCTTTTTTTTGCCCTTTTTCTGCTTTTCAAGCAATTTTCTCTTACGCGTCACATCGCCTCCGTAGAGTTTTGCGATCACATCTTTTCTCATCGCCGGAATGCGAGCGGCGGCGATGACTTTTGACCCGATGGCCGCTTGTAATTTTACTTCAAAAAGTTGCTTGGGTAAAACGGTTTTCAGCTTTTCCACGACTCTTTTTCCCGAATAATAAGCGTCGTCACGATACACAATGCTCGCCAATGCGTCCACGACTTCTTCGGCGATGAGGATATCGAGACGGATCACATCCGAAATCTGGTAATGGGAAAATTCATAGTTCAAAGATGCATAGCCTGAGGTGGCGGATTTGAGAATATCGTAAAAATCCACCAGCAATGAAGAAAGCGGCAATTCATAGTGCAGGATGGCGCGCTCCTCGAGAACGTATTCGGTGGTGAGATACTTACCCCTTTTTTCGGCCACAAACGGCATGATATTCCCGACATACTTGCTGGGAGTGATGATGTCCACTTTCATGATCGGTTCTTCGATATGTTCGATCTGAGATGGATCGGGTAATTCTTGGGGCGAACGAATCGTCATGTTTTCACCGTTGGTTTTCACCACCTTGTACGCCACCGACGGAACCGTGATGATGAGATCAAGCCCAAATTCGCGTTTGAGTCTTTCTTGGAAAATTTCCAAATGCAACAACCCCAAAAATCCGCATCGAAAACCAAATCCCAAAGCGGGCGAATGCTCGGGTTCGTAGAGTAAAGACGCGTCCGTGAGTTTGAGTTTTTCTATTCCTTCGCGCAAAAATTCAAAGGCGCTTCCTTCTTTGGGAAATACTCCGGCAAAAACCATGGATTTTATTTCTTTGTATCCGGATAATGCTTCAGATACTCGGGGTGCGGCGATCGTATCTCCCACGCGGCAATCTCCGACCGCTTTCATGCCGGTCACGACATAGCCTATTTCTCCGGATACGAGGCGCTCGCATTTTTTTCGATCGGGTTTGAAATACCCGACTTCCAAGACTTCGGCCTCTTTGGCGTTTGCCATGAATTTCACCCTGTCTCCTCGGCGAATGGAGCCGTCGACCACCCTGACATACGCGATCACACCCTGATAATCATCAAAGTAGGAATCAAAAATCAATGCTCTCGCCGGCTTTTCATCGGCCGCTTCCGGGGGGGGCACATGCTTCACAACCGCCGAAAGAACGGCCTCCACGTTTTTTCCTGTTTTCGCGGAAATTTTTACGATCTCATCTTCGGTGAAACCCAGCAATTTCTGCACTTCGCTCACCACGCGAGGAACATCGGCGGCCGGGAGGTCGATTTTATTGATCACCGGAATGATGGAGAGATTTTGATCCAGCGCCAGATACAGGTTTGCAAGAGTTTGTGCCTGTATGCCCTGCGTCGCGTCAATAAGCAGCACGGCTCCTTCCACGGCCGCGAGCGAGCGAGACACCTCATAGGAAAAATCCACATGACCCGGCGTATCGATGAGATTGAGAATATACTCTTGACCGTCAAGCGAATATTCCATGCGCACGGGTTGCAGCTTGATGGTAATGCCGCGTTCCCTCTCCAGATCCATGGAATCCAGCACCTGTTCCTTCATATGCCGCTTATCCACCGTACCCGTGATTTCCAAAAGCCTATCAGCCAAGGTGGATTTACCGTGGTCGATATGGGCTATGATGCAGAAATTGCGAATATTCGTCATGGAATCTCAAAAAAATGTGCCATTCAAGGAAAAATATGGATTTACACTAACAAATAAAATCATAAAAAAGAAGAGGTCGTGCATGTTTAATTTTGGATTGAATACGGCACGACCTCAAAAAAAGGTTGAATAAAATGATTTCTTAGGCGTCAGTAACTTCCATCGCTTCAAACACCTTGTATTGCAGCGGATTTCTGACAATAAGTTTATTCCTCTCCAGCGCCATCTTCAGGAGTTTCATCTGAAGAGGTTTCCCTACGGAAATTTCGAGTTGACATTCGCCATCATCACAATAAGCGAAGATTCCTTCATTGCAAAGACTCGATCCTGCATACCCGCGCTGAATCTTTAAAAGAAAAACACTTCCCGTCTTCTCCACGAGGATTTTCATGCATGTGATCGAATAGACAACGTCTTCTTTAACAGAAAATCGCTTCTGTTCCCCTACCCTGAAAAAAAACTCAGTTTCCGAATTCATCTTTATTTCCTTTCCAACCGTTGAAAAATAAGAAAACATTCGAGCACAACAAGAAAAAAATATACCATGAAATTCGATAGCGTACAACCTTTCATGCCTCCCTTTCCACATCGATCAAAAGTTTTCTCTCGATAATCACGGCAACCGCCATCACATATGCGATGCCCAGCGGATGATTCAGGTAGGGCGTGAACATATGCACCGCAAGCAAAGCAAAAAAACTCAAAAGCATTCCAAAAAGATACGCCACGAATTCTTGATTTCCGCGCTTCTCGGCCGCAAAAAATTGCCGTACGCCTCGATAGCCTATTGCGCAAAGGAAGGTCAAATAGGCCATCATGCCCAAGAAACCCATTTTCAGCCATTGATCCAAATACCCCCATTCAAAAGCCGACGTCGTGATCACCCCGCTTCCGCCGGTTTGTTTGCGAACGGTCGGGTCATTGGAAACATAGGTGACGGCAGCGCCGAACCCTTTACCGAAAAAAAATTTCCCCGAAATCGAATTCCAAAGCGGCGGAAGCATCTGAAAACGGGTTGACAGCGCGGCCTCATCTTCATAGCCAAAGGCTCGGCTGGAAAAAACGTCCAATGCGTTGAAATCTTTTGCCGAAGGAATGGGAAATTTCACGGTAATCACGATCAGAATCAAAGCTAAAAAAATGGTGGAAAAAATCAAACATCCTTGCAAAAAAATCCCTTTCCAAAACGATTTTGAATACCATGAAAAAATGATGATCCAAACCAGCGACGCCGCAAGCCCCGCGACCCAAAAACTTCTCGAAAAACTCATGAGCAGGACGGCTCCAAAAATCACCATGTGGCCATACCAAAAAAGCTGAACGCCGCTTAATCGCAGTGATGCCTTTTTTACCTGCGGGAGAATATAAAAAACGCTGACGCAAACGGTGAGTATGAAAAATATCATCAAAGCATATATTTGGCTTTGGAAAAAAATGCGATAAAAGGGCTCTTGCACTTTTGTGATTTCTCCCACGCGGGTATCTCTCACCCATGTATAGACGATTTTTAATATCGGGAGAAAAAAGGGATGTGAAAACAGATACAGCAAAACGAACATTTTTAAAATACCTCCCCACAAAGCTCCCAAAAGAACGGAAAGAAAAGTTTTCAAGCGATCTATTGAGATAAACGTTTCAAAAAGGGGGAAAAAATATGCATAATACAAAAATCCGTTTACATCAAAAAAAATCTCCCGCCTGTCGTTTCCGCTCAAAAATCCGTTGATGACACCCCATATCAAAAAAAGAAAAAAAATACCGGAGAAGATTATAGGCACTCGCAATGATGAATTTAACAATCGAGGAAATGATAGAAACGATTGATATTTTCGATCGAGGAGAAATCTTACAAACCAAATACCCATCACGCAAACAAAGATTCCCACTCGCAAAGAAAGCGAAACCCCACCGACGTTGAGCGCCAGCACATACCCCCATGATCCGATCATCAGCTCGGTAAAGGCGGCGTAGAGTCCATATTCGAGGCGACGCAATGCGGCGCAAACGACGGCGACGATGACAGCGACAAAAAAATACGGTTCCAAAACCGGTACGATATGCGCCAAGAGTGAAATCACTTCCACGCAAACGACGCCGAGAAAACTCAGCAACATGATTTTCTTTTTCATGTGACGATGGACTCAATATGTCTCATGATGGGTTCCATTCTTTTTTCCCAGGTATGCTCCCTCATTTGTTCGCGCCGCATCAGCCTCTTGTCTTCCGAATCGGTTTCAAAAGCCACGCGGATATTGGCCAAAAACTCATCATGTCCGTCGGAAAGGTAAACGAGGTTCGCAAAACGCGTGAGAGAATCAGATCGGGTCGCCACCACCGGTTTTCCGCAGGCGAGGTAATCGTAGAGTTTCATGGGATCCATTGACTCGCAAAAAGCGGAGTTTTTATGCGGTATGATGGCCACGTCAAACGCGTTGATCAATGCGACTGCGGAAACGTATGGCACTCTTCCGGGAAAAAAAACGTTTTCATACCCACCCAGCTCACGATTCACTTCATCGGCGACGGTTTTCCAAATTTCTCCGGCGATGATAAAGGCAAATTCGGGATAACGCAAAACGGCCTGCTTTACCAAAGCTATGTCAAAACGTTCCTGGACATTGCCCACATAACCGACGACGGTTCTTTTTTTCCCGGCAATATCAAACGGATTGATATGAAATAATTTCTCAAGCTCTTCATGAGCATTATTTTTGCATGCGCTTGCAAACGCTTTCACATCCACGCCATTGGGAGAGAAAAAGGCTCTTGAATGTCCATGAAATTTTTCAAGAAGCCTCTTGGAAACCGTAAAAATCACGTCGGATCTTTTTGCGATCACATCGTAATTTTTTGATAATTCCTTTTTATACTTCTTATAATTGGGATGCAGCGACCAGTCGTCCACGGCATGAAAGACAAATTTCGCATCCGGAAAAGCATCGAAATAATCGATATACAGAGGATTGTATGACCATACCACTGGCGGCTCATCCCATTTTTTTGCATACTCGACGGCCAAGCGATCCGAAAATCCGGTGGAAAAAACGATTTTTTCGTTTCTTCGACCGAATATATGCGCGGGAAAATACAATTGACCCGACGCATTTCCCATAAGATAGCCATCCTTTCTGACATACATGCGATCCAAAAAAAACATCCGAAATTTTCTTTCCAATGAAAACGGAAGAAAATCAATGGCAAGGATATGCGTCACTTCATCTCGTTTCGAGAGTTCGGAGAGTATCTGCCGATTGCAATTGACGACACCCTTTTCCCAATCCGAAGCCGGAGACATATTGTACATCACGATATTCATAGCCGTGGAAATCATCGTTTGCTGAGCCGATCATTTCGGATATCCATTCCTTTGCAGAAAAAAGCATATGCGAAACATTCCGGAGAAGAGATTTTAAATTCAATCGTTATAGAATCAATATTCACGCTCCTCGACGCTCAGATGCGTTGAAGGTTTTCGAAAATACGACAATAACTCATTCAAATCATGGCGATCCACGATGCGGAAAACAAATAGTCCGACTGTATAGATCAGCCCTCCGACGGGGATCGCAGCGAGAAAATGAATGAAATTTTTCGACCAAATCACCCCAAGCATCATGATCATCGCCAAAAAGAGAGTTTTCGCGAAAAAAAATACCATACCCATCCTCAATCGGACGAGGCGGTTTGCAAAAAACATGCCCAAAACAAGAAATATGCCGTAGCTTATCAAAAGCGAAATGCTGGCTCCAATATGCTGACTTCGGGGAATGAGTATGAAATTCAAGACAACATTGCTCACCAAGACGGCGGCCAAAATCCATGTATGCTGCTTTTGACGATTGCAACCGTTCAGCAACGCTCCCACGGGAAACGTCAAAAAAGAAAAAATGATTGAGAGGCTCATGAAGGAAAGCGCGGGGATGGAAAGCGCAAAAGCATCGGAATACACCATCATAATGATATCCCGCGATAAAGCGAATATCCCAAACGCGATCGGAAATGAGATCACGGTCATATATTTCAATCCCGTTTCATAGAGATGCGCCAGTTTCGCGCGATTCGTGTCATAAGCTTCGCTGATGGCTGGATATAATGCCGCGGAAAATGCGATGGGAATGAATTGCAAAGCAAAAGTGATCTTATACGGTACGGAATACAAGCCCAAAAATTTTTCACCGGAAAGAAACGCCAAGAGCAGCTGATCGGAAAGCCCGAAAAGTCGCGCAAACACGGCGGAAAGTGCAAACGGTATCGATAGAACGGTGATTTTTTTCATGAGCGAAACGTCCCGATAGGGCTTGATCGCGACACCCAATTTATTCCGGAGCAAAGCAGCCGACCAGATGATCTGAAATACGCTTCCGACCAATAATGCGAAAAGCAAAGTGTACAGGGGAGCATGAAGGAGGAGAGCGCCCGTACCGACCAGCAACGTGATGGCCTGACTCACGATAATCGCCATCGATTCATAACGCAAATTTTGAAACCCGCGAAAAACTCCCCAAAAACTCAATGTAAATGCATCCAATATCATGGTCAGGAGAGCCAAAGCTATCATCAACTTCATGTCAAACGGCTTTTGGAGAAAAAAAAGCGATATCCCAAGCATCGCCGCAACCAATGCGGAGAGAAATGATTTGACAACGCATATGGCCGAAAGGTAGGAGGCGGCTCGCTTGCGATCTTGCGCCACTTCGCGAATGAGAATCGGCGTGAATCCAAGGTCCACGAACACGGCAAAAAGCCCCGCAAATGAAAGCGAAAACGTATACATGCCGGTAGCCTCCACGCCGATAAAACGCGTTATCAACGTAAAGTAGAGAAAAGAAAAAATCTTTTGCCCCACATAGGCGAATGTCAAAAAAGTAGCGTTTTTTGCCAATGACATAAAGACGAATAAAGATCCTCTCTGGTACCAGAGATCATATCATAAAAAAAGCCCGCAGATGAGCGGACTTTTTTCTTCTCACTGAAAAAAAGTTTAACGTTTGGCCCATTGCGGCGCTCGTCGGGCTTTTTTCAAACCCGGCTTACGACGCTCTTTCACTCTCGGATCGCGTGTGACAAAACCCGCCTTTCGAAGCGTTTTTTTGTTTTCCGGATCCAGCAAAACCAATGCCTTGGCGATACCATGTCGCAAGGCGTCCGATTGTCCGCGTTTTCCACCGCCATAGACTTTGGCATCCACGGAATATTCTTTTTTCATGCCCAGCACCTGAAACGGCGATACGATCGCATACTTCATATCGGCCGTAAATCCCAAAACCTGTTCATAATTTTTCCCATTGACCACAATATCACCCTTGCCGGTCATATACAGCTTCACTCTCGCGATGGATGATTTTCTCTTTCCCACCGCATAAAGGTACTTTCCTTCGAAAGCGGCTTTTGAGTCATTTGATTCGACTGATGGAGATGGCTTCGTCATAAGAAATTACTTGTTTATGGTCAAGCGTTTCAACCAGATTTTCTTTAATTTGTTCTTTGGCAGCATGGTATTGATAGCATGTTCCAAAACTTTTTTCGGATTATGCTCCATCAAAGAATCCATATGCTCCTCGATGATTCCGCCCGGATATCCGGTAAATCGATAATATTTTTTTTGCTCCAACTTTCGCCCTGAAGTGCGCATCTTTGAGACGTTGTTGACGATCACAAAATGTCCCATATCGATATGGGGAGTGTAGTCAACGCGATTTTTCCCCCGTAAAAGTCGAACGATTTCCGAAGCCAATCTTCCCACGATTTTATCCGTGGCATCAAGCGTAATGGTTTTTCTTTCAAGAGTTGTATTCATATCCTCGCCTTATACAAATTGAATAACCGACACTTTCGCGGCATCTCCGCGTCGCTGCCCCATATTCATGATTCTCGTATACCCGCCGTTTCTCTTCGCGTATCGCGGACCGATCACTTCCAGCATTTTCTTGACGGCATTTTTGTCGGTAAAAAATCGCAACAATTGTCTTCGAGTCGCGATATCGTTGCTTCGGCTCTTGGTCACATAACGCTCGATTATCGGACGAATCTCTTTTGCTTTCGCTCGAGTCGTTTTGATCTTTTCATACAAAACCAAGCTGGTCGCCAAATTTCGAAGAAGCATTTTGCGATGCGGAGTGGTGCGTTTGAGAATTCTGCCCTTATGAAGATGTTTCATAGACTTCGGTCAATGGAATTATTCGGTTTTTTTCGGTCTTCCGCGTTTTTTCTTTTCTTGCGTGGATTCGTCGGCGATCGGTGATTCTTCCTGCGCGCCGGCTGTCAATCCCGCTTCCGCGACTTCCACGACATGTTCATCGGCCGTTGACGGTTCGACGGCGACTTTCGCGCGGCGCTCCTCGTCTTGCTTTGCAAGCGCTTCTTTGAGATTGGATTTGGTCATGAGATGCAGGTGCATGATAAGGGTATCGGCCGCATAAGCGCATGCCTCTTCGGCCGTGATCGTGCCGTCGGTTTCGACGGTCAAAATGAGCTTGTCAAAATTCGTCATCTCACCGACGCGAACGTTTTCAATCTTGTAGCCGACATTGACGAGAGGAACAAAAATACTGTCAATATCGATCACTCCGACCTCTTCTCGATCGGTTCTCTGCTCCGTAGCATAGTAGCCAAAACCTTTTTTCACGAAAATATCCATTTCAATAGGCTTTTTTGCATCCGTCACCGTAAAAAGCGCAAAGTCCGTATTAATGATCTCAACAGCCGAATTTTTGTCTATTTGCCCGGCTTTCACGATCCCCTCTTCATCGACTTTCAGATGCAGTCGAATCTCTTCATCCGTGTTTTCAAAAATTTTCATGCGCAGCTTTTTGAATCGCAAAATTATCTCAATAGCATCTTCCAGCACCCCAGGTATCGTGGCAAATTCATGATCCACTCCCTTAATTTTTATGGCCGTAACCGCCGCTCCGGGAATCGACGACAAAAGTACGCGACGCAAAGTATTGCCAAGCGTTGTCCCATACCCAGGGAAAAGCGGCTCAAAAATAAGCTCCGACTTTTTGTCCGTAATGTTATGAAATTGAATTTTTTCAGGCAATGGTATGGTTTTCATATTTTTGATGATAAATTTTTACCTTTCGGCCGTACGCATTTATCATGTTAATGATGAATAAAAAAATGATTATCTTGAATAAAATTCGACAACGGTTTTGACATTCGCCGTTTCCATCTGACTCGTCACATCCGGATCGGAAATGATTTTGCCTTCGAATTTTGCGGCATCAAGGTACAGCCACCCGGGTATGTTTTTGCCGGTCAAATCTTTTGCCAAATCACGGTACATCTTGGACTGCTTGCTTTTTTCGCGGATACTGATGATTTCTCCGGTTTTCACGCGATATGAGGGGATATTTACTTTTTTGCCGTTCACAAGGATATGAGCGTGAGAAACTTTTTGCCTCGCTTCGGCGCGGGTTTTGGCGAACCCAAGTCGGTAAATGACATTGTCCAGTCGACGCTCCAAAAACTGCAAAAGATACAAGCCCGTATCACCTCTCTTCACCCTCGCTTCCTTGTATGCCTTGATAAATTGCTTTTCTCGCAATCCATAGGAACGCTTCAGCCTTTGCTTGGTGCGAAATGCCGTCCCATATTCGGTCAATCTCGGCATACCCTTGGGGCCATGCATTCCCGGCGGATATTTTCGTCGCGTCAAAACCTTTGCGCACGATTCATTGTCAAAAATCTTTACACCCTCTCGTCTGCAAATTTTTCCTTTGGTTAATTTTGATGGCATACGTGAATATAATTATACTCTTCGAGGTCTCGGAGGACGGCATCCATTGTGCGGAATGGGGGTGATATCTTTGATCGTGATAACTTCCAATCCATTGGCGTTCAAGGCTCTGACCGCGGATTCTCTTCCCGTACCGACTCCTTTCAAAAATACGTCGACCTGCTTCATCTGATGAGAAATCTTTGCGGCGGCGTCCTTCACGATCATTTGCGCCGCATAAGCCGTGGCTTTTTTGGGACCCTTGAACCCCATTTTCCCCGCGCTTGCCCATGACAGAACATTCCCCTTTTCATCCGTAAAGGTTACCAAGGTGTTGTTGTACGTGGCCTTGATATAGGCGCGACCTCGAGAAGGGATGGATACCTTTTTGCGTTTTTTCCGAGCTCCTTTTTCTTGGGCTAAAGCCATATGCAATGTTTAGAAAAATTATGTCTTCTGACCGGTAAGCTTGCGTCCGCTTCCCATGGTCTTGCGAACGTTTCCTCGGACGGTGCGGCTATTGGTCTTGGTTCTCTGCCCTCTCACCGGAAGACGCTTGGCATGACGAATGCCTCGATAGCAATTGATTTCGCGAAGCAAACGAATATTCAGAAGCTTTTGGCGACGAAGATCTCCTTCAACGACCATTTTTTTTACGGCATCACGAATGAGATTGACCTGATCGTCGGAAAGGCTTTTGGTGCGGATGCTTTTGTCGATCCCAAGATCATCCAAAATGCGTACCGACATTTTACGACCGATGCCATAAATGTACATGAGTGCGACCTCGATTCTTTTGTTATCCGGCAATGCCACTCCTGAGATGCGTACCATAAAAAAAATTTAATTCTCTAAAGAATACATTTGGATTATCCCTGTCTCTGTTTATGCTTGGCGATTTTTTTACAAATCACCACCACTCGCCCTTTGCGTCTGGTGATGATGCAATCCTTGCAGATTTTTTTGACCGATGCTCTGACTTTCATAAACCAAAAGTTCGTAAGATAATTTTATCTGAAACCATCAATATCGATAGACGATTCTTCCCTTGGTAAGATCATAGGGACTGAACTCGATCTTTACTTTGTCCCCGGGCATGACTTTGATCTTGTGCATGCGAATCTTCCCCGACAGATGCGCTAAAATCGTATGACCGTTTTCCATGGTCACGCGAAACCGCGCTGCGGGTAAAGCTTCAAAAACGGTACCGTCCATGGTAAGGACTTCTTTACCCTGCGTCATAGCTGAATACCTTCAAAGAAAAAAAATGAATCATGCAGAGAATCAATAAAAAATATGGATATACCTCTGATACCCACATTTGATCTTTTGGCTGAAAATCGTACTTTTTTGAACATTAATGATAGTATACGGGTTCAAAAAGAAAAGTCAAGGATTGCGCTGCCGTATCGAGCAGCTCAATGTCTTCGAAGCACAAAAAATCAATAAATAAACCTCCTTTCTCGACTTGCTATGAAACAAGTGAAAAAAGAGGTTTAAACGTGATACGCCCTCAGCTTTTTAAGAGTCGTATCCTCATATTTCTGTAGTTGACCATGAAATCGACTATCCATGGGAGTTTCATAAACTCATCACGCTTACTCAATGTATCCCATAAAAGATCGAAAACTTTGATGAAATGCTTTTGGCCGTGATTCGCCTGATAGAGACAGTACATGACCGCCATCATCTCCTCCACGGATTTAAAAACGGTCCAGGAAAAACCATCCTTTTTATTCTTCGCCCCTTTTACCGACAATCCGTACAGCTCAGTTATTCTCGAAATAAAATGGATAGGTATGAACTGAGACAGTGGCTTGATATATTTTTCTTGAAACATTGCCTCATCTTCAGCTTTCCATTTTTTTCCGAATGAACCTTTTTTCTGATAGGAAGCCATATCTCCCAAAAATATTTCTCCCATATCATGAATGAGGGACATCAATACATAGTCTCGAGGCTCTATTCTCCGATAATGAGGAGAAAGGATGGAGAATCCTGCTCTGCAAAGTTTGATGATATGCTCCAGAACAGTTTCATAATTTCCATAAACTTCTCCGTTGGCTCTGCTGATCCAGCGGTTAATCCCGTCGAGCGAAAAAATGGCATCAAGAAAAAAAATGGCATGATCATCGTTCATAGACCCTGAAAAAAAAATTTGCCAATACTTCTTTTTTGATAACGCCTCTTTGCATTTTTTAAATTGGAGTTGGCAAAAAAAACTTCCCCAGGCTGCTTTTTTTGCATCGATTGCCATGGACACTTGTACACGCCAGTACAACCAGTCGCAAATCATGATGCAATCATTGATCAATTCGGATCCCTGTTCTCGAGTCAAATTCAAAGAATCTTTTACAAACCGCGTGTCCCGGCTGTCCAAATAGGGAACCTTCAAATCAAATACATGCTTTGACTCTTGAGCGTACAGCTTGAAAATTTCCACTTGCAAATCATAGTGATTCAAAGCCAAACTGGTTACATCTCCCATCCGATGCCATATCAGATCTCGAAAAAGAATATGGGAAAACAGCCGCGCCTCCAAACTTTCAGCTCCTTCCGACATATCCATTCCATAGATATCGCAGAGTTCCTCATATGTCTTTTCGTGCAGCATGGCGCAGAGAATAAACAATCGCAAATACGCCTGATGAAGCCCCGTGAACTTTTTTGGAGGAAAATAGAAAGCACACTTGTACGGCTCATACTCACGAAGTATTTTGCACATCCACGCGTCAAACTCCAGATGCTGCTTTAATGTTTGAGTCGATACTTTCTTTCCCGTTTTTGGAGATTTTTCTTTCATACAAAAGTCCTTTCCATTCAAATAAAAATAACAAAAAACATGCCACGACATCCGTATCATAGCATCCATACATTAGTAAATCTCATCACGAAAGTCAAAAATAAGAAATAAAAAAGCCTCCCTTGTATCGTTTCTTGTTACAACACGCGGGAGGCAATATTCCTGTTTTAAATTACACGGGACTGTGCTTCTTGAGAAGCACTTCAATCATGGTGACTAGGTCGCCGATGGTTTCTCTGGGCCCTTCATAACTATGGGTTTTTACATTGAATAAATCTTCTATTCGGTTATAAAGAACCAGATAACCAATCTCATCAAACCATCCACTCAGTGGGGTACTTTCCATGATAAGTTCCCCGGGAATGGGCGTGTCTTCGAATAGAATTGTTGCTAATGTAGTAAAAATTTCAGCTCGGTTCACTCTTTTTTATCCTTTCATAAAAAAGCAGTCCATATCCTAAAACTTTTTTTAAGGTTTCACTAAACCCCTTTTTCTTACATGCTCATGTCCTTTGAGGTTTTCAGAGTTTTTTTCGTTGGCCTCCTTCATCTGAAAAAACCTACCTTTCTTTATTTCTTTATCAAAACAACGAACAAAACAACAAATAGTATCCACTCCAAGCTCGGAAGTCAAGCTATCGCATTGAATCCCCCCTTGGTATACAAACGACTTCTTGTCATTCTATCCTCCCGCCAAATTCACGAAAAACCCGAAAATTCTGCCTCCATATCTCTGGATATCCTGAAACGTCACCACCACCATCAGAGTTATCAGAAGCGCAAAGCCGATGCCGTGGGCGATATTTTCAAATCGCATGCTCAGCGACCTTCCTCCGCGAAGAAGCTCAAAAAACAGAAAGAGAATACGCCCCCCATCAAGAGCCGGAAAAGGAAGAATATTCACAATCGCAAGGTTCAAAGAAAGAAAAGCCGAGAATTGCAAAAGCTGCACAAAACCTCGCTCCACGACCTCGCCGGTCAAAACCGCAATGCCTATGGGGCCAGTCACTTCAAAGTCAACCTTTTCACGCTGAATAAACTTCACGACCAATCCCGCGAGCGCCTTTCCCACCTCCCATGTAATCACGGCCGTTTCAGAAAAACCTTTCACTGCAGCATTCAAAGGAGCATAAGAGACGATCCCGATATGCGCCAATTCGATGCCGAGAATATTTTTTTGATAATCATCATTCCATTCGGTTTTCACCCAAAAATTCAATATTTCCTGCTTCCGTTGCAAAGCCAGACTGATTTCGCGATCTTCTCCCTCTCTCAAAATTGCATTGAACTCATCGGTATTCTTGACGGGTCGATAATTGACGCTCAAAATGCGATCATGGGAAAGAATTCCAGCTTCATATGCGGGGCTTTTTTCAAGAACGGAAACGATTTCCACACGGCTGTCGGAAATCATGGCCGCGGAATCATCGGAAACCCGATCCAATGGCATGGTGACGCCCATCATGAATGTCACGGACAAAAGTACGCCCGCCAAAATCATATTCATGATCACTCCGGCGCTCAGAATATATGCGCGCGCCAGGATGCTTTTGTTTGAAAAACTGCTCGGGTTTTCCCGATCTTCGCCGGTTTCGCCTTTGATTTTCACAAACCCTCCCAAAGGAATCCAGTTGACTGAATACAAGGTATCGCCTTTTCGATACGAAAAAATCCGCGGTGGAAATCCGATCGCAAATTCATCAACCTGCACGCCCATGTGCTTGGCGGCCATAAAATGACCGAGCTCGTGGACAAACACGAGCAATGCAAGGACGGCTATGAATGCAAGTATGGTGGATATCATGAAACAATGGGGTTATATTTCCCGCAACTCGGTCGATTTTTTCTCTGCCAATTCACGAATTTTTTCATTATATTCGCCGCAAAACATATCCAGCTCTTTCAAATATCGAAATTTATCGTCTTCGGTGATATCTTTCCCCTTTTCGGCTTCCAATATCGTTTCGCGAGCCTTGTCCCTCGCCTGTCGAACCTTGATTTTTGCATCTTCGACTTTTTCACCGAGCTTTTTTATCAGCTCATTTCTTCGCTCCTCGGTAAGCGGAACCATTCCGATCCGAATCATATTCCCTTCATTGACCGGCGAAAATCCAAGATTCGCGGCGGCGATGCTCCTTTCAATATCTTTAATCACGGACTTGTCCCAAGGCTCGATGGCGATCGTTTTCGGATCCGGCGCTGAAATACTCGCCAATTGCTTGAGCGGGCTTCGCATGCCATAGGCTTCGATACTGATGTCTTCGACCATCGCGGGATTGGCCCTGCCGGTACGAATCGTCACAATGTCTTTTTTGAAATACTCGATAATGCCGTCAAATTGAGGTTTGTGTTCGAATACAAATGGATTCATAGGAGAGTACGTTATCCAAAAATTATGAGGTTGCCGATCTATTACAAAATATCGTCGGAATATCTGCACGGCGTAATAGGCTTGCTTTACTACCGCATGTGGCTTCAATATCTTTCATAATTTTCCGTTCATTGTCAATGATTCGGAAACGCTCCATGTGATGAAAGTTTTAAAGCGGCGATATGGCACCCAGATAGAGGGTATTGAAATCTTTGGGATCGATCAATATCGGATGCCCGACACGCTTCGTGGGAAGAGGTGCGGTGCTCCATGTCTTGCCGCCATCAATCGAATGATAAAAATTCGTCAGCGTCGAGTAGTATATCTCATCGGAATTTTTGGGATTCACGGACACGCTGAAAATGAACACTTTCCCTATTTCGGACAAAAGAGGAATATTCACCCAATTTTTACCGCCATCGGTGCTTCGGAAGAGGCCGTAATTGGAAGCATAGAGTATTCCGTCTTTTTGATTCGCATCCGGCTGCATATCGCGATAAATCCACGCTTCAAAAAGCCCTTCCAAACTCTGGCTGACATTGTCCCATGTCTCACCGGCATTGGAGCTGCGATAGATGCCGCGCTCGGTGAGAGCAACATAGATGATGCGAGTGTCACGCTCGTTGATGACGATACGCTCGATCTTGTCCAAAAATTTTTGCAAAAGCCTCCAGCTTTTCCCGCCGTCTTCGCTAGCGAGCAAACTGCCGTTTGAAAGCGACGCATACACTTTTTCCGGATTGTACCCGTCAATCTGAAAATCCGTCACCAAATCCTGATTCGTATCCGTATAGAGAAGCTCCCATGCATTCCCGCCATCCTTGGTTTTGAATATCTTCCAATCTATGGCCGTATAAATCACCTTGCTGTCTTTGGGATGAACCTTGATCGTTTGCACTCTGCCTTTATTCGTGAAAAAGGGTATCCACGTTTCACCGCCGTCTTTTGTCAGAAAGGCTCCGTCTTCGCGCGACCCCAGATAGATGATCTTGCTATCCTGCGGGTCAAACTGCATCGTGACCACATTCACCTTGTCAATCGCTAGAGTTTTGCGTCCTTGCTTGCCTATGAAAACCTTTTGCTCCCATTTCCCCCCCTTGTTTGAACTTCGAAAAACACCGCCGTCCTGCGTCTTTTGCACGGTAATGCAACCCGTCAACAAAAAGGTGCATAAGAAAAGAAAACATATTTTTTTCATACTCGCTGTTTTTTTATTTGAAGAAAAAGATTTTGTAAAAGAAGGGGCTCGGACAAAGGGATCTTTTCCATTTTCCGTCTCCACTCCAAAATCCAATCGGCGATCATTTTATGAGAAAGGAGTCTCTGTTGTTTTTCAGAAGCATCCTCACCCTGATCGCTCTCCAGAAATGATTTTCTCACGCGATGCAAAACAAAATCCATAACTTCAGAAATATCGTGATGCTTGATGATGTCCTGCTCATTGTCCATACTCCCCCGATCGAGAATATCGGAAACCAATTTCCAAAGCTTCAGAGCGTGTTCAAAATCATCCCTGTTTTCCGCATATCGTTTTGCACAACCGAGCTTTCCAAACGTAAGCTCCGCAATGTTTTTTGCTTCATCATCGGAACAGGACAAGTCTTTCAAAAAATCAAAGATTTCGACATCGGATGCGATCGAAACCGAATACTTTTGAGTTCGAGAAAGCATGGTGGGAAGCACGTTCGAAAGGTTGCTCGATGTCATCAAAAAAATCGTGCCGGGAGGCGGTTCTTCCAGAAGTTTTAAAAGTGCATTGCCCGCTTCAAGGGAAAGATGCTCGATGTTTTTCAGTATAGCAATTTTATACGAACCGAGAAACGATTTTTGATACAGGGTTTCCTTCAGTTGCCGTATGCGTTCGATGGGAATAAAAAATTTTTCCGATTCTTTTTCCAAAAAATAAACATCCGAATGAATCCCTTTTTCCATCTGCGAGCAATGTAAACATCGACCGCAAGGAACAAAAGCCTTTCCATCGGGTTTTTCGCACAGGATCATCTGGCAAAAACACCGCATCAGAGTCGATTTGCCGACATGCGAAGGGCCGGAAATCAACGTGGCGTGATGGATTCGCCGTAAACGCAATGCGAGTCGAAAAATATTTTTTTGCGTCTCATGACCGAAAACTTTCATAGTTTTAAAAAAGATTCCCCGCTCAAGAAATCAACGGATAGACATCATGGAGTTATCCTGAATTTTACATCATGCCGTGCTCTACCGTGTCGCAAGGAGACTTCTTTTGTACGACTCGAGATTTTCAAGGGCAACACCCGTGCCTTTTGCCACGCAAAGCAAGGCTTCATCGGCAACATACGCGCTGATTCCCGTGGCGCGGGTCAATAATTTATCGATGTTGCGCAGCAAGCTGCTGCCTCCCGAAAGTATCATGCCTTTTTCGATGACATCGGCGGCCAATTCCGGAGGCGTCTTATGAAGCACGTCTTTTGCGGCGATAATAATGCCCTCAAGCTCGTTTTGAATGGCATCCGTCACATCGTCGGAACTCACCACAATGCTTTTCGGCAAACCCGAAAGCATGTCTCTTCCTCGAACTTTCATACTCAATTTGTCATCAATATAGAGAGCCGATCCGATCTGAATCTTCATCTGCTCGGAAGTGCGCTCACCGATGGCAAGTCCGTATTTCTTACGAATATGCTCGGAAATGGCCTGATCAAGCTTATTGCCTCCGATGCGAACCGAGGTGCTTGCCACGATCCCGCCCAGGGAAATGACCGCCATTTCCGATGTTCCTCCTCCGATATCGATGATCATATGACCGGATGCGCTTCCGATGGGAATATTGGCTCCGATCGCGGCGGCAATGGGTTCTTTGATGATATAGGCCGCCTTCGCTCCGGCGGCGATCGTGGCGTCAATGACGGCACGTCGCTCGGTAGAAGTGATGCCGGCGGGTACGGCCACCATAACCTCGGGACGAAAAAAACGTATGCCTCCCAAGGCTTTATTGATAAAATAGCGCAGCATGGCTTCCGTGGTCTTGTAATCGGCAATCACGCCCTCTTTGAGAGGACGTGAAGCGATGATGGTTTCCGGTGTTCGTCCAAGCATTTCCTTGGCTTCGAATCCGACGGCCATGACTTTTTTATCTCTTGTCGAAATGGCCACCACCGAGGGTTCATTGATCACAATGCCCTTTTTGGGTACGTGCACGAGCACATTGGTCGTGCCCAAATCAATGCCGATTTTGCGAATAAACATGGTAAATGCGGATACGCTTTACTCAGCGAAAAATATCTCCACGCGCTTATCTTCACGCAAAGCACTGGAAACTTTCAAGGCCGTTTCGCCATCGAGCTTTCCATCAAGCTCGGATGAGAAGGATTCGATTTTTTCTCCAAAATCCGCGGATAATGAAATCGTCGGATTCGTACCCGGCTGTTTCTGAACCATGAGTTCATAATGATTTTCACGAAGCGACGTTTCTATCGTTTCCGGTAGCACATATTCAAATTTCAAAACTCCCGTCTTACCCGGCTCAATGGAAATGAATCCGCCAAAATACGTCTTGCCAAATTCATCGGCCACCGTCACTTCGCCGGCCGCATCGCTTCTATCCGTATCCATCACTCCTTTTGAGGAAATCAGCTTGGCTCCCTTTGGCACATACACCCTCGTATAGGTGCGGTAGCGCGTGATACGCGGGTCAAAATTGCCGGTATGCGTATAAGTGATTTCGACTGACGCCACGAACTTCCCTTCTTGCTTCGCAACTTTGTATAGAATGTCTCTCTTGATGACCGGATCGGTTTTCAAACTGCCGAGGTTGGCGTCAACGACCATGAGATAATCCCCATCCTGCGTATCAATGGTACCACCTCCCCAATACTTCACGATATGCGCCTGATAGATTTCGTTGCGATGGAACATAAGAATGTCCTTTTCTTTCAAAGAAGTCTTCACCGCCGCCCAAATATCCGCAAGCTTCCCCAAAGGAAGATTTTGGATTCTCTTGATCATTTCGATAGCAATATCATTGATGATTTGTTTTCTCTCATCGTCGCTGGGACCGATTTCGCTGGGTTCCCTGCGATATTCGAGCAAGTCGACGAAGTTTTCCGGCGTATACACGATATTTTTCACAGTAACGTTTCCCACCACATTCATCACTCGCGCCACCGATGCGGGCATCACGGCAATCACCCCGTCAAACTGCAAATCACCACCCTCTTTGCGATAAAAATCCAATGCGCGATTGGCCGATGCCGGAAAATGCGGATCCCAATTGGAGTCTCTCAGGTACCAATACGGGATGTCCAGATACCTCGCAAGAGGTGCCGGAGGGGTTTCCTGAAAGAAGTCTTTGGACGGAATATCCAGAGAATAGATATTTTCCGTCTGAATATGCTCCACTTCTCCGGAATCAACGCGTACGATGCCGTAATTGCCGATAAAGCCTCCGGTGGGTCGAAGCTCATCGCTGTTTTGCAGGAGAAGAAGATAATTCTGCGAAACCGGATAACCGGATATGAAAGGAAACAACGTCGAAAAATCATAGGCTTCGGAGACGTATTGATGCGCTTTCTGCAATCCCGCGGTGAATTTGTTCGCTAGATTGCGAATTTCCGTATGAACTTTGGGATTTTGATCGATCTCGATGATGGCCACCTGCAATCGCTCGATGGAATCGTTGAGCTCGCCGATCAATGGAATGGATTCGGAAATTTTTCCCAAGATAAATCTCTTTTGATCCTTATCAAGCTCGGATACCGATATGGATCCTTTGTTCGTCGCTTCATAAATCTCGTCGAATTTCACCAAAAATTTATCGCCGGTGGACATGATCGAAAGCCCGTGCTTGAAAACCGAAGCAACGGCTTTGTACTGCGCATTGTAAAAAGGAAGCAGACGAAAAATGAAGGTCATTTTCAGAGACCAATAGGCGCGTTTGAATTTCTTTTCCGCAGATCGAATATGTTCCGCGGCGGTTAAAAAATTATTTTTTTCCGAAAGCTCGGCTTTTGCGGCCGTAAGGTAATCGCGACCGTCATTGGTGAAATCATAGGTCAATTTCATCCCTATCATTCCCAAAAATATGCAAAATACCAAGATGATCAAAATCACTGTGGTAAGCCTGTTGATGTCCTTCAACGAATAAAAAAATTTTTTGAGCGTGATAAGCATAGGTATTGAAAAATGGTTATGAAATGTTTTTTTATAAAAAACCGAATTGGAGCCCTAAAATTAGCCTAAAATCTTTAAAAAGTCAAGGGACGTCACCGCTTTGCGTCGTGAAAAATCACCATGCGGTTCCATGCGAAATTGACGCTTATGCTTGCGAAATTTTTTATTTTCTTCCTCGGCTTTTCTCAGTCACCCAGAAGCCGAGATATTTTCCAAGCATGAGTCTGGTCTGCGATTCAATGGCAGGAATGGCTCCAAAAAGGATGAATGTAACCGGCAATAAAAACCACTGCAGGATCATGGTGATGATCTTATGGTGGGGTTGGCCCATTGGCTTTGGAAGGAGGAGGAAAAGACTGATGCCGGCCGATGCGAAAATACCGATCATGGAGGCGCTCATAAGCCACTGAAGAACATAGGGCGCCGCCTGAGCCAATGCCGTCGCTTTCAACTCCGCGGGCGCAACGTAGAGCGGCAGATATCCAAGCAAAAAAAGCAAAATTGGAGCTGTGGCCCATGTGTACATGCCTTCAACATGATTGAAAAGATACTTGATCTTCAAGCGAAACGGAATGGTGTTTGGCGTGAAAAAAAACTTTTCCATCATATAGGGAAAATGTTCCACGCCCCATGCCCAGCGTCTCTGCTGTTTATACAGATTTATCGCGGCTCGCAAAAGCGTGGGAGCCGTCACCGTATCCATGGAAACCGGTATAAAAAGCGGGGTGACGGTATAGTCACCCTGATAACGGACAAAGCATTGCAAAAAAATCCTGCTGTCGTCCGTAACCTTGTCCTTTTCCCAAAATCCCACGTCAACCAAGGCTTTGAAAGGCATTGAATGCGACGAAAAAGTGAAAAGACGATCCGGCCTCGCCAGCTCTGTAAAAAGCCAAAATGTGGTGCCAAACGCTGAAATGCGCGTCACCATCGGAGCGTCCCAAATATTGTTGTTGTACAGCACCGCGGGCTGATACGAGGTGCGCAAACGATCCGGGTGAGACAAAAACGTCTGCGTCAAATGTGCGAAGTATTGCGGATGCACGACGGTATCCACGTCAAAATACGAAACGATGATATTTTCATAGGGTATCTTGATATCGTCAATGTACTCCTGAGCCCTATGCCCCGCCCAATTCGCGTTGGCTCCCTTGGCTTTGATTTCTCCCCTAAGGTTATCGGGGTGCAGAGTGATAAGAATATGCGCGAATTTTGATGCGTATTTTTTTGAAATGGCTTTGGAAACTTTTGCAAAATGCTCCTTGGATCGCTCCTCCCCGGCCAGAACGACGATCATATGCTCTTTGGGATACTTCGAAGCCAGGAGCGCTTCAAAGGTCTCTTCCACCACTTCATAGGGCTCTTGATACATGGGAAGGAAAATGAGGTGACGTATCTCTCGCCAATCCGCGTTTGCGCGCAGCTTTTGATACCAATCCACCTGTAACGCTCTACGATAGGCGATCCAACCGTGAAAAACGAAAATGACGAAATACAAAACGCGCAAAAGCCATAACAGCGAAAAAATGATGATAAAATAAATCACCCACAAAGGGGCGATAAATGAAAAAAGTATGGAGCATACAAAGGTAGTCCATACCAAAAAACCGGGAATGATTTCAAAAATTCTGTAGCGATACATGGGAATACAATTTCAAATATTCAGAGGGAATCAAACAAAACAGCCAAGAAGATGAAACGACCCTTTCGTCAAATAGTATAGCAGGAATTCATTCCGCAAAAAATAAAAATTTCCACGGCTTGGGCCGGGATGTCTCGAATATAAAAAAATCCCCCGCATGACGAAGAGGAATTTTTTTCCTGACCTATTTACCATGTTCTGAAATGTCTTTTTTCAAAAGTTCCATCACCTCCTTGGCATGTTCTCTGCCTCCGAGACCGAATGCCAATCCAGCGGCCAATGCGACCATGGCGATAAACCCCGTGTACAGCGTCGCGATAAAATGCTGGGCGATATCCAGCTGCACCAGTGCCGCCATCGCCGCAAAAACCACCACCGCCCACTTTGCCAATCCGGCCAAAAGTTTTGCGGATCGCAATTCGGCCGCGCTCACCGATTTGTAGACGATTTGGAACATGAAATTGCCCAAAAGTATCCCGGCGAGCAAAATAATAACCGCGATGAATACATTGGCGATGAAATCCACTATGCTGCTGAGAAATTCATTGATCTGTTGCCACTGCAATATGTCCGCCGAAGCCACCAAAAAAACGATGACGAGAAGCCACTTCGCAATCCATCCGAGCAATATCGCGACATTGAGCTTTATTCCGGCCTTGATGAAACTTTCTTTGAGCCCGACATTTTCGATGAGCTCATCGATCTTCAAGGCTTCAACGATCTTTTTGATAAAATTCCCCACGAATCCCGCGATAAACCAACCGATGACAAAGATAATCACCGCCCCCAAAAAATTCGGCAAAAACTTAATGAAGGCAAGCCAAATTTCCTGAAATGACGATGTCAGAACTATTGCCCAAGCTTCAAGAATTCCTGTTTCCATACGGTTCACCTCCTTTCAATAAGGAATCAATTACCCATCCATGATAGCAGAGAAGGAAAAATACGCAAATGACGTTTTTTCCGTCATGATTGAAAAGAAAAAAGCGTTCTCCTTTGAACGCCTTTTAAGATTCCCAAACTTACAAAAAAAGTGCGGCATGTCGCTCTCCGATCTGCTCTCCGAGACGAATGGTCGCCTCCACCTTTTTTGGATCCCTCTCAAAGGTATCGGCGGCCGGCATCTCTTGCGGCGCGATCACGGATATCTGATGTTTTGCGATAAACTCCCAAGTCTCGCGCTGATAATCCGGATGCTTGCGAAACACAAACCAAAGCTTGGGGAACATGACAAACGCAAGAAGCTGCATCCATACGCTCGGCAAGGGCTTCACATACCCGACGGGAACATTGGAAAAAACGATGATTTTTTTGTCCGGATTTTCTTCGGAGGCCTTTTGAACCGGCAGAGGATCTCTGATGGCTCCATCCACCTTTTCCAAAACGCTCCGATCAAGAATTTTTCTTCGATTTGCAACGCTTGGGATATGACAGGTTTGCATGAGGAGCTTGTCGAAATTTTCATCATTGATCTGATGATATTCCACCTCTCCGGTTTTTGCGTCCACTATCGGCACGATAAGCTTTGGCTCATAACCGCTTCGAAAAAACGAGCGATCGAGGTCATGGCAAGCGATTTTCACCATGTATTCAAGGTCCATGGAAAACAGCCGCTTGTTTCCGTCATAAACTTCCGGTCTCATAAGACGCTTCACCCAGATCTCATCGGTGAGATGCAATTTCCCGCTGATGAAATACGCGGCAAGCATGGCAGCCGAAGATACCGCATAAACCTTTGAAAACATGCTTGGAACACATTTCGCTTTTCTCAGAATTCCGCTGAATAATGCGTTCCGAAGTCCCCCAGCCCCAAAAACAGCCACTTTCTTTTCTGACCAATGCATGACACCTACCTCCTCAAATACAGACAATACATTTCGAAACCAGAATCGAGGAACTCTAAATCATGGCGAAATTCCAGTCAAGAGGTTAACGTCTCAGTACTTCATTCTCGGCAAAATGGAGCTCCGTGCTATGGGTCGGATCTTTGTCTCGGTATGCTTTTAAAAACGCTTGAGAGCCCATTCACTCTCGTACCTCGACTCGTTCGATCACGATATCTTCCACCGGATGATCGGGCGGCAAATCGTACTTATCCGTGGTTTTCACTTTTTCGATGGCATTGACCACATCCATCCCTTCGGTGACAACCGCAAAAGCCGTGTATTGACCGTTCAGCCACTCGGCGTGTTTATTCGTCACGATGAAAAACTGACTGCCTCCGCTGTTCGGCAAAGCCGTTTTTGCCATGGCGACGATACTGCGTAGAAACTTGATGTTATTGAATTCATCGTCAATGGTATACCCGGGGCCACCCTGCCCGTCGTCTTTCCAATCGTCATCCTTGCTGTTTGGATCCCCGGTCTGGATCATGAAATCGTTTATCACGCGATGAAATTTCACGCCGTCATAAAAACCGCCGCGCGCGAGCTTGAGAAAATTTTCCACGGTTTTCGGAGCGTGACGAGCATAAAACTTCAGCGTTATATCCCCTTTGTTGGTATGCAATATCGCGATGGGGCTTGGTTCCGGTTCATAGGGTATGATTTGCAATTCCTGTTCAAGCGATACATTCGCACCTGACACTTTCGGATCTCTGGGGTCTTGCGTCGAGTCGGCCGCTTTTGCATCGGTATTCCTCCGCAAAGCGCGTTGCTCGTCAAAGACGTTTTTCACACACCCGGAAAGAAAAAGGATGATACCCAAAACACTTATAATTTTTACTGCCCCTTGCAGATGCTTCATAAAAAGTTAATTACAACATCATAATTTATTTACAAACGGTCGCTTGCCTTTCTTTCATTACAGCGAACTTCTCAAATCACCCACTTCAGTTATCCCAAAGAAAAGCTTATCAGATCTCAAACCTCGTCTTTAGGCTGGGTGTGAGTTGAGGTTAATTGACCGTTCGTAATTGACTTCACGAATCGACATCTCATTGATTCGCTTATTTTAAGCAAAAAAAAGAAGTACAAAAAATTAAGTTAACTATGAAGTCTCAGTAACTTACCTGAAAGCCATCTTATCGCGCAAAAAACGATGGTACTTGATGGCGAACCGATGAGCTTCATCGCGAATATTGATGAGCAATCGCATTCCCGCTCGGCTTTTTTCAAAATTCAGCGGCCGACTCTCATGCGCAATATAAATTTCTTCAAACTTTTTCGCAAGCCCGATGATGGGAATTTTCAGTCCCAGATCGAGGAGCGAATGCATCGCGGCATGAAGCTGCCCCTTTCCGCCGTCAATGACGATGAGATCGGGCATTTCCTTGTCTTCCTCAAGCATCCGGCGATACCTCCGATGCACGACTTCAGCCATTGAAGCGAAATCGTCTTGCGTCGCCGTGCTTCGGATCCGAAATTTTCGATAATTCGTTTTGTCAAAACGGTTGTCTCGGTACTGCACCATGGCACCCACAATCCCGATATCGGAAAGATTGGAAATATCGAAACATTCTATCACCGAAGGGACGCATGGAAGATTCAGCATGGTTTGCAAATCCACCAATTCGGCGCTTTGCTCTCGGGCAGATTCGCGAATATTTTTTTCAACCATTGAGAGCAGCTCTTTTTTGACTCCGAGTTTTGGAATCGTCACGATGGGGAGATTTTTTTGCGACGCCTTCCTTTGGATGCGCAGTGTCTGCAAATAGGCCACCATGGTGTCATGATCTCGAAGTTTTTTCGCCACGATGATCTCCTCGGGAATTTCGTTTGCGGAATAAAACAATTGGACGAAATGCTCGAATATTCCCTCCTCTTGATCAAATCGGAATTCCTTTTTGTTTGAAATAACCCCCTTTTTGATATGAAATACCTGTATGATGATCGTTTTCCCAAAGTCCAGGCTCGCGATAATATCTTGATTGAAATCCCGTATCAGCGATACCTTCTGTCGGGTTTTCAAATTTTTGAGGCTTTGGATCTGATCGCGCAACACCTTGGCCTTTTCGTATTCCAATGCATGCGAACGGGCTTTCATTTCATGCAAAAGCGCCTTTTCCAAATCATCGGTCTTGCCCAAGAGAAACAGGGCTGCCGAACGGATATTTTTTTGATACTCTTCGAAGGAAATATTCTGAACGCAGGGAGCGTCGCAGCGTTTGATATGATATTGGAGGCAGACGCGCTTGGGAAGAATCGTGCCGCATGTCCGAATGTGAAAAAATCGTTTTGCCATCTCCGCGACCGTTTCACGCGCATGAGCGTCGGTATACGGTCCGAAATATCTTCCCTTCAAAGTCTTGTCGCGCACCGACAGCAAACGCGGATACGGTTCATCGGTCAAGAGCAAATAAGCGTATCTTACGGAATCCTTGAGATCGATATTGTACTTGGGTTTGTGTTTCCGTATCAGCTCGGCTTCCAGAACCAAGGCCTCGACTTCGGAATCCATGACGATGTACTCTATACCGGCAATATGATTCATCAAAAGTCGAGTCTTGGGATCCTGATTTGTTTTTCTGAAATACGAAAATACTCTCTTGCGAAGACTTTTCGCCTTTCCGATATAAATGATATCCTGACCGGCGTCCCTCATGATATAGCAGCCCGGCTCAAGAGGAAACAAAGCGACTTGGGATCGCAAACGTTGCAAGTTCGACATAGAAAAATATCATAATCCTGTGACCATGGTATTATACCAAACATACTTTTTTGACAAGCGGTCACAACGTCCGAATACGGAGACTTTTTTGCAGTTTGCAGTATGAAAAAAAAGATTCTTTTTTTGACATTTGAATTTCCTCCGGATATCGGAGGCATTGCCACTTACTATGATTTTGTCCGCAGGGCTCTGTGCGATGAATTTCAAATTCATGTCCTTGCGGGCACACAGGAGCCTTTCGTCAACGATACTGCTCATGATGAAAACCTGACACGATTTCCACGCTCGGTTCGATTTCCTTTGATGCCCGCATGGATCGGGTATTTCTTTTCAGCTGTGCGTCTTTTTTTCAATTTTCGTCCGGATATCATCCTTATCGGGCATATTCTTCCACTCGGATGGATAGGATTTTTTTTTTCAATTTTCGGAAAGCCATACATGGTCTTCACCCACGGCATGGATATCAGCGTCCCGCTTTTTTCGGAGAGAAAAATGAAACAAGCGAAATTTTTGCTTTCGAGGGCGCACACAATCTTTTCAAACAGCCTCTTCACAAAAAACATCCTCATCAACGACTATCATATCCCGGAAAAAAAGATCGTCATCCTGTACCCGTGCGCGGAGATTCCCCTTGAAAAAGCAATGATATCCAAAAATCTGTCCGTCATGACGATCGAACCCGATGGTTCATCTTCGATTCCGGAAAGCCGTTCGAATTCTACAACAAACGAGATGCGCCACTCCATTGCCATTCTTTCCATGGCTCGACTCGTGAAAAGAAAAGGCATTGATACGGTATTATCCGCCCTTGATATTCTCAAAAAGGATGGAATTCTGTCGCCTCGCCAAAGTCTCTTGTACACGATCGCCGGAGACGGCCCGGAAAGAGCCGCATTGGAAAAAATCGCAGAAAGCGTCGCCTGCCCTTTCGTGACCATCACATTTCTTGGGAACGTTTCTGATGCAATGATGAAAAGGAAACTCTACGAAACCTGCGATATTTTTGTCCTTCCCATTCGAAACGGCTCAAACGGCGATGTCGAAGGTTTTGGCATGGTCTATCTTGAAGCCAACGTACATAAAAAACCCGTCATCGGAACCGACGTCGGCGGCGTGAGAGAAGCCATTCAAAACGGATATTCCGGCATTATCATTCCGCCGGACACCCCTGAGACGCTTGCCAAAACTTTGATTTCTCTGATCCGCGACGAGACGTACCACATCAGACTCGGAAATCTTGGATACGAACGAGCCAAAGCATATTTCTCTTTTCTCGGCTTTCAAAATACATTGATTGATGCACTTCGAAACAAAAAAAATTGAGTTGTCTCAATTCCATTTTTTTAAATAAAAAATTCGCATTGCTTCACCTTTCAACCGATTTTTCTGATCATTTTTTCCAAAACTTCGGTACGCATCATCTCTCTCTCATAATATCATCTCCTCAATGCAACACACAGGACAACCATGATTCGATAGCTCACACATTACATGCCGTCATACGCGCGTTCGAATTCTTGGAGTGTTTTTTCTTGAGAATTTTCAAGATGAATTTCGTTTCTTTTGCTTTTGACGAATTCATAGGCTTTTTCAAACGACATTCCGTGAAAAATATAATACCCTATCACAAAGGTCGGACCTCGGCCATGCCCGTTCATGCAATGGACATAGCAGGGAATCTCACAGCGCACGAGAATGTCAAGAAAATACACACCGCTGCGAAGCTGCTCAGCGGTGGGAGCGGTTTTGTCTTTCACCGGTATCCAGATATTCACCGGAAACGTGAATTCATGATGGCGAAAAGCTTCCTCTTCCAGATCAAGCTCGGCGCGAATGTTCTTGGTGATCAATTCTCCGGCATGATCCGTGCAACACAGGTTCGTGCCCAAATAGAGATATTCATCCACCCGGTCGTACTCCATGTCAATGTGTTTTTTCATATCCGATGTTATGAAATCTATGATATAAAACCTCAAGTGATGAATTGTCCTTCATCATTACCATCCTCCCTTATTTCATTTCCGTCACATCGCGGGCAAGCCCTTTTACCGACTCAAGCGCCTTTTCACCGGTCAAAATCATCTCGATATGCGAAGGTTTGGAACGTAAAAATTGCAAAAAATCGGACTCGGAGATGATTCCGTGCGAAACGATTTCGTGAATGTGATCCAAAACAATGAGATCGTATTTTCCTGAATCCGTAGCCTTTTTCGCCAATGAAAGCATCCTGTGCGCTTCGGAAATCACCGATTGGGTGATGGGAATGCTGTGATCCGCTTCGCAAGAATATGAAATTTCGCTCACCTCATACCGCAATCCGTAATACGCCAAAGCGTCAAGAATTTTTTTTTGCGCAGCGCCGAATTTTTCTTTATTAAAGAAAAAAAATCCCACTTTTTGAGATTTTCCAAGGCTCAAGAGTGCATTGCCGATGGCGGCAGCGGTTTTATTTTTCCCGTATCCGATATAGACATGAATGCAACCCAAATCGCATATCGTCATAAAAATTATTTCATCGTACCCAGCATGCTTCGAAGCATTTTTACGATACCCACATGTTTCGCTTCATCATCGCGAATATAACGAAACCGATCCTGCAAATCCTGATTGTCCGACGCGATCGCAAGAGACATCAGCTCTTCGCTGATGTTTTTCTTCTCCGCATACAAATTTTCAAGGCTGTCCAAATACGAATTGCGCACTTTATCCGTCATAACCATTTCATGAGTCTTGCAAAAAAAATTGATAAAATCAAAAAGCGCGACGATCACATGGTAAGATTTTCGATTTTCTTTCCCACCCCCTTGGCGTCTAAAATCACCTTGAGGTTCCCGATATGCTTTTTTGAATCTCGCTCAAGTATCACGATCATATTTTCGATATTGTCCCGATCATCATCTTCGAGCTTTGCCAAAATTTCTTTCGTAAAAACTTTTTTTCGCAAATCCGAAATAAACTCGCTCGTTTTTTTCTCTTTTTCCGCGAGCAAATCAACCGACTCCAAAATATGCTGTAAATGATCCATAGTTTTCATTACCGGTTTTTTGAATGCTTGAGAAAAGTTCAGCGTTATTATACCAAATAAAAACGCAACTCCAAAAACGAATCTACCGGCTTTCGGTTGTATTATCGCTCTCTTGTCCGACAGCGGGAGCTTCTTTTGCTTTCCAAAATTCCGGTGACATATCCACGAGAGCCGTCATATTCTGATCGACGGTCCACGCTCCTTCGCGGTTTGGCGTCCTCACATACTGATGGCGATAATCCGGAGAAATTTTCCCAAGCCATATTTCCTCAATCGCTATACCTTCGACATTGAATAACTGCACATTGACACCGGTATTTTGATCAAGCCCCAAAGTGACCCATCTTTGTTCCGTCTTGGTCACCTGATCCACATAATTGGACGATACAAGTTTATCGAGAAGGGCATTGACCTTCTCGCGATCCGCCACGTTTTCTTCTATAAACCATGCATCATCGCTTTTATGCAGCTGAAGACTTTGACTTCCGCGCTTGAGAACGATCTTTTGCACCAACGCTTGGTCAAAAGTCATGACGCGAATTTTCACCATGTTTTTCTCCAAATCGGATCGTTTCCATGCATAGGCTCCATAAACACCGACCGAGAGAAGAAAAATGAATATGAGCAACAAAATGATTTTTCTCATAGGGAAAGCTGGTTATTTTTTCTGCGAAACCAAAGTTTCACGATTCCAAAAACCATGACGGCCATCGGCATTGCCGCGATCGCAAAAAATCGTAATGCGTTTTTTTCACGTTCGTCCAGTACCTTGAGGGAGACCGGCGTGCTGCTTTTTGCGCGAATCTCCATAAACCCGCGATCCAGCGTCAAAGAATCCACGGCATTGAGAAAAAAAACAAGATTATTGGGCCAATCTCGGATCGAAAGATCGGAAAGAAAATCCGAATCACCGACAAACATCAGCCGGGATTCTTTTTCAGCTTTTTCGCGAAAAACGATGCCGTCGAGAATTTCAGCCTTCGACTCCGAAGGCGGCGGAATCTGCTTGCCATCAAAAAAACTGGTAAATTTCGCTTGCAGGATGCTCGCCAATGTCTTGCTTCCGTCACCCGACGCATACGCGAAGCTCTGCGACGGATCGAGGTCAAAAGGCGACTGAGCGCTCCCGGCGTATCCCGAAGTGACCAACAGATCCGATCTGCTGACATCTTCCTTGACGCCAAGAGAAAGGCTGCTCGCCCACGGAAACGATACGCCTTCGACTCGAGAAACGATTGCATTTGCACTGTCCATGGCGGCATTGGGAATTTTCACGAAAAAAGGGTAAGGCTGAACAAACGAAATAAAGCCGTTCCCAAACGTGGCACTTTCATGGTAGCGATCAAAAACGATGTTTTTTTGCAATGTCACTCCCCAATGCTTCAAAAAATCATCCATACCGATATCGATTGCTTGGGCGGACAGATCATTGCCGATGGTGACGGCATCCATGAGAAACACCGCGTTTCCTCCGGAAATGATGAACTGATCCAGCGCATAAAGATCTCGGTCATTCCACTTTTCCTTTCCGCCGGCGATCACGAGGGTATCGATACCGTGAATGCCCGAGCTCGGATCAATGCTCAAGCTTTGAACCGTGTAATTTTTTTGCAATGCCTTTTTGACGACTTCGTAATCTTGCCCGTCTTTTTTGGCGGCGCCAAATTCTCCAAACCCATGTTCATCGTGGCCGGTGATAAATCCTATCGTAGGAACGCTTTCCGACGTAACTTTTTTTATGGCCGACGAAAGCTCATATTCGAGATTATTCGTCTGACTGATCACGGGTATCACTTCCTTTTTGTCAAGCGACACAATGGCAAGCCCCAAAAAACCTTTTTGCACCTGCAGGGTATCTTTTTCTAAAATCTGCATTTCGATTTCCGGGATTCCAAGAACCTGCGCCTCATCTCTGCCATCCTCGGAATCGGTATTCACATGCCTGATCGATATTTTCCCGCTGGAACGAGCTTCGTATTCCGAAAGCATATCATCGACCTGATCGGCAATCCGCACAAATTGCGGGGAAAGTTTCTCGGAAAAAAACACCTTCACCGCAACGATATCCGGCAATTCGGCAAGCGTGCTTTTCGTCACGTCTGACAAAGTAAAAAGCTTCTCTTCAGTAACATCAAACCGAACATGAAAAAAATTCCCGATCGCGTTGACGAGGACCGTCGCTATGATAAGCAAAAGCACCGTCGTCCACGATGTCAGGGAGTGCTTCATGATATTGGAAATTTTTTTCATACGAAAATTCGAGAAAACAAATAGACAAATCTCGAAATTTATTTCAATGAATCTAAAAACGTTTCTCTATATTTCTGACGTTCAGCAGCAAAAACACGAATACGATGGAAAGATAATACAGTATGTCGCGAGAATCAAAAACCCCTCGCAATATGCTTTCATAATGTGATGAGAGGCTCAAAAATCGGAAAACATTCCCGACGATTTGGGGAACGACCAGAAGAACGAAATTTTGACCGATGATGAGAAGCGCAAAGCTGATCGCCAAAGCGATGATAAACGCGATAATTTGATTATCCGTCATACTCGAAGCAAAAAGGCCGATGGCAAGATAGCCGGCGGCAAGAAACGCTGCACCCACATAGGAAGCGATGATCAGCCCCAGATCCGGATCCCCAGCATAGCTTATGGCGATGGGTATGACAGCGGTGAACGTCAAACAGATGAGGATAAAGATAAAACTCCCCAAAAACTTGCCCACCACGGCTTCATAATCGCGCACGGGCCATGTCAGCAAGAGTTCATTGGTTCCCATCTTTTTTTCTTCCGACCATAAACGCATGCTGATGGCCGGGATGAGAAAAAGAAATATCCATGGCAACAAAGCGAAATACTCCCGCATGGAAGAGATATTGGCGATAAAAAAATTACGCATAAAAAGCCATGAGCTCACAAGAAGAAAAAAAGAAATCAAAACATACGCCGCCGGAGAATGGAAATAGCTTTGAAGCTCTTTTTTCACGATGGTGATGATGTGATTCATAGGTTACAAAAATTCGATCGTCTCATTTTTTCGTCAGCTCGGCAAAAACCTGCTCGAGAGTGGCCTCGGTGCGGCATATTTCCAAGAGTCCAATATCGTGCTTTACCAAGGTTTGCACCAATACCTTGCGAACGTCGCTGTCGTCGCCAGTTTCAATCTCATAGGTTTGGAGCTGCTCGTCTTTTGAGTATATGGACTTGACGCTGCTGACACCGTTCACGCCGCGAATCAATGCTTCCACGTCGAAATCGTTTTTTTCGACCAAAACTCGAATGACGGATTTTTTTCCCAGCTGCTTTCGTATATCTTGAGTTTTCCCGGTTGCCACGAGTTTTCCCCTGTGTATAATGATGACCCGATCGCAGGTGGCCTCCACTTCGGACAATATATGGCTCGAAAGTAGGATAGTCTTGTCCTTTGCCGCGGCCTTGATCAGCTGTCTCATTTCCATGACTTGATTGGGATCCAAGCCGCTCGTCGGCTCGTCGAGAATAAGAATCTGCGGGTCGGAAATCAGGGCATTGGCAAGCCCCACCCTCTGTTTATACCCCTTGGACAGCTTCCCGATTTCCTGATGAAGTCGATCTCCTATGCCACATCTGGACGCAACATCCGTGAGTTTGCGATTGATGTCTCGGCGCTGGATATCATGTAATGATGCGCTGAAATGTAAAAATTCCCGAACCGTCATGTCGCTGTACAAGGGAGTATTTTCCGGCAAATACCCGATCTTTTTACGCACTTCAATATCTTTTTTTTGCACATCCATGCCGTCAATGGTTATCATTCCTCGGGTGGGCTCCAAAAAACGCGAAAGTATGCGCATGGTGGTGGTTTTCCCGGCGCCGTTCGGCCCCAAAAACCCCACGATCTCACCTGTGGCGATGTCAAAACTGATATCGTCCACGGCGACGAACGATCCGTATGTTTTGGTGAGATTTTTGACGACGATCATGGACGTTGCATGATAAATAATGTTTCATTGTACACGATAAAAACACCATTCATCAAAATAGGCTTGTGCATAACTTCTTTTTATCTGAAAATACGTTCCTTGATGAGCTCGTTCCTTCGTTTTCGAAGTAAAGAAATGAAAAAAAGAAGAAGGAAAAAAACTATCAAAAGTCCGTAATATCGAATCGGCAAAGTTTTCCCCAGCCAAAGATAGAGCACGGTATTCACCATATAAAAAATTGCGTTTCCTATTAAAAACGGAGTCTGTTTCAATGCTGACGTTGCGCCCAGCGCGTAGCTGAGAAATGGAATGCCCACAAACTTTCCGGCCAAAAAGGCATAGATATCGGTATACTGATGCATGTTTCTCGAAAATTTGGGAAAACGCAAACATATGTATCTTTGAAAAAAGCCGCCGATGCGATAGTCGCAGTATTCTCCCAGCATACCGACGAAAAACGTGATGAAAAAAAACATCCAAGGATCCATGAACTTCGCCACGATCACCCACAGGGCGCCCAAAGTGAATCCCAAAAATTGCGTCAGAATGATGACCAAGAGAACCGATCCGTAAATCCATGGATCGGAAAAAAGATGTTCGTTGGACAAAAACCACGACTCGATCATAGGACGCCTTCACGAATTTTTTCTTTCATAAATTCCCATATTTCTGGGTTTCCATTTTCTTTCAGCCAGTACCACCACTCCCCTCCCCAGAGTAGCGCTTCGGGAAATCCGACACGTTCCACAAAATCAAGATTGTTTTTTAAAATCTCAAGATTCATAGACCTGTACTGCTCGGAAGGAGGGGTCTCTAGCATTCCATCGTGAACCCAAGGCTCCGCTTGAACTTCGGTGATGAGGATATCGTCGACTCTCGATGAAATGATATCCGCTCTGTCGCGATAAAACTCCGGCGTCAACGGGTAATGCAGGTATCCCAAAAAAGGATTCCATGAAAGCCGATAGAGGCTGATCCCCAAAATATCGGCCTGCGACGCCACGTCAAACCAAGTGCTGAGCTCACCACTGTCCGTAAGGATGACGGGAATATCCGGCGCCGATTTTTTCACGATGTCAATTTCTTTTTTGAGAAATTCCAGAGAAGGTTTGGGACATTCCCCAAATGGAAAAAGCGGCTCGTTTTCGATCTGAATCGCGATGATTCTCGACTCGCTGCGATACCGATCGACGATAACCGGCAACATTTCGAGTACCTTTGACTGTTTCTCACTTTCCGAAAGGTCTTTTAGCCATACCGGTTCGTGACATTCCGGCCAACGGGGCAATTTTCGTCCTATGGCAAGGATAATCCTCGCATTCCGCTGACTTGCCTGCTCAATCATCCAATCCATGTCCGAAAAATCATAAACATTATCCTCAGGCTCAATATCCGGCCAATAGGCTGGCAGCCGAAAAAGACGAATCTGCATATCGTCAAGCATTGCCAGGTACGTCGCTTTCCAATCAAGCCGCAATTCATTCGCGTACAATTTTGAAAATGTCATGCCATATTCGACGGAATCGCTTTTTCTCTCGGAATCCTTGACAATGAAGGTCAAGGACACGACACTGACCCATATCGCGACGAACAAAGCGACGACAATCATGCCGTACAAAATATTTTCGCCGGAAATCGAAAGTCTGTGACGATGGGATGATGTTTTACTCGGCATGCGATGAAGGCTTTATAATGCTGGAAATATTCTCTATAATGAATATCGTCTAAGGATTCATGATATGAAAAAAATTCTCGCTTTCTCGATCATTATAATCGTTTTTGTCCTCTTCATCTACTTCGCTTTTGCTGATCTTTTCGTCAAACCGTTTCAAAATCAAAAAATCTCAGTTGAAGCCGATCAGAGTTTTGATGAAAAATTTGCGGAAACGACACTTGAATCGCCAAGCGCCGTCAAGACCGAGCCGACGAAAAAACCCGAAGCCGGTTTTTTCGGGAGCATTCTGAAAAACGTTTCCGAAACCGTCACGGGAAAAACGACGGTCAATGACGTGGAAATCAAGACAACCCTGGATCATGATATTCCCTTTGCGCCGCAAGCGCCTTTCGGAAACTGGGATCTGCCGTATCAGGAGGCTTGTGAAGAAGCCAGTACGATCATGGTGGCTCGATACCTCGGAAAACTTCCCATGAGCAATGAAATCATGGAAGAAGAGATCCAAAGACTCGTAGCCTGGCAGAAACAACGATTCGGGTTTTACGAAGACACGGACGCGAAAAACACGCAGATCATCCTCAAGGAATATTTTCATCTCAGCTCTTCCATCGTCACCGACGTGACGATCGAGAGCATGAAAATCGCTCTCAATGACGGAAACCTCATCATAGTCCCCGCCTCCGGACGCGGTTTGAAAAATCCGTATTTCAGCGGGAATGATCCCTTCTACCACATGTTGATCATCCGCGGGTATGATCGAGACGAATTCATCACCAATGATCCAGGGACAAAACGCGGTAAGGGATATCATTATGGCTATCAAACCCTGCTGGACGCCATTCACGACTGGACGGGGTCAAAAGAAACGATCGAAGAGGGAAAAAAAGCCATGATAGTCATTCCGATGGATCAAACGAATGGCCGGTAAATGCGACGAAATTTTCAGAACGCAAGACAGCCCTAGAGTCAGCAAAAAAAAATGCCGCTACAAAACTCCCGTGAAGGGATCCATGCAATGGCATTTTTTTATTCTCATTCATTTCTCTGCCTGTTTCAGCCTCAAGCCGTATTTTCAAGATAAAATCTTCAAGATATCCTCGATTTTTTGCACAACCATATCCTCGCCCATATAGGTGATGTCCAGCCGATAATTGGCATATTGACTGGATGGGAGTACGAATTTTTTGTGCATGGGAATCAAAATGTTTTCGACATACGAATAATCAACGAATTTTCGATGTCTCGCTACTTTCAATTCATGCAATGCGTCAAAAAAAATTTTCACGTCAAACATTTTGTTGACCTCCGGAAAACAAAGCGCAAAATCTCCTTCGATGACGACGATTCGTCCGGGCTCCACCGTGATATTTTTTCGTTTCTTGCTCATGAGATACTCGGAATTGTCATGCTCGTTTTTTGCCGCGATCATAACGCTTTTCCCTTGTTTCAAGTCATGCAAATCTGATTTTAATTTCTCAACGTCAAACGCATCCGGATGCTCCCAATTTGGCATGCCTTCCCATGTGGGAACGCTCTCTTCCTCACGCTGATAATCATCCATATGGATGATTGCAAAATCGTCTGAGTATTTTTTTTTCAAAGCAATGGCCGCCGTGGATTTTCCCACTCCAAAAGTCCCTGCGAAGGCTACTATCATGGGGGTCGTCATAAAAATTTCGTTTGCACGGGCTGAGGGAATCGCCTGCCGATTCGGCAGGTTGGAGACCGCTGTTATGCCACTTAACTAAGCCCGTTCATTTATCTTAGCTTCGTTTTGTTATGTATCATAACAAAGTTGATCTATCGAATTTTTTAAATGTTTTTTTATGAATTCCCTTCCCCTTCCACTTTTAAGAAATCTTTCACGATCCTGTGCATCCTTCTGAAAATAATATGTCTCATAATAAACAAAATCAATGGTCTTCGATGTTTCGTGGACTCCACACCTCCTCCTTCGTGCTCATGAAATCGACTATAAATATCATGCGCATATCCGATATACAAACCTCCATCCTTCTGACTCAATAAAACATAGGTATGATACATATCATTTTTACATTAGGAATCTGTACCTACGTTTGTTTGCACGGGCTGAGGGAATCGAACCCACGACCGCGGTTTTGGAGACCGCTGTTATGCCACTTAACTAAGCCCGTTCATTTATTCTATTCTCCTTTATTATCCCTCATCTGGCTGAGGGAATCGCCTGCCGATTCGGCAGGTTCTTGACCGCTGTTATGCCACTTAACTAAGCCCGTTCATTTTATTTATTTTTCAAGGATTTCTCGATATTCAAGCTCGTAGATATGAAACAAAGTCAGTGTCAATGACAGTATCATGGGTCCAAACACCAATCCCCAAAAACCGAATGCCGAGATACCGCCAAGAATCGAAAAGAAAATGAAAAGCGTATTCACTTCGGTTTTGCCGGTAATCAAGAGTGGACGCAAAATATTATCAATCGTGCTCACCACCAATCCTCCCCACAGCATGGTGAATATCCCTTCCCACCATCTTCCGAGAACAAGAAAGAGTATGGCGGCCGGAAACCAAAGCACAAACGGGCCGATAAGTGGGATGATGGAGAGAAACGCCATGGCAACCCCCCAAAATAACGCTCCGGGTATTCCCACGACCGCAAAACCAAAGGCTCCGGTCACTCCCTGCGCCAGTGCGACAAGCAACGTGCTGGTCACCGTCGAACGACTCATCACATGAAACGTCTTATAAATTTCGGTATCGTACCTGTCGGACAATGGCGTCAGCTTCATGATCCTTTGCATCATGCGCTTTCCGTCGCGGAAAAAGAAAAACATCGTCAAAATCACCAAAAGAAAATCCGTGAAAAACTGCGTCGCTCCGCGTACAAACTCTTTGGTGCTGGATATCAAAAATGAATTGATCGAGCTCGTAATGTCCAAAACATATTTTTCGATATTGATCTCATAAGCTCCCAAATAACCGTTTAAAACGTCGAATCGAGAAGAAATCGCGTCCAAGGAAAAGCTTCCCTCGTAATACTTTCTTTCAAGGAGCTGAAAGGCTTCCAAAGATTGCTGCGATATCAAAATAATCACATTGATCGATGGAATGACGATGATCAGCATCACCAGCGCCGTCATTAACAGAGCGGCCAAGGATTCCCTGTTTTTCAAGAAAGTCAACAATCTTTCATACAGGGGATATAGTATGGAAACCAAAACGGCTGCGATGAGAATCACGAGAATAAAGGGCTTGAGCACCACATACGAAAAATACATGGCCAGCAGCAAAATTCCAAGAAGAAACACAT
The DNA here is from genome assembly GCA_964485795.1 of uncultured Gammaproteobacteria bacterium. Lineage (GTDB taxonomy): Bacteria > Patescibacteriota > Patescibacteriia > VMEV01 > CAZAJQ01 > CAZAJQ01. The sequence continues at coordinate 144,352 of CAZAJQ010000002.1, forward strand.
TCCCAAGCGATTGAAACGGTCCCATCAAGGTATCTTTGGTGCGAGACATATTTTTTTGTTTAATGCTAAAACGGTCACGGAAAAAAGTCATTGTGACCCATGAAACCCTTTATTTGGTTTCTTTGTGAACCTGATGCTTTTTGCAATGCTTGCAAAACTTGTTCAATTCAAGTCGTTCTTTGAGCTTTTTTTTGTTCCGCTTGGAAAAATGCGTCACCGTTTTGCATGCGGTGCATTCGAGCTTTGCTAAAAAATCTTGCGACATACCTCTGTGGCATGAACACTTTCATCCCCTGAAATCATAGATCATCGGATGACGGTATTCAAGAATCAATGATAATAAATTTTACTCCCGTGGAGACATCCTTGCGACGGATTCCCCAAAGATCAGCCGAGAAGAGGATTTGAACCTCCAACCTACGGTTTACAAAACCGTTGCTCTACCGTTGAGCTATCTCGGCAATGCCCGTCCATGCCGAAATCCTTGGTGTTGGCGCGGGTATACCCATAACCAGAAACAAAGGATCAAAATCCCTTGCAAGTATAGGCATACTAAAATGTTTCTGGTTTTGTGTCAAAAATTGACCATTTCATGATTTTTGAGATCCCTGCGAATGGTTCGTTGCCTTTGCGTCCACTTCGTAGCTCGTATTTGTGGATTCAAAAAAATTCACGAGTTCATAGACATCATTGGCCGTGCTCATCCATTTGGCCGGATTGGAAACTTTAAAATACGGTTCGAATCCCAGCTCCTCGAGTCTGCGATCCGTGATGTATTGAACATACTGATTGACGTAATTGGCGTTCAATCCCAAAACTCCGTGGGGAAGGAGATCCTTGTTGTACTGGGTTTCCAGCTCAACGGCTGCAATGATCATATCGTGAATTTCGCGCGTAAATTCAGGCGTCAAAATCTCCGGATATTCTTCGAGGATGGTCAAAAGAAGATTGATGCCAAACTTGAGATGGAGACTTTCATCACGAACGACCCAGTCGATCAAGGAACCGAAATTGCGCAGCATGTTTCTCTGACGAAAGCTGAGTCCCACCATAAACCCGCTGTAAAACCATATCCCCTCCATGATGACATTGTAGGCCACCAGATTTCTCACAAAATCTTTTTTTCCTTCCATGGTCTCAATATCAAGATTCCTTTGGGTCATGCGCGCCAAAAATTCAAGGTTGAATTCTTTTTTTGCGCGGATGGCCGGTGTTTCCACATGGGCATTGAAAAGCTTTTTCCGGTCAACGGGAAACGTTTCCAAAACATATTCAAACGCCACACAATGATTGGCTTCTTCCCACATTTGTTTTGCGAGGTACAGATGACATTCCGGAGCGCTTACATAGGGATACACCCCCAGAGCCAAAGCCTTATTCACCAAAAGCTCGGAGGGATTGAAAAAACTCAAAAAAAACTGCACCGCATGTTTTTCTTCATCGGTCATCTTGCGCCAATCCGCCAAATCTTCACCGAGCTGAATTTCATGCGGAAACCATGTATTGGCAACCGCCTGATTGTAAAGATCATACGCCCATTGATATTTGATCGGACGAAGCTGCAAACTTCGATCCATGTCCGTACCCAGTATCATATATGTGAGTTTAAAATAAATATTTTTTTCCAAAAAATTTCATGCAAAAAAATCATTGGCAGCTTTCGCACAGAAATTTTTCCTGCGGATCCACAGGGACTTGATCCATGTTGACTTTCTTTTCTTCAGAGGAAGCAATTCCGCCGAATCCGACGTTTTTTTTCATTCCCTTGTCATCTTGCGCACCGGCGGCCGTATCAGCCGATTTTTTTTCTTCATCGGACGTCTGAATATGTCCGAATCCCTTTTTTCCGATGGTTTTTGCCTTATTGACCTTGGTGGTGCTTTGCTCGGCTCGGTGACGCGGCTTCATATGAAGATAGTAGGTGGTTTTCAATCCTTTCTCCCAAGCCTGAATATAGATGTTTATGATTTCCTCGATGTCCCGCGTTTCAAGATACATATTGCGGCTCAACGCCTGATCGATCCATTTTTGCGATCGAGCGGCGATTTCAATAAACGCTCTCGGATCAAGCTGAAAGGAAGTCTTGTAAATGTTTTTGATATCATCCGGAATTCCATCGATTTCGGAAAGATCTCCGAAACGCGAAATGAGCTCGTCTTTGACCTTTTCCCATAAACCGGCGGCTTTCAAATCCATGATGAGATTTTCATTGATCTCCAAAAATTTTCCGGAAAACGTGGAACGGCTGAAAACTTGCGCAAAACGCGGATCAATGCCCGGAGTCGTGGCCGCCACAAGCCCGATATTGGCCGTGGGAGCCACGGCCAAAAGAGTGGCATTGCGCATGCCCCGACGCACTTTTTTCCGCAAAGCATCCCAATCGAGCCGCGCTTGACGCGAAACGGTCAACGGATGATTTCTTTCTTTTTGCAAGATTTCCAACGTATCGTGCGGTACAAATCCGAGTGACCATCGAGAGCCCGAAAACATCGGATAGCTCCCCTTTTCTGCCGCCAAATTCGCACTTTCATCGATGGCCATATAGCTGATGAATTCACTGATTTCATCCACGAGATCAAAAGCCGCTTCGCTGTCATAGGATATTTTCATCTTTTCGATGATTTCGGAAAATCCCATGATCCCGAGTCCTACGGCGCGATTTTCCTTGTTCGCGCGATCGGCTTCCGTAACCGTGGAAACCGTGATATCCACGACATTATCCAGATGTCGCACGGCCGTCCGAACGCTGATTTCAAGCTCATCCCATGCGATTCCGTCTTCTATATGGAAATGCGAAGCGAGATTGAGGGAAGCGAGATTGCATACCGCGATATGATCCTTGTCCTGTGGCAAAATCACTTCGGTGCAAAGATTGGACATGTGGATGGTGCCAGTGTTGTTGTTGAGGGCTCGAGTGTTCATGGCATCTTTCCATGTCAGCCATGGATGAGCCGTCGTCTGCAATGATACGAGTATGGATTTGAATTGCTCCCTTGCTTTGATTTTTTTGAATACGCGAAGTTTTCCCTCTTCGGCCATGCGAACATACTCCCGATATCGATAGGAAAACGCCGATCCGTAAAGCTCATTGAGATCAGCGACTTCAAGCGGATCAAACATATACCAATCCTCATCGTTTTTAACGCGATTCATGAATTCGTCGGAAAGCAAACAAGCGGTGTTCGCGGTTCTCGTGCGACGATATTCGTCTCCGGCGTTTTGCTTGAGATCGAGGAATTGGCCGAAATCCAGATGCCAATTTTCCATGTAAAAACACAAGGCTCCCAATTTTTTTCCGGCTCGCGACACCGCTCGTATGGCCGAATCGATGATATGCATAAACGGAATCGGACCCGAAGAAAAGGTATTGGTCTGGCGTATGGGAGATCCTTCCGAACGAAGCTTGGTCACCGAAAGCCCGATGCCTCCGGTGGCTTTGGTGAGCTTCATGACGTCCGAAACCGTCTTTCCGATATGCTCGATATCATCGTGCATTTCCATGAGAAAACAATTGCTCAGCTTGGGATGAACAGTCCCGGCATGAATCAACGTGGATCCTCCCGGGATATACTTCAGACGCGACATGCGCTCATAAAAACGCAAAGCGATTTCCGTGGGATTTTTCTCCTTAACCGCCATTCCAACGGCCACTCTCATCCAAAAATACTGCGGAGTTTCCATGATAATATGTTCGCGGTCTCGCAGCATATAGCGCTTTCTCAGCGTCGCAACGCTGATGTATTTGAGCAAGCCGTCCCGCGAAATATCAAGAGCCGATGACAAGATTTTCAGATCAAAAAGTCTGATGAGATTGGGATCCAAAAGCTGCAAGGACACTCCGCGTTCAAAAAACGTTTCCAATCCTTCTCGATGTTTCTCTTGCAATTCGATATCCGAATGATAGGCACCCAGCACCCTTTTATAAATGGTGGTCAAAAAAAGTTTTGTGGCGATGCTGTCAAAAGCCGGATCATCCTTGATGTTTTGCACCGCCGCATGAATCAGAGACTGATCGATTTCTTCGGTGGTAATGCCGTTATAAAGCGTCAGCTCCGCTTCTTGCGCGATCTGCATCGCCTTGCTCACGGCGTCGGGAATGCCACTGCATGCTTTTTCAAGGGCGCTATTGATTTCTTCGGGATCATAGGAAACTTTGGATCCGTCCCTTTTTCGCACCTGAAGCGCCGATGCGAGTTTTTGATTTTCGGGAGCGTGTTCGGATCGAATTTCTCGCCGCTTGTCGCGATAGAGGATATACGATTTTGCCATCTTCACTTCGCGGTGCAAAATCAAAACTTCTTCTACCAAGTCCTGAATGTCTTCCACCTGACATTTTTTTTGCGCTCGAAAAAATCGCTCTTCAAGCAATTCATGCACTTTTTTGCTGAGATATTCGGCCGCGCCGCGATCATCATACCCGCAAGCAATGGCATTTTTGTGAATGGCGTCCTGAATTTTTGCGATTTCGTAAGGTGATTGTGACCCGTCTCTTTTGTAGATGCTATACATACAACGTTATTTTAAGACTGTAGAAAAATGATGAGATACGAAGCTCTGGAGCGAGCCCTGAAGTATGCGCTTTGCTTAACTTCAGGGCGAGCAGTTCGCATTTTGCTACAGTCTCATTTTGGAATAAAAAAAAGTAACTCAATGCAAGATGGTTACTTTGAGGTCCTTTATGCCCCCGAAAAGGAAAGCCAAAGGATAACTTTTTGTTCAAAATCCAATCGCCCTGCCCCCTATCGATTCCTTCCGATAGTATGACTTTTGGATACCCACTACTACATATGGTAGGCAATATCATTGTAGCATCGAGAGTAATGCTGTCAATCCGAGAAAAAGCCGCAAAACTCAAAACAAAAATCTCTCCGATTCAGAGAGATTATTATTAAGGGAAGAATCCTGTGCCGTCATCGCTTTCGGGCTGGAGGACAAACTCTAAAACAATTTCAACCTATCTCGCATTTCCTGCAAAATTTTTGCCTGAAGCTCAATAAAGCTTTGAGTCGTTCTTTCTCGTGGTTTTGGTAAATCTACTGAATAGCTCTCTAAAATTTTCCCCGGCCTCTTGGACATTAGCAAAATTCTATCACTCAAATAAATCGCCTCCTCAATATCATGAGTAACCATCAGAACAGTGGTCTTCTCCTTGCTCAAAACTTTTTGCGCTTCTTCTTGAAGACGTCGTTTCGTCAATTCATCAAGCGCGCCAAATGGTTCATCAAGCAAGAGCAAATCAGGAAGATTGACCATCGCCCGCGCGAGCGAAACTTTTTGCGCCATACCTCCTGATAGTTGACTAGGAAAAACATCTTCAAACTGTTTTAGATCAAAAAAAATTAATAATTCATCAATCAGTCTGGTTGATTTTCCATTTTCTGAATACAGACCAAAAGCAATATTCTGTCTAACAGACAACCACGGTAAAAGTCTTGGTTCTTGAAATGCAATTCCACAATCTCTTTCTGGAGCAATGACGCTCCGCTTACCTAAGATTATTTTTCCATCAAAATCCGCGTCTAGGCCAGAAATAAGCCGTAATAAGGTGCTCTTACCGCAACCACTTGGCCCTAAAATTGAAACAAACTCTCCCGCTGCAATATCAAACTTAATCTTGCCTAATACTTGAAATGGTTGTTTGTCATGAAAAGTTTTTCCACGCAATTCAATTGTAAGTGGCTTTGACATAATTATTTTCCTTGAAAAACTGTTCTCCATTGGGTCAATTCTTTTTCAATCAAGATCAAAGCCATATCAGAAAATTTTCCCAATATCCCAATGGTGATGATGCCCACGAATAAATCATCTGGGCGTGAAAAATTACGGGAATCCCAAATCAACCATCCTAATCCTTTTGACGAAGCAATAACCTCGGCGGCAATAAGTAAAATCCAAGATAATCCAAGCGCGATTCTCATACCAGTAAAAATATGAGGAGTTGCCGAAGGCAACAAAACTTTTTTTATAAGCTCCTTATTGGACTTTCGGAGTACATGAGCAACATCAATTATTTTTTGATCCGTTGATCGAATACCTTGAATAGTATTGAGATACACAACAACAAAAGAGGCTATTATCATCAATCCAATTTTTGAACCCTCGCCAATTCCGAAAAGGATAATTAGTAGCGGTATCCATGCGATAGGCGGAATAGGGGCAAGAAATTGAATTGTCGGGGCGATTAGTTTTTCTGCAAACTTTGATGTTCCCACGATCACGCCGAGCGAAAGCCCTATAAAAGTCCCAATTGCGAAACCAATGACTAATCTATAAAAACTTACGAGTGAATGAATGAGTAATTTTCCGCTTGTCATTAATTCAAAAAAGTCCCTCACAACTTGTGAAGGACTTGCAATAATCGTATTAGGAAGTAATCCCGATCTTACGCTCCATTCCCATAGAGTGAACAGAAAAAGAGGAACGATGAACGGAAGAATGATTTTCTGTTTTTCAGAAATAGGTGACATAGATTAGCGAACATAGATAAGTTCTGATGATTTAACGGTATTTTTTATTAAACCAATACTTTGCAAAAAATCTGCTTTCGCCTGAATGTCCGCAATTTCTTTTTCTCCGATTGTTGGAGTGAAGTCGTGTTTTGGCCAAGCAAGCTGTACTACGTCTAATGCTAAACCAAGTTCCTGCGCTACAATTTGTTGAGCTTCGCTCTGGTTAGCAACAATCCACTGTTGCGCTTTTTCAATAACGTCAAGTAGTTCATTCACCAGTTTAGGATTTTCTTTAACCAATTTACCACGAGCAACCGCTACACTTTGTATAAAAATTTCACTATCAGCAAGAGATTCTGCTTTCCCAGCTAATTGTGCTTGCTGTGGGAATGGCGGCCATATGGCCCATGCGTCAACAGAATCAGTCTCAAATGCCACTTTCGCATCCGGCGGCACCATATCAATCACCTCCACATCGTTAGCAGTTAAACCGTTTTTATTCAAAACCCCCATCAAGCCTTGATGAGCACTCGTTCCCGCCAAAACAGCAATCTTCTTTCCGCGCAGATCTTTAACATTTTTGATTTGGGAATTATTGTGCACAATAATTTCTTGGGTTAGAAAAACGACGGCACCAACAATTTTAATATCAATACCAGCCGCCTTTCCAACAATTGCTGGAGCTTCTGCTTCAAAAACAATATCCACTTTGTCGGTGGCAAATGATTCGTTAATTGGTGGCAATGATTGAAATTCCGTGTATCTTACTGTTGCTCCGTATTTTTTTGCGGCTTCTTCAAACCATCCTTTGTTTTTCGCAACAAGATAGGGCGCGTAATCTACAGCCTTTGAAAAGCTTCCCAATCTAATTTCTGAAGCACCGGAATCAGATTGTTCGCGGGTCAAAAAATATCCCGCTATAGTAACCACGAAGATGATAGCAACTAAAGCAAAAAATCTTTTATTCATATTGAGATCATTTATTTATTTTCCCTTCTATAACTCATCTGTAAGAATTAACCGCGTTGTTTACAGATTCGTTGGATAAAAGTAACTAAGAAGT
>CAZAJQ010000003.1:0-51522 GCA_964485795.1 uncultured Gammaproteobacteria bacterium
CTTCTTAGTTACTTTTATCCAACGGAACTGTAAACAACGCTCTTAATTCTTACAGCTTATGGAATGGAGAAAATATCACCATTCCATAAGACAAAAATTACATGTCCGTTAGAGAGTGAAATCTCATGACCAGAGTTAATCGCGCAGGCGCTAAAAATGTATTCTTTCTCGTCAGTTTGGGAATGGCGGTTTTGGGGACGGCTTTTTTTATTGATACGCAAAAAAGATTCGTCATCCGTTCTGAAAACTCCGCGCTGTCGGCGGTGAATGATTTTGACGGAGACGGCATCTCGGACGTCGACGAAAAGCTTTTTGCCACGAATCCAAAAGTTCCGGATACGGATCGTGACGGAGCGTCGGACGGACAAGAGGTGCAAAACCAAACTGATCCTCTTGGAGAGGGGAATTTTTCCGACTCTATTCGATATAAAATGTCCGGATTCATTGTGAAAGTCGGAGAAAAAAACATCAACGAATTCTGGTACGTGGATCCATGGGGATATGCGCGACGGTATTTGGGAGATGAAAAAGAGCTTTTTGAAGCTTTGCAAGCCAAGTCTCTTGGCATATCCGACTCGGATATAGCCAATATCCCGACGGCTGGAGAAAAAAGCCCTTTTGACGATGAACTTTTCGCGAGAATCACGGGAAAATTCGTCGTGCAAACGCAAAGCACGCGCCAGCTGTGGTATATACATCCGCAAAAAAAGGGGAAAATAGAGATTCGCGACGCTTACGATATTTTTTCTCGCATTTCCGACCAAATTTTGGATATTTCATATGCGGACTTGGCAAAGATTCCCGATGTATTTCCATGATGCGTGTTATTTCTATCCGTCCGCATTCATTTGATGATATACTCATTTTAAGAATATCCGTCGAATTTTTTTTTAAAAAAAAAGATCGGCGGAAAAATGAAAAAAAATAAATTTCACTCTTATGCGCAAGCGGTTTTTTTATTTCCTTTCTTTTTTTGTCGTTTTCGGAATGATTTTTTATTCGGCCGCGAAACCTCTGTCGGCGTTTACCTTTCCGATTCCTTTTTTGTTTCAGCAGTTCACCGATGATGACGAGGACAGTGACGGAGACGGTCTTTTTGACGAAGACGAAGATCAGTTCGGATCGGATAAGCGAAACTCTGACACGGACGGAGACGGATTGACCGACGGCGAAGAGGTGGATCAAGACACGGATCCCACCCGTTCGGATACGGACGATGACGGATTCGGCGATTCGGACGAAATCGATGCGGGTTCCGATCCACTCGACCCGGATTCCACTCCGGAAAATGTCGGTGAAAATGACGAAGAAGACGACATGACGGTCGATGAGGACGCGGATGATACGGAGGAAGAGTCAACGGAAGAAAGTGAAGATGATGAGTCGCTTGACGAAGAGGAATCATCGGATGAACAATTTTTTGATGAGGAAGGAGGAGAGCTGGAAGAGGAAGCATCGTCGATGAACGATGAAGACGATGATGATGACGGTCTCAGCGATGAAGAAGAAAGGGAGCTGGGAACGGATCCCGATTCGAACGATACCGACAAAGACGGCTTTGACGATGCCACGGAAATCAAAAACGGTTATGACCCGCTCGGCAAAGGTAAGCTCACGGATTCACTTCGATATAGAGTTCGCGGCGGGATATATTTGGCCGTCGAGCAGCATGGGGAGGCTTGGTACATCGATCCACAAAATCTTTTGCGATATTACCTCGGCAGGGCCGATGCGGCCTTGGAATTGGTACGCAAGCGAGGAATAGGGATTACAAATGCGGATATTGCCAAGATAGAAATCGGTATTTTGGCTGTGAGTTCTTCGGAATTTGCTTTGGAGCACATGGGGAAGATTTTTCTTCAGGTGGAATCTCACGGTGAGGCATGGTATGTGTATCCCAAGGATCTCAAGCGATATTACCTCGGAAGTCCGGAAATGATGATGCAGATTATGATACAGCTTGGTATCGGCATTTCAAATAAAGATCTCAATGAGATTCCGATAGCTCATGATTCTCCGTTGCTGCCGGGTGAAAAGTCATCTCCCATTGAAGTGAATCCGCAATCGAAGCCTCAAGTGTTACCGACCTATGATTCACTCCAGCTGTTTTCATCGGGTCTCTTTGGCAAAAAAATTCCTGCGACTCTTGCCGTAGATCCCAAATCATCGACGTATGTGCAGAGTTTTGTACAGGATGGTTCATTGGTATTCCTTCATAGAACGTTTACTTTTCCCGTGTATTTTGCCGATAAAAATACAAAAAGAGTTGATATCCCTTTGCCTTGCGGCTCGGCATGGGAGCTTGGGATAAATAAGATGAAAAATGTTCCTATCCCTGATTTTGCAGAAGCCAGCGACGATATATCGGGCGTCACGATACCGGCGGGGAGATGTGCGGAAGATGTCGCGGCCGATAATAATATGGTGATACTGGACTTGGATACTCGCTGTGAATACGATTTATGGCAGGCAAGAAAGGTAAACGGTTCGTGGGAGGCGAGCTGGGGGAGTGGTTTATCCATGGATAGCGATGGCATACAACCTCACGGAATGTCATCGCGAGGATCGGGATTTTCATTTTTGGGCGGTGTCGTATGGCCGAATGAATTTGAAAGTGGCATTCATCACGCCATGGTGTTCTCCTATCCTTTTACAAAAGCCGGCGGACCGGTATTTCCGGCCACTGACAGCGATGGAGAGGATACCCGTGCCTTTGCCATACCCGAAGGGGCGCTTGTGAGGCTTGATCCTTCAGTCGATATCAGTGCATTTCCGGCACGTGAACGCGCCATCGCCAAAGCGATGCAAGAGTATGGAATGTATTTGGTGGATAACGGCGGAGAAAGCGGCATCGCAATCTATGGTGTTGATGCAAAGAGCGCGGCGGTGGATCCGTATGGTATAGGCGGTGAATCCATTTCATTGGCCAATATTCCGCTGGGTCGCTTGCAAGTGATGAAATTGCCGCCTCAGGATGCAGACTTTCGTTCGAAGCTCCGTCCCGCGAGTAACTCTTGCATCACATATGAATAGCCGTTTCGCTTGATTCACATGTGAAAAGGGTTTACAATGGCTCATGTTTTTTGGATGAGCTGTCGCTTATTTAAATTTCCGCATCATATGTTTCATAAATTCGTGCTTCCAAACGGCCTGTCCGTCGTCCTCGTCCCCCAAAAAGCCGCAAAGACCTTGACGGCGCTTGTCGGAGTGCGTGTCGGATCGCGCATGGAAACCGAGCGCCTCAACGGCCTTTCGCATTTTATGGAGCATATGATGTTCAAGGGAACGCAAAAGCGCCCTTCGACGTTTTTGATTTCCAAAGAGCTTGATACCATCGGCGCACAGTACAATGCCTTCACCTCCAAAGACATGACGGCGTACTATATCAAGGCATCGTCCAAGCATGAAACGATATTGCTTGATATGCTGTCGGATATGCTTTGCCATTCGTTGCTTGATCCGGCCGAAATAGAGCGAGAAAGAGGCGTGATACTCGAAGAAATCAAAATGTACGAGGAAAATCCTCTCATGTATATCGACGATTTGCTGGAAGCAAAGATGTACGAAGGAAATACGCTCGGATCTTTGATCATCGGCACACGAGAAAATATCCGAAAAAACATCGTGCACGAGGATTTCGTGCATTTCAAAAAGTCCTACTATCGCGGGGAAAACATGTGTCTCGTTTTGGCCGGCGACATTCAAAAAGACATGCGCCATCGGGTTGCCGAATATTTCGCTCCTTTGCACGGAGAGAAAAAGCGCAATCAACCGCGTTTCAAAAGTTTTGAAAGCCAGCAAAAAAATCCGAAAGTCACGCTTTTTTACAAGGACCTCGATCAGGTGCAGCTTGGCATGGGTTTCGTCGCCTATGCCGACGATCATCCGGACAAAAACGCTTTGCAGCTTTTGGCCACGATTTTGGGAGGCAATATGAGCTCCAAGCTTTTCATCGAAGTTCGCGAAAGACGCGGGCTTGCGTATTTCGTCAAAGCGTCGCTGAATCCCTATCAGGACGTCGGCAATTTTTCCATACAGATCGGACTCGATAAAAACAAGGTGAAAGAAACCATAGAAGTGGTGATGGGTGAGCTTGAAAAGATCACGCTCGAAGGTGTCATGGAAGAAGAGCTCGAAAACGCGAAAAGTTTCATTGCCGGTCATATGGATTTGCAGCTTGAGGATTCCAGCAATCTTGCGCAATGGTATTTTCGTCAAGAATTGCTGCTCGGCACCAAAGTTACGCCTGAAGAAAGATTGGAAGAAATGAAAAAAGTCACCAAGCATGATATCGTGAGGGTGGCTCAGGATATTTTTCAGTCAAAAAAGATGACCTTGGCCTTGATCGGTCCGTTCAAGTCCGAATCGCAGTTTACCGATATTCTTTCCGTGTAGAATCGCGAAATGAATTTCGATACAAAAAAACCCGAGCTTGTTTCGGGTTTTTGCATCACTATGAAAATTGGCATTGATTGCAGAATTCTCGGGGATCACAAGAGCGGCAAAACTTCCGGCATCGGAGAGTATGTATTTTTTTTGGTTCAAAGTCTTCTCGAGCGAGATCAAAAAAACGAATATGTGCTGTTTTTTTCAAGACATCAAAAAATTCCCTTTCGGGGCGATTTCACTCGAGCAATTTTTGACGCTCCGAAAATTCCGGTGGTAATCTCTCATATTCTTTTTTCTTTTTTTTTAAAAAAATATTACTGCGATCTTTATCATTTTCCAAACGGACACATACCGATATTTTTTTTCGGTAATGCGATGATAACGCTTCACGATATTGCGATGCTCAAACATCCCGAGTGGTTTCCCGACGGGCAGCTGCTTGTGAGAAAAATACTGCTGCCTTTTAGTGTTTTCAAAGCAAAAAAAATCCTCTGTGTTTCAAAAAAAACGTTTGAAGAAGCAAAAAGTTTTTTTCCAAATCTCAAGAAAAAAGCGCGGGTCGTGCACCTTGGACATGGCATGGTGAGTCCAAAATCCTTTTCAAACGGCTCATCAAGCGAGATGTTGAACAAACGCGGCCTCAGAAAGGCAAACTATGTTTTGTTTGTGGGAACGCTTGAACCGCGGAAAAACCTCATGGCCGCCATGAGAGCCTACGAAAAATCGGGAATAACGATTCCTTTTGTCATCGCGGGAAATCGCGGCTGGAAATGCGATGATATCATATCATTGCTTATGCCGGCAGCCGGTTGCAAGCCGACCAACCTGCGATACCTGGGTCCGATTTCAAACGATGAAAAGCGCGTTTTGATGGAGAATTGCGAAATATTTTTTTGGCCGTCCTTATACGAGGGTTTTGGCATACCGGTTTTGGAGGCCATGGCCTGCGGAGCGGCGGTGATCACGTCACAGGAGACGGCAATGGAAGAATTCGCTTTTGATGCCGCCAAATTCGTCGATCCTCAAAACGAAAATGAAATGGCCGATGCTCTTTTGCAACTTCATCGCGATGTTCGTGAAAGATCGGAGCTGCAAAAAAAAGCACGATTGCGTGCTTTGGATTTTTCATCTGAGAAATGCGCGAAAGAAACTTTGGAAGCGTATCGGGACGTTCGTTGATATCGGCGGGATTACTTTGGGAAAGTTTATGTCTATTGCCGAAAAACGTCAATATTCAAAGCGTGCGTATCAGCCACCATGCCAGGATGATTTGCATGACGGTGCCGGGGATGAAATTCACGATGATTTTTTGCGCGAGATAGTTGTGATTGAACGTATGGAATCGGTGGAAACGAGGAAAAAGATTGAGAAGTTCATGCAAAGCCACGATCAGATCGGGTAAAAGCGAGCCTATAAGGGCGTAGGAAACGCTTGAAATTTTCAAATCGATGATGTCTTTTGCCGAAAAAAAAGAAATCAAAAAAAACGTGATTATCACGTCTGCGAAAATCATGCATACGGCCCCCTTTTTTTTGCCGGTTTTCTGATAGGTGAGAAACATTTTCCCATCGCCATGCGGGATCAAATCCATTACAAAGTGGAGCATGAAGCCCCAGAGAAACGCCCAAAGAGGCGATGCGATGTTTTGTCCCAATGCCGCACCCGTCAGGGCATGCACGGAAAGATACATACACGATATTTTTTACCAATTCCGGTTCGTTTATACCCGTTGGGTAACGATCGAATTATGCAAAAATATACCTAAAAATGAGAAAAAAAGCAAATGAGAAAGAGGAAATGGAAAAAAATTGGGAAAGAGGAATAACGATATAACGATACCAGGGGTGAGGATCGTCCCGAAGGGATGTCGCCTAGGCTCCAAACTCTCGACTTTAATTACCAGGGGTGAGGATCGAACTCACGACCTAGGGCTTATGAGTCCCTCGCTCTGACCAACTGAGCTACCCTGGCCTACTTCCTCATTCCCAATTCCTATTGCCTCTTTCCTAATTCCTTCCCGTATTTCCTCTTTTTTTGATTCTTTAGGAATGAAGAATTAGGATTGGGAAAGAGGCATAGGGAATGAGGGACTGGGAATCAGGAAATAGGAATTGGGGAAAAATTTTTTTAAAAAATTTTTGCGGGGGTGGGACTCGAACCCACGGTCTCGAGGTTATGGGCCTCGCGAGATGCCAACTTCTCTACCCCGCGTCAAGTGATGTAGGTCAAATAGTAACAAAAATAACGGGAAATGTAAAACTTCGTGTTGATTTTTATGCCGCGAGAGGGAATCGAACCCTCATGAGCGTAAGCCCACACGATTTTGAGTCGTGCGCGTCTGCCAGTTCCGCCATCGCGGCAAATAAAAAGAAAGTATTTCAGTTCCGCCCCTGCCCACTTTTGGTGGGATCTCGGAACATTTTCTAAAACGCAAAATTCAAAAATTCCTCAAATTTTTGAGAAATTTACCCTATGATACAATAGAGAAATGGCGATTGTCAAAGCGCGGAGCATTCCTTATAATGGGTAATATGGCGCATATCATTTCGATCGTCAATCAAAAGGGCGGAGTCGGAAAAACCACGACTTCGGTGAATCTTTCCGCTTCGTTGGCCGAACATTTCGGCAAAAAAGTTCTATTGGTTGACATGGATCCGCAAGCCAATGCCACATCGGGTTTGGGAGTGGATTATCGGAAGCTTGACGCCGGCATCTACGAAGCCATCATAGGCGACAAGACTTTGCCCGAGATTGTGACGGATTCGTATGTCAAAAACCTCAAAATCGCGCCGGCTCATGCGGGTTTGACGGGAGCGAGCATCGAGCTGGTGAATGTTGACGAACGGGAATACTGCCTCAAAAAAATTCTTGACACGGTTTCGGATGCGTACGATTTCATATTCATTGACAATGCCCCTTCACTGGGACTCTTGACCCTCAATGGACTGGTGGCGTCGGATCAGGTGCTTATTCCGGTTCAATCCGAATATTATGCGCTTGAAGGACTTGGACAGCTGCTCCATACCGTGCACCTCGTCAAACAAGGATTAAACCCCGATCTTGAGATACTGGGGGTGGTGGTGACCATGTTTGACGCTCGCAACAATCTCTCCGGGCAAATTCTTGAAGAGTTGTATAAACATTTTCCGCATCGGATTTTCCGTTCGACGATTCCGAGGAATATTCGGCTCACCGAGGCTCCCAGTCACGGCAAAAGCGTTTTTCACTATGATGCGCGCTCAAAGGGTGCGACCTCGTATCAACGTTTGGCAAAAGAATTTCTTGGCATTTATCCTCACATCAACCCTCACACCAACCCTCCTCAGTCAATGCAATCATCTCATGAGTAGGGTTGGTGTGAGGGTAAACATATGTCTAAACTTGGACTTGGAAAAGGTCTTGACTCGCTTATACCCGTTGAGATGCAAACGTCTTCAGCGGGCGCGGCGGACGGGAAACGCATTTTTGAGATACCCGTCGAAAGGATTCATCATGCGCCGGATCAGCCCCGTAAGGTGTTTGATGAAGACGCTTTGACGGAATTGGCCGCGTCGATCCGAGAACATGGGATTTTATTGCCTTTGGTCGTCAGAAAGGATGGTGATGAATTTGAAATCATCGCCGGGGAGCGGCGTTTCCGCGCGGCGCAAGAAGCCGGACTCAGAGTCGTTCCGGCGATGATACGCGAAGTTTCGGATCAAGAACAATTTGAACTTGCTTTGATCGAAAATATTCAGAGAGAAGACCTTAATCCCGTCGAAGAAGCCAAGGCGTATTTTCGACTTTCCGATGAATTCGGCCTGAAACACGATGAAATAGCTCAAAAAGTCGGAAAAAGTCGCTCGGTGATCAGCAATCTCTTGCGACTTTTGCAGCTTTCCGAAGACATGCAGCAGGCGCTTATGGATGAGCGCATTTCCATGAGTCATGCGAGAATTTTGGTGGGGATTTCCGAAGAGGAAGCTCGAAAAGATTTTTTTGAAAAAATTCTCAATGAAAAACTCTCGGTGGCGAACGCCGAGCAACATGCGAAAATCATCGAGGTGAAACATCATCTCCGTCAGAAACATTTTGATCCCGCGGTGATGGAGTATGAAGAACGTTTGAGGGAAGCTCTCGGCACCGGCGTAAAAATAAAAAAATCCGCTTCCGACCGCGGTGTCCTTCTCATCGAATTTTATTCTTTGGAAGATTTGAAAAATCTTTTGGGAATAATATTGCCGAGCGATCATTGATATTCTTTTTTTGTCCATTCCCAAATTTTCTTTTTTTTGAACGAAAGAATCTTGTCTTTCGCAAATGAGGTTTTCACAAAGTCCAGCCATTCGAGGTTTGGACCTTTTTTGTTTTTATCCGTCGTGATCTCCACGACATCGTTGTTTTTCAGCGGGGCGCTGAGTTTCGCGATTTCTTCATTTATCTTGGCGCGCACGCAAGTATTGCCGATATCCGTGTGGATCGCGTACGCAAAATCCACCGGCGTGGAGCCTTCGGGCAAATCGATCACGTCGCCTTTGGGAGTGAAAACAAAGATTCGATCTTGAAAGATGTTGATTTTCAAATCCTCCAGGCTTTTTTCATCTTTGAGGTTTTTGGAGATTTGCGCGAGCTGTTTGATCCAGAGTATCTTCATTTCTTTTGCGGTGATCTTTTCTTTGTATTGCCAATGCGCGGCAATGCCGTATTCGGCTTCGTCATGCATTTCTTGGGTTCGGATTTGGATTTCGACGATGGTTCCGTCTTCGCCGAAGACGGTCGTGTGGAGCGAGCGGTACCCGTTTGGCTTCGGTTGCGCGATATAGTCTTTGATGCGTCCCTTGAGAGGGCGATATTTGGCATGAATGATGCCAAGGGCATGGTAGCAGTCTTTGATGTCCGGGACGATGATGCGAATGGCGACGAGGTCGTACACTTGGTCGATGTCCAGATTTTTTCGCAAGAGTTTTTGATACAGACTGTAGAGGTATTTCACGCGATGATGGATGGAAAGCACGGAGATATTTTCGGATTGCAGCAATTTTTCGAGATTTCGCAGAGTTTGGTTCAACGCTTTTTCCTTTTCCGCGTAAATCCTCATGGTGAGTTGGTTGAGCCAGCGAAATTCTTGAGGCTGGGTGTATTTGAAAGCCCAGTCTTCGAGTCTGCCTTTGATGGCGCCGAGTCGAAGGCGATTGGCGATGGGAGCGTAGATTTCGATGGTTTCTTGCGCGATGCGATCCTGAGTTTTTTTCGGCAAAAATTCGAGGGTTTGGAGATTGTGGAGAATATCCGCGAATTTGATCATGATGACGCGCACGTCTTTGGCCATAGAGACGAACATTTTGCGCCAATTCTCGATATAGGGTTGGCGACTGCTGAAGATGAATTTTCGAAGCTTGGTGAGTCCGAGGACGAGAAACGCCACTTCGGATCCGAATTCTTTTTTGATGTTTTTCTGAGATGTGTCGGTATCTTCGATGGTGTCATGCAAAAGCGCCGCGCAAATGGAATCCGTGTCCAGATGCATGGATGCTACCGTCAGCGCCACGGCCGCGACATGCTCGAAATAATCATGACCCGATTGTCGTTTTTGGCCATGATGAGCTTTTTTTGCGAAATGGTAGGCCTTCTCGATTTTTTTGAGATCGGCTTTGGGCTGCTGCTCTTGTATGGATTGGAGAAATTTATTGAGTTCCATAAATCCATAATATCCTAGCATGCGTATGGCGATAAGGGTAGTTTTGCGAGTTGGATTTTTGAAGGCTCGCTATGAAAAAGCAGTCCGTCCTGTAGCGACCGGCAAGGATTTCAATAAAAAAAATCCCCCAAGAAGTTTGGGGGATTTTTTTATTGAAGCGATTTTTTTGAAAAAGTCTATGAATCCGTTTATCGTATTAATTGTTTGGCAATTTCCTATGTTATTTTTTGAGCAGAAGAGTCCATAATGCCTTGGTGCGAGGACGAATGCATCGGGATTTATTGATGACGCGTCGTAAGACGCGAATATCAAAAAACTCCAGCGCCCACCTCGCTTCTTTATCGTTGCCAAAATCAGCAATACGCTCAATGATATATTGAGCGTGTTTTTTTTTGTCAATCTTCTTTGGATTCACATCCCAAAAGAGTGCTTCACGAAATTTCATATTTGCTTAAATATAGCAAATTTTCCAATGCTTGGGAAGCATAAATTTCAGTCTTTTCAAAAGATTTTTGATGATTCAAGATGAAAAAAATGACAAAGAGGATCGTTTTTGATCCTCTTTAAGGTAAGAAAATTTAAAAGGAGTTTTTTATAAACACTGAAAAATTTTTGATTTTATGATTCTCAGCTGGCTTTTACCATTCTGGCCGACGGTCAGATTGATAGTCAGGTGCAATTCAGCTGAATGTTCATTGAGTTGTTCCTTTATGTCGCTATTCAAGCTGACATAAATTCGTTTGATCATTTCTTTTTCAAGGAGGGGTAGTAATTTTTCAAGTGGAATATTGATTTTTTTACAGAACCGTTTTGTTTCTTCCACTTCCTTTTCAGAAATGATGGGTGCTTTATACTGGATCTCAGCATCCAGCCTCTCCTCATTGATTCGTTTTATAATCACATAGAGATGATGCCCCATGCGAATCATATGAAGCTTGATTAGAGAAATGTCATTGCAGAGCTGTTTTTTTTCTGGGATATTTGTTTCTAAGCGCTGATCCTTTGAAATGGGTAATGAATTTTTACACTGAGATGTCAGTGTAGTTGGACTTTTTTCTTGATGAGATACTTTTTGGGGTTTTTGAAATTCCTTAGAAACAACATCCTTACTTACGGATGTTTCTTCAGTTTTCTGAGTTCCGGAGGCGCATCCGACGGTGAGAACGATGAAAAGAGCTGCAAAAATTTTTTTCATTTTTCTATTCCTTTTTTCAAAAGGTTTTCTTTTTGAAGCCTCAGCAACGCTGAAAATGTCCTCAAAAAGGATATGTATTTATATCATAAAATTATAAAAAAGTCAAACTTATTTTTTGAGGTAATGTAAAATGCGTGGACTCATGGCCTCCTTATTTGCTCAAAGCCCATTTTTTCGATACTCTATCCAAAAGGATACTGAAAAAATGCGATCGGTTTTTTTATGTGCCCGTAGCTCAACTGGATAGAGCGTATGGCTTCGGACCATAAGGTTGGGGGTTCAAGTCCTCCCGGGCACGCTCGATGAAATCAGTGCTCAGTGCTCAGTTCTGACTGCTGAGAACTGAGTACTTACTCCTTATCTTTCTATCTTCCTATGACAATACCCGACCTTTCAAAAATGCGTCATACCCTCGCCCATATCCTCATGCAGGCTTTGATTCGTCTGTATAAAGATCCCAAGCCCGGGGTGGGTCCCTCTCTTGATGATGGGTTCTATCATGATTTCGTTTCTTCCCATAAAGTCACGGATGCCGATTTCCCGGCAATCGAAGCCATGATGAAAAAAATCATCGCGGAAGATTTGGAAGTCAAAGGCGAAAAGTTACCCGTTGAAGCGGGAATTCAAAAGCTGGAAAGCATGGGCTA
Organism: uncultured Gammaproteobacteria bacterium; assembly: GCA_964485795.1. Classification (GTDB taxonomy): domain Bacteria; phylum Patescibacteriota; class Patescibacteriia; order VMEV01; family CAZAJQ01; genus CAZAJQ01. Next base: position 11,909 of record CAZAJQ010000003.1, read on the forward strand.
CACGTATACGAAAGAACTTGCGTATGATTTGAAGCAGCAGGGTGAAAAAGAAATCAGCTTCTATTCGCAGGGCGAGTTTACAAACATGTGCAAGGGCAATCATGTGGAAGCGACCGGTCAAGTCGGCGCTTTCAAGCTCGTGAAAATCGCCGGAGCGTACTGGAAAGGCGATGAAAAAAATCCCATGATGCAACGCATTTACGGATACGCCTTTGAAACCGAAAAGGAACTCGCCGAGTATATGGCCATGCAAGAAGAGGCGAAAAAAAGAGACCATCGCAAGCTTGGAAAAGAGCTTGACCTTTTTGTTTCGTCGGATCTTGTCGGAAAGGGATTGCCGCTTTTGACGGAAAACGGGGCCACGATACGTCGCGAGATAGAGCGTTTTATCGTGGATGAAGAGATCAAACGCGGATATGTGCACGTTACGACGCCCGAGCTCGCCAGCGTGGATTTGTATCGCAAATCAGGACATTATCCTTACTACAAGGATTCGATGTATCCACCCATGGTGGTTGACGGTGAAGAGCTGATTTTGAGACCCATGACTTGCCCGCATCATTATCAGCTTTTTTTGTCGCGTCCCAGATCCTATCGCGAGCTGCCGATGAGGATCGCCGAGATAGCGCGGCTGTATCGTTATGAAAAATCCGGAGAATTGACGGGCTTGATTCGTTTGCGCAGTTTTTCGCTTGCTGACTCCCATATCATCTGCCGCAAGGAACAAGCCAAAGAAGAAATCATGAAGGTGCTTGATCTTATCGAATACGTCGCTTCGGTTTTCGGCCTGCAAAAAGGGAAAAATTACTCGTATCGGCTCTCGCTCGGAGATCGGAAGGACGAGAAAAAATATTATAAAAACGATGCCAGCTGGGATGAAGCCGAGGTTGTTTTGCGATCGATTTTGGACGAGCGAAAATCGCCGTACGTATCGGCGCAAGACGAAGCCGCGTTTTACGGACCCAAAATCGACATTCAGATGAAAAATGTGAATGGCAAAGAAGACACGGCATTTACCGTGCAATATGATTTTTGCATGCCCGCCCGTTTTGAAATGACTTATACCAATGAAAAAGGTCAAGACGAAGCGCCGGTGGTGATTCACCGTTCATCCGTGGGCTCCATCGAGCGGACTATCGCTTTTCTCATCGAACATTTCGCCGGAGCGTTCCCCGTATGGCTTGCCCCGATTCAAGTGGCGCTTATCCCGGTGGGCGAGGCGCATCACGCTTTTGCGCATGTGTTGAAGCGGCGTATGATGTCGCAAGGCATTCGCGTACGAGTGGAAGACGGCAATACCCCGCTGGGAAAGAGAATCCGAGAAATGTCGCTTTACAAAATCCCTTACCAGCTGGTGATCGGCGACAAAGAGATGAATGAAAATATTTTTTCCGTACGTAGAAGAGGGAAAGAAGATCTCGAGCGTATGTCTTTTGAAGAGTTCGCAAAAAAAATCGATCAAGAAATCCGCGAGAAGACATTATAAAGATGGATTGGAACATAGCAAACAAACAACCTCCCGCTCAGGGAGGTTGTTTCATGAATATTGGAAGTTCAACAGTCAAACGTTTCGTCGTTTCTTGAGTCATTATGATGCGGCGACACGGGTTTTTCGCAAAACGATCAATTCTTTTTCTACGGTCTTCATTCTGGTGCGAAGCGAAACGATTTTCGAAGCAAAAGCATTATCGTCTTCTTTCGTGCGTATATGGACTTCATCGAGTCGTATCTTGATATGGTCGATATCCCGCTCGAGCGAATCCATGCTTGCTTGAAAGTGATCGAATTGGCGTTTCGTATATTCCATGTTGTGAGATATCTGTTGCTCGATTGCGGCGAAATGGTGATCCGTTCCGGTCGCAAAAGTGTTGATGGCTTCGAGCACATCGTACAAGGTAGGTTCATCATGAATCTGACGGATATTGGTAGGCATAAAGAGAATAATGAAAGCCTACATTTTTTTCGACCTTTCGCCAAATATTAAATTTTGGTATTTGGTGAAAAGCGAGGGATGTAAAAGTATTATAGGGGAAGTTCTCTGAAAATAAAATTTTTTAGAATGTATAAAAAGAAAAACCTGATTATCGAGCAGAGGTGTTTAAAATTTCTTGGCTGTCAGCGGTTTGCTGCGCTTTCGACAATCCTTGCTCGATGAAGACGGTCAGCGTTTCGATGGTTTTCGCGATACCGCGGTTGAGCGACTCGATTGACGCTTCGTCCAGAGGCGTGAGCACATACGACGAAGCATCAAGCGGCTTTGGCTCACGACCGATACCGATGCGTATGCGAGTCAAGGGCGTCAAAGGCATCGCCGTGATGACGGACATCACCCCCTTGTGTCTCGCAGCGCCGCGATCATGGGAGACCTTGACGGATCCCAACGGAATGTCGAGGTCATCGTGGATGATGAGAATATTTTCAAGCGGTATTTTATGATACTTTGCGGCGGCGGCAACGCTTTTGCCGCTTTCATTCATGAAGGTATCGGGTTTGAGCAAGAAAACTTTTTTTCCCGCGATCGTCAGAGAAGCGATTTTGCCAAAGACTTTTTTTTGCGCTGAAAAATTCGAGGAAAGCTTGTTCAGCGTCATAAACCCGGCATTGTGAGGAGTTTTTTCATATTCTTTTCCGGGATTTCCCAGTCCGACGATGAGCAGCATACATGAAGGATTCGACTGACGAATTTAATTGTTTCTCAAATTTTTTACGTGAATCGTGATGGGAGTGCCCATAAAGCCGAATTTTTTGCGCAGCTGTTTTTCGACGAAGCGCACGTATGCGTCGGCGAGGGATTGCTTGGTGCCGATAAGAAGTTCAAAAACCGGAGGATCGCTTTTCATCTGTTGAAATCCGTGAATAAAAGGGAAGTGGGTGCCCATTTTTTTGGTCGGCTTCTTGAGATTGATGACTTCTTTGATGAAGGCGTGCAAGGTTTCCGAATCAATCGTTTTGCGACGCTCCGCGTTGATTTTCAAAGCCATTTCGAGAATGTTCCGAGTTTTCATTCCGGTTTTTGCGCTGATAAAAAGCGATGGCGCCCAGAGCGCAAACGGAAAGTGGGCGACGAGATGACGCTCCACCTCCTTATGGTCGATGCCCATGGTTTTCGCTTTGTCCCATTTGTTGACGAGGATGATGAGCGACGTTTTGGATTCGATGATTTTTCCGACAATGTGTTTTTCCACGGATGCGAAACTCTCGGTGCCGTCGAGCATGAGCAAGGTGATATCGGCGTTTCGCAAGGATGCAAAGCTCCTTTCGTAGATTCTTTTTTGAAATGCGGTTCGCACGGAGCTTCTCTGTATGATGCCCGCCGTGTCGATGAGCAATAAAAGGTGGTCTTGATACGAAAGAAGCGAATCAAACGGTTCTCTCGTGGTATGCGGTATGTCGCTTGTGATCACCACGTCTTTGCCCATAAGTTTATTGAGCAAGGATGATTTCCCTACATTGGGTTTTCCGACGATGGCTATTTTGGTGAGATTTTCAGGCTGTTCCCGCAGTATTTTTTGATATTTTTTGGTGCGTGCGATCGTTTCGCATACGACGTCAAGCATATCGCCGGTTCCCGTGCCGTTGATGGCCGATACCGGATACACTTCTTTGACACCCAAAGTCAAAAATTTTTGCGCGTCTCTTTTTTGGCCGAGATTGTCCGATTTATTGACGGCCACCAAAAACGGTTTTTGTTTGCGGTGGAGCAGCTTCAGAATATGCCGATCGTCGGGAAGAGGATCGATATTTCCGTCAACGACCATGATGATCATATCGGCATCTTTGATGGCGGCCAATGCTTGTTTTTCCACCTTGATTTCGATTTCATCGAGCGGAGCTTTGCTTTTCAAGCCTCCGGTATCGATGATTTCAAAAGACATGCCCCGCCAATGACAAAAATCAACATTGCGGTTGCGTGTTGTCCCTGCGTCGGAAGAAACCATGGCTTTTTTCGTTTCCGTCAGAGTGTTAAAAAGCGAAGATTTTCCGACATTGGGTCGTCCGATGAGAGCGATTTTGGGGAATGGCATACGAAGCGAAATCAAGAGAAATGATTGAAAGCATCTCTCGGTCATGATTCATGACCCCAAAACATAGCGTAAAACAACGGAAATAGCAATTTCCCGTTTTGATTTGAGCGATTGCGAAAACGATCGTTCAGGATCCGTTGTCCGTCCCCAAAACAATGATGATATCCGCTCCGGAGTCGAGCAGCTCCTTTGGCACATCATCGCTTACGATGGCCTTGAAAGAGGCCTTGAGCGTCAGTACGGTGGCGGGATAATTGTTTGAAAAATCGTATATGATGGTCTGCGAATGACCGGAAGAAGGAGCGTTGCCGATTTTGAAAATATGATAGCCTTCCTGCTCGAGTCGCTGTTTATACGTCGCGGCCAAACCGGTTTTTTTTGTGCCGTTCAAAATGACGATGCGTCCGTTTTTGACGGTGATCGAGGTTTTCATCTCTCCCCGCTCGGCATCTTCTTTCGCCAAAGCTTTGGGAATGCCCAAGGAAGAAGAGTTTTGCTCGGCCGCGTATTCTTGAATTTCGGTATTGAAAATATGTTGGGCGATTTTTCGTATGATGCTGTAATCTTGATTTTTTGGTTCGAGCACAAATGCTCCGTCGTATTGCGTTCCCACCAAGACTCCTTCATTTCCTTGTTCCAAAGTTTGCGAAGTGACTTTGAGATCATCAAAATTTTTGAGTGTTTGCGCGATTTTGAGCAATTCCCAAAATTCAAAATCGGTTTTTACCGACGACGAAAACGTTTGCAGCAGGGAGGTTATTTTTTTTGGATTGAAAAGCGTTCGCACGGAGAGGATTTTGTCCTTGAGCGCCATGAGCAGATTTTGCTGACGTTTGGTTCTCGCGATATCCGATCCTTCGACTCCGGACGCATGTCTGGAGCGTACGTATTTTAAAGCCAAATCTCCGTTCATTTCGTTCCATCCCTGATCGATGTGAAGATGCTGGTAGCGCGATTCGGGCGGCTCGGCGTTTTCACGTCCGGGGATGGGATATTGATAATCGTCAAGCGTTTGTTCCACGGAGATGCTGACGCCTCCCACATCGTCAACGACTTTTTTAAAACCGTCAAAATCCACAGAAACATAATAATGAATCGGGATTTGCAAAATATCCGAAAGAACATTTTTTGCAAAAAGTCCGCCGTTGCCCTCATCTGCGTATTCTCCAAAAGCGTAAACATGATTGATCTTCCTCCACTGATAGCCCGGAATATTGACGACAAGGTCGCGCGGGAATGAGAGCAATGCAGCTTCCTTGGTCGATGGTTTGAAGCTCGCCAAAATGATGGTGTCCGTCAAGTACGTTCCGGCATGCCCTTCGCCGCCATAGCCCAAAAGCAAGACGTTGACGCGATCTTCTTCCTCTCCGGCGAGGAATTTTTCATCGCTTGAGGGCAAAAATGATGTCCCTGATCCGAGATATTCGGAAACCGATAAGATTCCATTCATCCATGAATTGCCCGATATACCGATTTCATAAGTAAAGGCAAGCGCTGCCACGGAAAAAACGACGAGCGTATACAGAGTGTATTTTGAAATCTTTCTCAAGAGTATTTTGGGTTTGTGTTCGGGGCTATGATGGTCGAGGAGATTCGGACTGCGAAAGAGCATAAAAAGAATCAAAAAAACATCATTTTTGAGAGAAAATTAGTATTCTTACTATATCGAAAAAAAATCATGCGCACAACCGATGGGAAAAAAGCGAATATTGCACGAAGCGAAAGCCTCATGATATATTTTGATTACTTTTGAAAATTTTCCCACAATCATTATGAATGAAAATAAAATCGGCGCATGGGTCGAGTTTTTTTCGGAATTTTTTAAAGTGGTGATTCTGTCGCTTGCCATCATCCTGCCGGTGAGATACTTTTTGATTCAGCCTTTTTATGTGAAGGGCGCTTCCATGGAGCCCAATTTTTTTGATCATGAATACCTTGTCATCGATGAGATCAGCTATCGTTTTCGGGAAGCTCAGAGAGGGGACACCATCGTTTTTCGGTATCCTCGGGATCCTCATCAATTTTTCATCAAGCGCATCATCGGACTTCCGGGCGAGAAAGTGGACATTCGCGGCGGAAACGTCTATATTGACGAGGTTCTTTTGGACGAATCCGAATATTTGCCCAAAGGCACGGTAACGCATATTGACGCGAGCGTATCGCTTTCGGATGATGAGTTCTTCGTTTTGGGAGACAATCGCGATTTTAGCCTCGATTCACGTCGTTTCGGACCCGTGAAAAAGGATCTTACGGTGGGGAAAACATGGATTCGCGGTTGGCCGTTCGGGCGTATTTCCGTGATATCAACCCCCGACTATGTGGCGGAATAACCCGTGTATCGGTTTTTTTTCAAGGTTCAAACATTTTTGAAATGATATACATTTTATAACCCATCACATGGATTCACTTTTATGACAGAATCTGCAACCAAGAAGATTCCCGAACCCAAGCTCGTCAAGGGCATGAAAGACATTGTGCCTGCCGATCGAGCCTATTGGGACGCAATGGTCTCGCAAGCGGAGCGATTGTCAGCTGATTTTGGTTTTGAACGCATTGATGTTCCGGTTCTCGAAGAGACATCGCTTTTTGTGCGCGGCATAGGGAAGCAAACTGAAGTGGTGGAAAAACAAATGTTCAGCTTCAAAGACTTGGGAAGCGCCAGTCTCAGTTTGCGTCCGGAGTTTACGGCCGGTATCGCCCGCGCCTATATCGAGCATGGCATGCTCAATATCCCCCAGCCCGTGAAGCTCTATACATGGGGTCCGCTTTTTCGTCGAGAAAAGCCGCAGGCCGGACGTTATCGCCAGTTTCATCAGTTTGACGTCGAAGTCTTGGGTGATGCGCAGCCCGTGGTGGATGCCGAAGTGATTCTTTTGGGATATCAATTTCTGCTGTCCTTGGGCATTGCTCCGATCGTGCATATCAACAGTATTGGATCCAAGGCCTGTCGAATGAAGTATAAGCAACTTCTCATCGACTATTATCGTCCCAAGAGGAAGCATCTTCCCGAAGAGTATAAAAAGACATTCACGAAAAATCCTTTGCGACTTCTTGACGCCAATGATGAAAAATTACGCGAGCTTCGTGTCGGAGCTCCGCAAATTGTGGATCACCTGGATGATGAAAGCAAACAACATCTCATGAAAGTTTTGGAATTTCTCGATGAACTCGATATCCCCTACATGTTGGATCCGTATATCGTCCGAGGATTGGACTATTACAATCGCACGACATTCGAGTTTTTTGTGAAGGATGAGAGTCATGAAAAGGCGCAATCGGCTTTGGGTGGCGGCGGACGTTATGACGGCCTCTTGGAAACTTTGGGAGGGAGGCCGACTCCGGCGGTCGGTTTTGCCATCGGCATGGAACGAGTCATGCTGAAATTGCGAGAAATGAAAACGAGTTTGTCGGCTCCAAAGCATCCGCGGGTCTTTTTGGCGCAGCTGGGAGAGCAGTCAAAGAAAAAGGCCATAGCTCTGTTTCAGAAACTCCTCGTGGCCGGCATACCGGTGATGACCTGCTTTACCAAGGATAATCTCAAAACGCAGCTGGAAATAGCCAATAAAAAAACGGTGGCGTATACGCTGATTCTCGGTCAAAAGGAGCTTATGGATGGCACCATCTTGGTGCGAGACATGGAGGGCGGCGTTCAAGAAACCGTCAATATGGAAAAAATCGTCCCGGAAATGAAAAAACGATTGAAAATAGATATCTGAAATGCGTTTTTTGACAGTACGCAGCGGAAAATATATAGTAAATAATACGAAAATCAAAAGACAATTCAACGTATTTCTCATATTAACCATTAATTTTTGAGGAGGTGATATCTGTGAATCCTGTCCATCGCAAGAAAAATGAATCTTTTGAAAGTTTTTTGAGAAGATTCAATAAAATTATCCTTGAAAGCGGAAGACTTATACAAGCTCGGAGAAACCGTTTCTTAAAGCAAAGGGTCAATAAGAACAAAGGCAAGAAGCTCGCTTTAAGACGCAAGCAAATATCCGAAAAAATGACGTATCTCGAAAAAGTCGGCAGAATGCCGGAAGATTTTTTTCGATGATTCGGCGTCGATGCAAAAGCATCGCACCATGGTTTTTATCACATTTGCGCAGAAAACAAATATCAACCTATGAGACAAAGCAATAAACTTCTGTTGATAGGTTGCCTGACGATCATGGCATCCATGATCGCGTTTTCTACGCCTTTCGAAGCATTCGGCCAAGGACTCGACACCGGTATCGCCCCGCTTTCGCAAACCGGTCTGGGAACCCAAGACATACGACTTACCGTTGCACGCGTGATTCGTATTCTTTTGGGTTTTCTTGGCGTTTTGGCGCTTGGCATCGTGCTTTATGGAGGATTTACTTACATGACCGCTGCCGGCAATGCTGAAAAAGTGGAGAAAGCATTGAAAATTCTTCGCAACGCATCCGTCGGACTTCTCATCATTCTTTCTTCTTACGGCATTGTTTCCTTTGTAATCAATCGTCTCGAAGGCGGAGGCCGCGGTACAGCGGGTATCCCGATTTCCAGCGGTCCGGGCGGCGGAGGATTCGGAGGAGCATTGGGATCGTTTATCGTGGAGTCGCATTATCCCGTACGCAATGCCGTGAATATTCCGCGGAACACCAAAATCATGGTGACGTTTCGTCATCCTATGCTGGTTGATTCGATCATCGATCAGAAAAACACTCCGGACACCATTGACGATACGTTGCGTCCCGAAGCTTTTCGTTTGCGAAAAACTTCGGATTCGAGCGCCAATGGACCGTTTATCGCCAATATGCGCGCGGCGGTAACCGATGATCTCAAAACGTTTGTTTTCACTCCCATGGATCTTTTGGGCAATGCAACGGCTCCGACAAATTATACGGCTGAATTGACCGGCAGTATCAAGCGAGCCAATGGCGACAGCGCTTTTGGCGGACTCGGGGGATACAGCTGGAGCTTTGAAGTGAGCACTTTTGTGGATAATACGCCGCCAAGAGTGGAAAGCGTGATTCCGGTCGCCTCCCAGAGCTATCCTCGGAACACGTTGATACAGATCAATTTTTCCGAAAGCATGGATCCGACTACCGTATCCGGGAAAAATTCGCCCGGAGCTTTTCGATTTGATAAAATAACCGTGAAGCAAGGTGTCGGCGATGTGATCGGTACGTTTACGATCAGCAATCAATATAGGACCGTCGAATTCTTATCCTCGGACAAATGCGGGAAGAACAGCTGTGATGAGGATGTTTTTTGCTTGCCGGAAAACGCAACCATAGACGCTACCGTCAAAGCAGCATCTTTGACAAACGCCCCGGCTGCGAATTTTCCGTATGACGGAGCGGTGGATGCGGCCGGCAATTCCCTTGACGGCAATGCCAATCAAATCGCCGAAGGTCAGCCGCAAGACAATTATGCATGGTCGTTTCAGACGACGGGCGAAATAGACCTTGTCCCGCCTCGCATCCTGTCCACGTCTCCCGCAAGCGGTACCGGAGACGTATTGAGCGGACAAACCCTGTCGGCCACCTTTTCCAAGCTTTTATCGGCCACATCGGTGAATACCCAAAGCGTGGCGCTCGACGGCGTGATATACTGGACGACGGTGAACAATGAAATCGCTCAGAATTCTTCGACGATTTTCATTGACCATGATCCTTTTGCTCCCAATACCCCGTATTATCCGCAAATCACGTCACTCGTTCGCGACATTTACCAAAATTGCTACTTGCCCTGCGAAGGGCCGGGATGCAAGGCGGGGGAGAAGTGGAACGGGAAATTCCCCTCGTGCGGATATACTCCCTGATGATTTCATGTCAAAAAATTCATGATGCATGGTTATGGTGAAACTTTTTTTCGCAAGTGTCATTGTTTTTTTGATACTTCCCTTGGGGATATGGGCGCAGCGCGTATCGGATACCAAGGTGATAGAAGGTCAAAATGTCTCTCTGTTTACGACGCAGGAAAGTTTTTTGGCCGCCAATGAAGGAACCGTATTTCTCGTCATTCGCCTTTTGAGATTTTTCGCTGGGGTGCTTTTGGTTTTGAGCTTCTACAGTTTCCTGAAATATTGTTATCATTGGATGGTGGCAAGCGGAGCCGTGGAAGCCGTGTATGAAGTGTATGACGGATGGGTGTATTCGCTCGTGATTCTCATCATTTCGATAGCGATATTTGTGGTGACCGGATTTTTTCTTTAAGGGATTCGCATGTCCAAAAAAAACACATATACCATTTTTCTGACATTGGCATTGGCTTTTTTTGCGGGCGCTTTTGCTTTTTCCGCAGGCGCGCAGACGGATTTCACGGGACTTTCGACGCTCGGGCAAAGCGGGCTTTCGGCGCAGGATCCGAGGGTGACGATCGCCAATATCATACGCATCGCATTGGGTTTTTTGGGTATCATCGCCGTGGTTATCATCCTCTACGCGGGTTTTTTGTATTTGACTTCCGGAGGCAGTGAAGAAAAGGTGAGTACGGCAAAAAATTTATTGCGCAACGGCATTATCGGATTGGTGATCGTGCTTTCGGCGTTTGGAATCGCTTCATTTGTTATTTCCAGACTTTCATCGGCCACGAATACACCGGGAGCCGCTTCGCTCCTGCCTTCGGGAACGGGTGGCGGCGGGGGAGGCGTCGGAGGAGGTGCGGTTCTTTCGGGCGGGCAATTTGCGGTTGCGGGAGTGAGTCCCGTCGGACAAACTTCGATACGCAATCTCACGGTGAAGGTGACGTTTAGCCGACCCGTTGATACCGCGTCCTTGCGAGACAATATCGTGATATCCAAAACATCGGATGGAAGCGCAGTTTCCGGGAATTTTGTCTATGGCCAAACCAAGGTTGAGTTTATTCCCGGCTCGTTTTGTCCCACACCTGATGAAACGAAGCGTTGTTTTGACGCAAATACCGAGTATGGCGTTGAAGTGAAAAGCGGCTCATCGGGCGTGAAGAGCGCTACCGGCGATCTTCTTTCCTGCGGACTGGCCGGGGGTTTGTGCAAAACTTTTTTTATCAGCGGCGACGAGATCGATCGAAGCGGCCCAAGCGTGTCGTTTGTTGCGCCGCAGAACGGCTCATCGGTGGCCGTCAATGATATGGTGCTTTTGCAAGCGCATGCCCGCGATGAAGGCGGTGTCTCTCATGTGGAGTTTTATCTTGATGCGGCAGCCGATGAAAGCACGCTTTTGGGTTCCTCGTCTCCTCTCTATTCGACGAGTCCTTCGGAATTTTTGGCATCCATTTCTTGGGATACCAATAATATTGCCGCCGGAAAAAATCATACCTTGATTGCCAAAGCCTATGATCTTGATTCCAATGCCTCTCAAACGTCCATTGAAGTGAATTTCAGAGCGGCGCATTGTTTTGACGGGCAAAAAAACACCGACGAAACCGATATTGATTGCGGCGGCGTCGAATGCGGAAAATGCAATGGCGCGTCGTGCGTGCAGGACAAGGAATGCAAGAGCAATGCCTGCATCAACGGATTTTGCAGCCGCTTGCCGGTCATCACAAACGTGAACCCCTACAACGGAGCGCCAAACAATCTCATCACCATCGATGGAACCAATTTTTCCGAACAAGTGGGACAGGTGACGTTTCTTGGCGAGGTTTCGGATACTTCCGATGATGTGCTCGGTTTGGCTCCCTTGTGCGGAAACGTGTGGAGCGATTCGGAAATCGTCATCAAGGTACCTTCGCAGGCGCGGTCGGGTCCGATTCAGGTGCGCACGCAATCGGGTTTGCTGGATCATACGGACAATGATATCGGCATACGGGTGAGTTTTGATATCAACAGTGAAATTCGTCCGGGATTATGTCGTCTGACTCCCGACAGTGGGGAAGTCGGCGGCCTTATCATGGTTGCCGGAGAAAATCTTGGAAACCAAGCGCAATCGCTTCTGATCGGGAGCATGAAGGCCTCCGGCATAGGAACATGGACGGAAAATGCGATCACGGATGCCGTGATTCCTTCGATATCGGCCGGGAAAGCGCCCGTATTCGTGGAAGTGAACGGGCGGGTTTCAAACAGCGTTTCGCTCGATGTTTCCGAATCGCGTACGGTTCCAAAGCTGGAGTTTTCCGATCCGATTTTTGGTCCCGTTTCTCAAATGATCACGTTGTACGGGAAAAATTTCGGGCTCACCGCCGGTCAGGTGCGATTCATCGCGCCGGATGGAAGCGAGCTGATCGCCGACACGTCTTTTCCTCTCCTTTGCGAGAAAAATTTTTGGCATGATGATCTTATCACCGTCAAAGTTCCGAACACCGAGATCGGAAAATACAAGATCGTCGTGGTCAATGGCCAAAACAAAATCAGCAATTCCATTGATTTTACCGTCAATAATGCCGCAAAAACTCCGGGTATCTGCGCGCTTCTGCCGGACAACGGACCGGCCGGCATTGCCGTCACAATCGCCGGTGAAGGATTTGGCGATATTGCAAACCTCGTGCGGTTTTTCCCAAACTTGGAAAATGGCACCATCACGCAATGGACCGATACGGAGATAAACGTGCAAACGCCTCCGAATGTGGGAAGCGGACCCGTGAAAGTGATTTCAAAAAACGGCACCTTGAGCAATGGCGTTACCTTCAAAGTCGGGAAATGTTCCACGGCAAGCTGTCAGGAAGGATATCAATGCTGCGGAAGCGGAGCTTGTCAGATTGCGGGAAGCTGCGCCATCACCGAGGCGGCCTGTCGCTACACATGGGGTGTGAGTACGGGAAATCTTTCGCTCTTGGATGAGTCAAAATTCTTGCGGGTGCTTGAAGATGCCTCCTGTACCGTAGTTCCGCAAAGTCCTTCGCCATATAAGGATTCCGAAAACGCTTGCATCAATGCGGATATCGTTGTAAGGATGAACAAAAATCTTTTGGATCAATCTTTGGATTCCGGCAATGTGAGATTGCAAAAATGCGGTGCAGCGGCGATTTTTGACGCGTCGGATTGCGATGAGACGCCTCTCGTATGCGCCATGGAAATCATCAATCACGATACTTCCGAAGAAGGATTTCGCTTGCGCGCAATCGCGCCCTTGGAAGCGAATACTTGGTATCAGGTGGTTTTGAAAAAATCGTCCGTCATCAATGGCGTGAATCAATTGGACGGTTTTGTGTCCGATGAAGGATACAGCTTCAAAAATGACTATGTTTGGCATTTCAAAACCGACGCATCGGGCGCGGCATGCGATTTCAATAAAGTCCTGGTGATGCCTTCAGACGCCACTTTGCACGTGAAGGAACAAACGCAAGACTATATTGCCGGAGGATTCGCGGCCAATTGCAACCTTGTTTCTCCGGGTACATGCAATGCGAGCTATGCTTGGGCGTGGTCGTCTTCGGATATGTCAAAAGCTACGGTTCTGTCGCAGACCGATAAAGCGACGGCAACGGCAAAAGCCGAAACGTTTCCCGATCAGCCCGTCGTCATTTCCGCTACGGAAACCAATCAAAATATCAGCGGGCAAGGAAAATTGTTCATCAATTTTACGGATCCGGAAGTGGAAGCCTTTTGGCCGAATTGTTCGCTCGCCTGCATAAATGCCGAAATCGGAGCGCGATTCAGCATCGCCATGAATCCGGAGACATTGACTTCACAAAATATCCGGCTGTATGCATGCGTCGATCAAAACTGCCTTGCAAATCTGGAGCCGATGGATATTGAAAATATCGTGTATGACGACAATCGTCGGGCATTGAGTTTCCTGCCGTCATTGGCTGGATCGTTGCAGCCATCGCATTGGTATCGTGCAGTGATCAACGGGGGCGTTTCCGGAGTGAAAAGCGTGAGCAACGGAAAACTTGTCGGGTTGAATTTTCCGCAAGTGAATCCGACCGGATATTCATGGATTTTCGGCACGAAGGGCGATGCCAATCTGTGTCAGATCGCATCCGTATCCGTTAGCCCCGAGGAAAAGGACATGTATCTTATCGGGTTGCGGGAAAAATATTACACGTCGGCGTTCGGATCCCCTGACAGCTGCAACCCGCAAGGACAGCGATTGAACGCGTTTTCTTATGATTGGTCGTGGATGTCGAGCAATGAGGGAGTTGCGACCGTTACGAGCGAAGATTTGATATTCTTGGACGGCAAGGAAGATCCTTTGCAATTGGCGCAATCGGTCGGGGTGGGCGCCACACCCGTGCAATCCGGCGGAGATGTGGTGGGTACGACGACGATCAATGCCAATACGCTCGGAAAGAGCGGACAGGGGACGCTTCGCGTTCATTGCGGATTTCAAAGTGATGCTTCCTGCCCTGCTCCGGCCACACCCGACACCTATGGCGTCGGTGCGGATACGTGTTGCTATGCTCGACCGGCCGTGACCGAAGTGATTCCCGCGGGCACCAATGTTTGCCGCAATGCGGTGATGAAGCTGCGATTCAATGGCGATATGGACTATGACAGCGTGCTCGCCAATGTGAAATTGCAGAAGAATTTCGGCGACAATGCTTGTCCGCAAGTGAGCGATGCAGGATTTTTTGAAAGACTATGGAATTACTTCAGGGGCATGTTTGGAAAAGAAACACAGGCGCAAAGTATTGAAAATTGGTGTGACATCGGGCAAACGGTTTTGGCTAGCAAGCAGGGAAACGATTATTTTGCCGAAATATTGATCGATGAAGTCCTGGATTCCAATGCCGTGTATCGAATCCATGTCGTGGGCGATCAAAATATTTTTGACAATGTTCAAACCGGCGTGAAAAACGGCATGGGTGTGGTGATGAGAGGCGATTTCACTTCGCTGTTCACCACCGGTGCTGAAATTTGCGACATCGAAAATGTCACGGTGCGCGTTTTGCCTCAGGACAAGGTGACGCTCGAGGATCTCTTGTCCTGCGCAAGAAACGATTGCGAGGGCGATCAAAGCGACACCATCCCGAGCAACCAGCACCGCTATATCGCCGAGGCCTATGACAAAAACAATATTCCGGTTCGATCGAGTTTTGAGTGGAGTCGTTCCGGCGCGAATGTGACGAACCTCCTGAAAACCGATGAAAGGGGCGCATGCGTGAGCGGGGAGAGCGCGAGTCAAACCGGTCAAGCCGTTTGCGTTTCCGCTTCTCCGACAAACGGCGAAGACAAGATCACGGTAAGGGCGCAATCGCTTTTCAATGCCAGTTCCATGTCTCGGACGTTGAAAACGAAAGTGTTTCTCTGCGAAAATCCATGGCCGAGTTTGCATGACTATCCGTACACCGATCCGGAGACGAATATGAGTTTCTTTTTTTGCCGAGATGCGGGTCAGCCGGGATTTGACGATGATTTGCCGGCCTTGAATTTTCCGGTCAAAAACGAAGGCATTGATCCGGGAGTATTTCGAGAATTTTTCTTTTTCGTTCAGTGAAATAGCATTGTGAAAGTATTGTAAAAAAATCACAAACGTGAGTATGATGCGCGGAATACAAAAATATAGTGCGATTCAAAATTTTTTTTTGCGTTCCCTGATGATGGGTTGCATGCTTTTCATGGGCTGCATTTTCGCGACTCGAGTTTTTGCGGCGGACGTGATCGGCATACGAGTGATGGACAATCCGGATCGGCTTTCGCCGTTTTCTTGGTACAATCGTTTCGTTCCCAATCCCGGGGAGCCCGAAGTGCTGTCCGTTGACGGATATCTGGCCTTACGATCCGGAAGAAGCGTGTATGTGTTTGGCTCGAATCTGGAAAACAATGAACTCAAAGCTCGTGTGTATATCGTCTCTTTTTCGCAAAACGCGAGCGCAAATACCACGAAGATTTTGGATCAGATATTGCCGCAATTTCAGCTCAATACGAATGTGACGGATGATATTCAAAAAATACAGATACGCATGGATGTGAAAAGAGCCGGAGATGTGAATGATGTGAAGACGTTGCTTGAGCGCTACAAAAACATCAACGGTACCTATCCGGCTCTTGCCACCGGGAGCTATATAGACGGTCTTACCTTCAGCGCATGGCCCTCATGGCAGTCCGCTTTGGGAAATGTTTTGCAATCCGCGGTGCCGCAGGATCCGGTGAATAGCTTCGGACAATGTCCGGGGAATTTTGATCAAAACACCTGCTGGAATGAAAATCAGCAGCAATTCCAATGTCCGGCCGGATCGCATGTTTATGCCTATCAGGTCAGCGAAAACGGGTCTTCATATCGCGTATTGACGAATTTTGACAATTCATACTGGAAAACCGGTGAATTTGACGCCTTGCTGGCGGATAAATGTTTCAATTTTTCCACGGAATTCGCCAATGATCGAGATGGCGACGGCGTGATTGATAATCGCGACAATTGCCCGGATCATGCGAATCCGGATCAAAGCGACCGCGATGGCGACGGACGCGGCGACGTCTGTGAAATATGCTCCGATGACCCGACCAATGATCGCGACCGCGACGGCATTTGCGGCAATATCGATAATTGTCCCCTCGTGTACAATCCTTTCCAAGAAGATGAAGATCAGAAATCGGGAATCTCAATACTGGGTGATGGTGTCGGTGACGCTTGCGATGTGCAGATATGCGGCAATGGAATCAAGGAAGGATATGAAGCGTGCGACGGAGAAAAGGGGATCGGGCCGCATGAACGATGCGCTTATGGCTGTGTCATCACGCCCTTGACCTATTGCGGCGACGGTTCGGTGCAAAGTCCCAATACCGAAAATAATTTTTCCGAACAATGCGATACCTTTGGCGGGAACGGTACGGGTGGAACGCAATATTCCTGTTCATCGCAATGCACATGGACGGGAGGATTCTGCGGAGACGGATTCCGCAATGGCCCGGAATTCTGCGACGGCGGAGACACACCGCAAAACAGCAGCTGTTTGAACGATTGCAGCGGCTGGGTATGCCGACAGGGGTATTTCCCCTATGAGCGGGGTTGCTCTCCGGATGGAGATGGAGACAGCGTCCCCGATGCGGTGGATAATTGCACGGATGTCAGCAATGCCGATCAGGTCAATTCCGACCAAGATCAGTACGGCGATGCTTGTGATTGGTGTCCTTTGGATGCCAGAAACGACGAAGATCTCGATGGCTACTGCGTCGGAAGCCATAATCCGACGTTTTCGGCCTTTCGTCGTGGCAATGACAATTGTCCGCTCGTTCCAAATCCCGATCAAAGGGATATTGATGCGGATGGGATCGGCGATGCATGCGATCCGGCCACGTGTCGCAACGGCATCAAAGAAGGCAATGAAGTCTGCGATATCGGAAAAGGAACCGGGCCCAATGATCGTTGGGGATGTAAATCCGATTGCAGCGGCTGGACCGACGGGATCGGGTACTGCGGTGACGGGACTGTTGACGTCGGTTACGAAGGGTGTGAAGCCAATGGAAGCGGAAACGGGCCAAACAATCAATACCTTTGCAAGAGTTGTCAGTGGGAAGGAGGATACTGCGGCGATTTGATTGTAGATCCGAAAAACGGAGAGCAATGCGAGCAACCGGGAACCGGAAAAAGCGTTACGGATCAGCATTTCTGCATCGGCTGTCGTTGGCAGGGCGGATATTGCGGAGACGGTGTTATCAATGGCTCCGAACAATGCGACGCCGGAACGCAAAACGGCATACGTTGCACTCCCAATGGCGAGCAAGAATGCAGCTTCTGCGGAATTTCATGCAAACGTGCGATCATGACACCGATCTATGTGCTCAAAGTCGGAAACGCCGGAGACCCGTGGCGCGGAGGCAAACCGGAATTGTGCGACCTGTATAACGGCGGATCCATCGGCACCGAAAAACCCGTCGGTTCGGTGGAAACGCAGCACACCAACGGTGAAATTCAATATTATTTCAATCCGCAAGGATGTTTTGCGGACAAATCATGGACCTGCGCCGCCTACTTTGACGGCTGCTCAAGCTACAACACCCTCTTCTGGGAATTCACCGGCCAATATTTGCAGCAATAGTTTTACCCCCAATCACCGAGTACTGAGAACTGAGTACTGACTTCCGAGTTCTCAGTACTGATTCTTCTCCCTCTCATGATATACTGCAAAAAGCATGCATCGGTAAAAAAACAAAAAAAATATGTTCGATGACCAACAAAAAGAATCCGTCGAGGTTTCCGGAACGCCTTCCGATAACCGTGGCATGGGTCAGCCCGTTTCAAAGACAGACATCGCGGATATTTTCGCGGATACCGAAAGCGATGTTTTGACTTCAAAGGCTGGCGGGAAGGAAAATGAATATCGCCTTTCCGCTCCCAAGGATCGCTCATGGATCCTGAGAGCGTTTTTGTTTTTCGTGGTGCTGGGAATTCTCGGAACCGGGGCGTATTTCGCTTGGAAATGGTGGAAAAGTCTTTCGATACCGACGACACCGTCACAAGTTCAGAATTCAAATGCTCCCACGCAAAGTGCGCCTTTTTTGGACGCGGATTTGGATGGTCTCTCTGACGATGAAGAGGCGCGTCTTGGGACGAATTCTAAAATGGTTGATACGGATTCGGATGGACTCAGCGATTATGAAGAGGTCAAGGTTTGGAAAACCGATCCGCTCGATGCGGATACCGACGGAGACACATTTCTTGATGGTCAAGAGGTGAAAAACGGATATGATCCCAAAGGACCGGGTAAAATCACGGATGTAAAAAAAGTTTTGTAAAATATCATCATTGATTCATGCACTATGGAGGACATCATCACTCCCGTCGGAGAAAAAAAAAGCGATGCGCCCATTCATGGGATGCCCTATGAATTTCAAAAAGAAGCCCCGTCTTCAGGCGGTGGAAATGCTTTCCTCGTGCTTGGTGCGGTTTCCATGGTGGTGGCCATTGGGGTGGTGATTGTCATGATCATGACGAATCGATCAGTGGCACCGACGATACCGGATTCAAAGCTTGCCATTCTCGGTGAGCAGAAAACCGCCACATTGACACCTCAAACGGCGGTGCCAAATGCCAATGCTTTGAATATCAATCGTCCGGCGGAGAATATCAATGTCAAAGAACCCGAAAATATCAATGTTCCGACCACGCCTCCGGTGGCGCCTCCGCTTTTCGGAAGCATTATCGCCAAGGGCAGGGACACAGACAAGGACATGCTCTCGGATGTTGAGGAAGTTTTGTATCGGACGTTGAGCAATATTCCCGATTCGGACGGAGACGGGCATACCGATGGCGTGGAGCTCATGAATCTGTATAATCCGGCAGGTCAAGCTCCGGCTGATCTCGCGACGTCGGGGTTGGTTCGTGTTTTTGATCAGGTGGGATACGCATACTCATTTTTGTACCCCATCGCATGGGAGCTTGAGCGGGAAGAAGAAAAACAGATCGTTCGAATGGTGTCATTGACCGGCGAATTTTTTCAAATCGCGGCCTATGAAAATCCAGATAATCTTCCCATCTTGGAGTGGTATTTGAAACAATCTCCCGGAGTGAAACCCGAGCAGGTGGAAAACGTTACCACCAAAAACGGGTACAAGGGCATCCGCAGCATTGACGGTTTGACGCTTTTCATCGTCAAACCGCTCAAAGAAGAAATAGCCGCACCTTCGGAAAAAAGAATCATTTACGCCATCACCTACAATCCGGTTGCCGCCACATCGCTTGAGTATTCATCAACCTTCCAGATGTTTTTGAACAGTTTCGAGATTGTGGAGTGATACTAAGATATATCCGCGTATGTTCGTTCTTGAGTATCGGCAAACATCGGGGAAGCAAAGAATACCGCTTCATTTTTTTGAAACGACGATTCGACGAATCGCGAAACGCATGCACATCTCTCGCCCGTATGAAGTATCGGTCGCCTTGGTGGGAGATGCCAAGATGAAGCGTCTCAATCGAGAATATCGAGGGAGAAACAAAACGACGGATGTGCTCTCGTTTGAAGAAAAAGAGCCTTTTTTTTCTGCGGATTCCCGATCTTTTTTTTTGGGAGAGGTATATATTTCATATCCGGTTGCAAAAAAGCAGGCCAAGAGACACGGTCGTGAATTGAAAAAAGAGCTGGAGACGCTTTTTATCCACGGCATGCTTCATCTCCTTGGATTTGATCATCGTAATGAACGTGAAAAACGCATGATGATGAGCAAGGAAAAAGCTTTGAGTACGGACGGGGTTTCCGCTTTGGAAACGCATGAAAAAAGGTCATGAACGGTACTTTTTTAAAAAGAAAAAGTGTTGAGTTTTTTAGTGTTCAAAAGTATAATGAGAGTATTCAAAAAACGCACATGAAGGATCATATTTTTACGGGACTTGATATCGGATCTTCTTCGGTCAAAATTGTCATCGGACAAAAATTTTTCGATGAAGACAAAAAGTCTCAGCTTCAGATCATCGGCGTGGCGGAACATCCCACCGAAGGCATGAACCGAGGGATTGTCACTAGCATCGAAGATTTGGTGGCTTCCGTATCCGCTTGCGTGGAAAAGGCAGAGCGCATGGCCGGCGTATCCATTGAGCGCGCCTTTGTGAGCATCAGTGGCAGTCATATCATTTCCCAGACATCACGTGGCGTCATAGCTGTTTCCAGAGCCAATGGTGAGATCAATGAAGATGATGTGGAGCGAGTCATCGAAGCCGCGCAAACCGTGGCGACTCCTCCAAATTATGAGATATTGCACGTTATCCCGCGCACCTTCATGGTGGACAATCAAGCGGGAATCAAGGATCCCATCGGAATGATCGGCGTGCGGCTTGAAGTGGAAGCCCAGATCATTCAGGGGCTTTCGTCACAAATAAAAAACCTTACCAAATCCGTTTATCGCACGGGAATTGACATTGATGACATCGTGCTTTCATCGCTGGCCGCCGCGGAAAGCGTGCTTTCAAAACGACAAAAAGAATTGGGCGTATGTTTGGTCACGATCGGCGGATCCACCACGAGCATGGTGGTCATTGAAGAAGGGGAAGTGATTCATACGGCCATACTGCCTTTGGGCGGCGGGCATATCACTTCCGATATTGCGATCGGTCTTCGCATTCCCATTGACGCCGCTGAGTCCATCAAGCTTTTGTACGGCGACACGGTCGAAGAAAAAAGCGGAAAATTTTCAAGTGAAATCAGCCTTTCCGAATTCGGACTCGGCAATGAAACCGTTCTCAGAAATCATGTGGTGGAAATCATTAATGCAAGGCTGGATGAAATTTTCACTCTGGTCGATAAGGAGCTTGCTTCCGTCAGTCGCAGCGGTCTTTTGCCTGCTGGTGTGGTATTGTCCGGCGGAGGCGCCAAGCTGAAAAATATCACGGAGTTTTCAAAAAAGAAATTCAAACTTCCATCGTCCGTGGGTATTCCCATGTCTTTTTTGACGCCCATCGAAAAGATCAACGATCCGCTCTACGCCGTAGCCACCGGTCTCGTATTGTGGGCGGATCACTATTATAGCGCCAAACCCCAAAAAGGGTTGAATCAAATGACCAATTTTCATTCGGTTTCAGACTGGATCAAACATTGGTTTCGAGCCTTCATTCCCTGAATCCCGACGGGTTGACTTTCGTGAAAGCACTCTATAAACTGATGACCGAGCGGAACGTTTTCAAGCGACAAAAGCAAGTGTTCCCTTGTCGTTTTTCAAGTTTTAAGGGTTGATGCATCGATTGCCTCTCGATCATGGAGCAGAGAGAAGATATTTTTTTTATGGAAATAAAGCCAGAAATAGAAACATTTGCGAAGATTAAGGTGGTGGGTGTTGGCGGGAGCGGAAGTTCCACGATCAATACCATGATCAAAAACAATATCAAAGGTGTGGAATTTGTCGCAATCAACACCGACGCGCAGGCTTTGCACAATAATCTTGCTGCAAAAAAGATTCATATCGGCAAAACCATTACTCGAGGTCTTGGAGCTGGCATGAATCCCGAGATAGGAGCTCGTGCGGCCGAGGAAAATCAAAGCGAAATACGCGAGGTTCTCAAGGATGCGGATATGGTTTTTGTCACCTGCGGTATGGGAGGAGGCACGGGCACGGGAGCATCTCCGATCGTGGCCGCTATTGCGCGCGAGCTGGGGGCATTGACGGTGGCGGTTGTTACGCGTCCCTTTTCCTTTGAGGGAGTGCAGAGAAGCCTTTTGGCCGAAAAAGGGCTTGCGGAGCTGGAAAACAAAGTTGATACCGTGATAGTGATTCCCAATGATCGCATTCTATCCATCATTGACAAGAAAACATCCTTGCTGGAAGCCTTTACCATCGTGGATGATGTTTTGCGGCAGGGGGTACAGGGCATATCGGAATTGGTCACCGTACACGGTCGCACCAATGTTGATTTTGCGGATCTCAAGGCCATCATGCAGGACGCCGGTTCGGCGCTGATGGGCATCGGATACGGTACGGGCGATAATCGCGCCGCTGATGCCGCCAATGCCGCCATATCTTCGCCCCTGCTTGAACAATCCATCGAAGGCGCCAAAGGCGTATTGTTTACGGTTACGGCATCCAAGGATCTCGGCATGATGGAGCTGCATGATGCCGCGAAGATCATTACGGATAAGGCCGATCCCAATGCCAAGATCATTTACGGAACGGTGATTGACGATGACATGAAGGATGAGCTCAAGGTCACGGTGGTGGCTACGGGCTTTTCGACGGTTTCCAATGCAAAAAAGAATGTTCCGCAAAAGGCCGAAAGCGTATCAAAGTTTCGTTCCGGCATGTCTTTGCCGCTGTGGGGGGCGGTTCCGCAAAAGGAAGAGGCTGAGCAAGATGACATGTTTGAGAATAAAAAAAGAAATCCTCCTTCTGAAATCAAGCCGGTGAATCATTTTCCCAAGCGTGTGGAGCCATCGGTTCCCGAAGCCTCTGAAGACCTTGATATCCCCGCGTTTATTCGAAAAAAAATGATGTAGGTGGTTTTTTTTTGGCAAGCGGTTTTTGCGTCGTGGCGTTGCATTTCGAGTCTTGAAGAAAATAAAAACCGCTTTTTCAGCGGATTTTTTTATGAAATGTTTTTTATGCGGACATACCGAGACCAAGGTGTCGGATTCGCGGGTGGTCAATGACGATACGGCGATCCGGCGAAGAAGGGAATGTCTTGAATGCGGTTTTCGTTTTTCGACGTTTGAAGAAGCCGTGGTGCTCGATCTATGGGTGATCAAAAGAAACGGCGAGCAAGAAAGGTACAGCCGTGAAAAACTCGAAGCCGGAATCAAACGGGCTTTGCAAAAGCGTTCTTATACGTCGGACCATTTCAAAAAACTCATTCTTAATATTGAAACCGATATCCAAAAAAATCGGAAAAACGAAATCACAAGTCGCCAGATCGGAGAAATAGCCATGAAACATCTGTATCCTTTTGATACGGTGGCATATATACGATTCGCTTCGGTGTATCGTTCCTTTGAAGACGTAACCCATTTTCAGCAGGAGCTCAATCGCCTCAAGGAGCAGTGAACGATGAAAGAAAGAAGGCGGTGAGAAAGTATCATTATCACTATGCCAAAAAACGAACTCAAAACTTTTTTCCTACCCTTTCTGGTAATCACGTTATTGATATCCGTGACCGGCGGATATTTGGGCGCGGAGATACGAAAACAGGTTTCAAGACCCGTGGGAAGCGAAGCGTTGATCGCACTGTCCGAGGAAGCGACTCTCAAAGTCGAGGAAGAATCCATGACCATCGATGTCGTGGAAAAAGTCAGCCCGGCAGTGGTGAGCATCATCATAAAAAAAGATGTACAGGATTTTTCAGGGAGGAGCGGAAACAATATTTTCCCGTTTGACGATTCATTCGACCCGTTCTTTTTCCCTTTTTCATATCCCTATGATGGGAGAAATGAACGTATTCCGTTCGAAGAAAATGCACCGAAAGAAAAACAAAAGGTCGGGGGCGGCACGGGGTTTATCATTTCTCCGGACGGTTTGATATTGACGAATCGGCATGTGGTGGAAGATGAGCAAGCCGAATACACGGTTTCGCTCAAAGACGGACGAGAATTTGAAGCAAAAGTGCTTGGCAAGGACGCGATCAATGATGTGGCCGTGGTGAAGATCGAAAGCGACGAGGAGTTTCCCTATGTGGTTTTGGGGGATTCGGAGACGCTCAAACCCGGACAAACCGTCATAGCCATCGGATATGCGCTCGGCGAGTTCAACAACAGCGTCACCCGCGGGATCGTGTCCGGTATCAATCGTCGCATCAATGCGGGAAACGGTTTTGGTCAAAGCGAGGTGATCGAAGAGGCGATTCAGACTGATGCGGCCATCAACCCGGGAAATTCCGGCGGGCCATTGCTCAACCTTGCCGGTCAGGTCATAGCCGTGAACACGGCCGTGAGCAGAGAAGGTCAATCCATCGGTTTTGCCATCCCCATCAATGTCGCCAAAAAAGCGATAGAAAGCGTGAAGCGATTCGGAAAAATCGTGAGACCCTATCTTGGCGTTCGCTATGTTTTGATGACTCCGGAGATTCAAAAAGAAAACAAATTTCCTTTTGATTATGGCGCCTTGGTCGTGAGGGGAGAGACGCCTTCGCAGCTTGCCGTCGTCTCGGGAAGTCCGGCGGACAAAGCCGGGATATTGGAAAATGACGTTATTTTGGAAGTGAACGGCGAAAAAGTGACTTTGGAAAAACCGCTCGTGAAGATTTTGGGAAAATACAATCCCAAGGACACCATCGATGTGAAACTGTTGAGCAAAGGAAGCGAGAAAAACGTGAAGGTTACTTTGGAAGAATTTCAGGAATAGTTGTTTCGCAAAGAAATGAGCGAACAAGTTTTTATCGAGAGATTCAAAGATCATCATCGGTCGATAATCAAAAAAACCTTTTACAAAGAGGTTTTTTTGATGTTTACCTGACACGAAAGAGAGATATTGAACGGTCGAAATAAAACACCTAAACTTTGATAACCACCGGAAGGATCATGGGGCGACGTTTGGTTTTTTGCCAGAGGAATTGGCCGATATCGTTGCGAAGCTTGTTTTTCATGTACATTTCATCCGGGTCGGATTTCGGGTCATTGGTTTTGAGAATGGTGCGAATTTTGTTGCGCGTTTGTTCGATGAGTTTTTTGTTTTCTTTGAGATAGACAAATCCTCGAGAAATGATATCCGGGCTTCCCACGAGCTGGCCGGTGTTGGCATCCACGGTGGCGATCAGCACCATCATGCCGTCGGCCGCAAGCATCTGCCGATCGCGCAAAACGATTTCCGAGACATCGCCGACTCCTAGGCCATCGACAAACACATAGTCGGCATTGACTTTTTTTTGCGTGAGAACGCCCATACCGGCTTTATCAAATTCCATGACTTGACCATTGTCGGCCACAAATATTTTGTCATGAGGCACGAGTCCGGCATTTTCGATTATTTCCGCGTTCATGCGCAGCATGTAGTGGTACTGCTCGATGGGGATATAATATTTTGGTTTCAACGATCTCACGAGCATTTTGACGTCCTCGGCCTTGGCATGGCCACCCGCGTGTATGTCCATCATATCGTATTGGATGACGCGCGCGCCCTTGCGGTAGAGGGTATCCTTGAGCCCTTGCACGGTTCTCTCGTTTCCGGGAATCACGGAAGAAGAGAAAATCACGATATCTCCCTTGTTCACGGAAAAGTATTTGTGTTCGTCGGTGGCATAGCGCATCAGAAAAGCGTTTTCCTGCGCCTGCGCTCCGGTTCCCACGATGACCAGCTTGCTATCCGGCAAACGAGCGGCTTCTTCGCTTTCGACGATCACCCCCGTCTTGGTCTTGAAATACCCGAGCTGGAAAGCAATCTCCACATTGGATTGCATGCTGCGTCCTTCGATGGCGATTTTTCTCCCAAACCGTTCGGCCAAGGTGAGAATGATCTGAATGCGGCTGAGCAGCGATGCAAAGGTACCGATCACGATACGTCCTTTGGCTTCGGAAAAGATTTTTTCCATTTCTTCGGCCACTCGGGTTTCCGAGATTTGGTTGCCTTCAAGCCCGGCGCTCGTACTGTCGGCCATGAGAGCCAAAACCCCCTTTTCACCGAGTTCGTAGAGACGATTGAAATCCGTGGGTTGCTCATTGATCGGCGTAAAATCAAACTTGTAATCCCCGGTATGGACGATGGTGCCGACCGGAGTGCGCACGATCACGGCGAAAGAATCGGGTATGGTATGGTTGACGCGGAAAAACTCAACGGTGAAATTTTGTCCGAGTTTGATTTTTGATTGCTCATTGATTTTCGTGATGTTGAGTTTGGGAAGATTTTTGTATTCCTCATGGCGTTTTTTGATGATTTCCGAGGACAAAACGCCGGTGTACATGGGAGGATTCCCAAGTTCGGGCATGAGATGCGGGATGGCTCCGATATGGTCAAAATGTCCATGGGTGATGATGACGCCGCGGATCTTTTTGGTTTTTTCCCGAAGTGAAGAGATGTTGGGAATGATATAGTCGATTCCCGGCATGTTTTCTTCCGGAAATTGCAATCCCATGTCAATGATGATGATGTCGTTTTCGTATTCGAGCACGGTCATATTTCTTCCCACTTCTTCGAGCCCGCCCATGACGGTAACCTTAAGCTTGTCTTTTGCCGTTTCGACGGAAAGCGGTTTATGCTGCCGCTGAAAGTGCGGATGAGAAGGATGCGGACGAGCCGTTTTCTTTTTTGTTTGCGAAAATCTCGGGCGGCCGTGTTTACGGAAAGTATTGGCGGTGCTGAATTTTTTTTCTGTCATACGTGAACATGATGATGTGCTTGAAAAACAAGCGATATCAGTTAATAAATAATAAACTGTTTTCGCAAAAATAAGCGAAAATGAAGTGTAAAAACTCCCTCAAGTGAGGTTATTTTTTGAAGAGAAGGCGAGTTTTGACGTACCAAAGCTCGAGATCGTTGAATCTGTCTGCCGGAATCACGATGGCATGATTGTCAAAACCCATAACCTTGGATCCGAGTATGTAGGTGTAGGTGGGGTTGTAGAGAAAAATGGCGGGAATTTTTTCGGCTATGATATTTTGAAATTCCTTGTATTTTTCTTCTCGCTCGGAAATCGAATTTGCCTGCCTCGCTTCGATGATGAGCTGATCCACGCGTTTGTTGGAAAACAGGGCAAGGTTGAGTCCCGGGTTATTGATTTGCGTGCTATGCCAAAATGGGAAGGGATCCGGGTCATAGCCGATGATTTCCCCGTACATCAAAGCTTCATAATTTTTTTTGCGGATGATGTCTTGATGGATCTGCTGCGGAGCGACGATTTCCAGAGTCACTTCGATGCCAAGGGCATTCCACTGTTCCTTGATGATCTCAGCGGCCTTTACGTTTTCCGGAAGGTCAACCGTCGTGAGCGTCACCCGCAAGGCTCGCTCGCTTTTTTCCCTGTAAAATGCCAGATCATTGCTTGGAATGACCTTTTCGCTGAAGGTGCTTCCCTCATCCTTGGCGATTTTTTCGAGACGTTTTTTTTCGAGCTCAAAAAAACGTTCGTAGGAAATGCGCGGATAATCCTTGTCCAATATCGAAAGCGCCGCTGCAAGATCATAGGAGTACTTCTCCACGCCTTCAAAATACCCGAGAAAATCCGGCAAAATCGGTGAATGGATTTCCGTACCTTCATTGTCCAGCGCTTCTGAAACGATTCTTTTTTTATCGATGCCGTAAGCCATAGCCTTCCGAAGCGCGATATCTTCAAGCAAGGTGTTTTTCGTTTGGTTAAAAAAAATCGCGTTTACTTGAGGCTGGCGCAAGGTCTTCACCGCTATGTTTTTATTTTGGATGCCGGGCAGCAATTTTTTTGGAATATAGCTCAAGCCTTCCACGGTTTTGTTGTTGATGGCTGAGAGGGCATCTTCGATGGTTGAAAAAAATTTGAAGGTAAAAAATTGCAAGTAGGGTTTTGTTCCATAAAAATTTTCAAAACGTTCAAGATGATACGATTTGAGATCTCCGGTTTTTTGATCCTTGAGAAGTTTTGAAAATTTCCACGGTCCCGAACCGATGGGTTTGACATTGAGCTCGGTAAGCTTGAAATTTTGCGGTTGCGTCTGGGACCAAAGATGCTTGGGTAAAATACCAAAGGTCATGAGCGATGGAAAGGGGGCAAAGGGCTGATCAAGTCGAAACTCCACGGTCAACTCATCGATCTTTCTGATATGCACGCCTTGGAAACTTTGAAAAAGCGGGCTTGCGATGCTCGGATCCATGATGCTTTCAAAAGTAAAGACGATATCATCGGCCGTGAGTTTGTTCCCGTCATGCCAGAGAATATTGTCTTTGAGGAAAAAAGTATACGTGGAAGCGTTGTCGGAAATCTCGTATCGTGACGCCGCGTCAAGCATGAGTTCTTGATTTTGATATTTCATGAGTCCGGAGAAGATGAGATGCGTGAGATCTCGATCGGGTTCGTTCGCAAAGGCCAGCACGGGATTGATGTACTGCAGTGTTCCGATCAAGCCCTCGACATATTCTCCGCCTTGTTTGGGAGCCGATTCGACGCGCAGGGAAATTTGATAGCCGATCAAAAACAGCGCGGACAAAACAAAAGCCACCAAGGACCACACCAATGCAGTATGTTCTTTGGCTGACAGTACGAGGGAAAGGTATTTGAGCTGGCGAAAGCGCGGAATTTTTGACGAGGATTTCAGCGAGAATACGAGTTTTTGATCGAATTTATTCTGAAGCTGAATTCTGTCCATTTCCGCACTCTGAACCGAAGACTGTTTTTTTTTTGAAAACAGCGAAAAAATCTTTTTTGCCATACTTGAAATTCGGAAGTTGATTGATGCTCGGTACGCTATGAAAAAATCTTTCAGACGATCGATCTGCACGCATGGTGCACCGACAGCGTGCAGTCGAAACTTCGGTTTCTCAAATCATCGCATCATTGAACGGTTTAGAGAAAAATGAGAAGCGAAGAAGAAACGAAAAAGAGGATCGAGAAAATCAAAGATACGATAAAGAGAAACTTTTCCGAGCCTCGCTTGGTGGTATGAATGGTATCCGTCCCACCGAAAAGCTCTCCGACGCCGCTTCCTTGATTTTGTAAAAGGATACTGATGATCAGTATCACGGATGAAGTCATCTGAATCGCATAAATCCATGACTGCATAGAAAGATTACGTTACTGTACTTAAAATTAAACTTTCTGTCAATTTCTGACATTCAGACGATAGTGCGCGCTGAAGAGTCAATACTAAAAGATTTTGATTTTTTGTCAATGATTTCAAGGCTGGCCAGACTTATTTTGGATGAGTCGTGTCAATTGAAATATCCGTTTACCTGAAATTTTCATTTTTCCCTTTCGTTTGGCTTGTCTTCGTTCTTGTTTTGTTTTTGGTTGCGTATGAGGCATGATTCCAAATTTACTGTATGCTCAGCGAGGTCTGTTGTATACTGAGAATATGTTTCAAACGTATGGATCAGAATAACCGTCTCAAATCTTCCAAAATACCTTATTTTATTATAGCATTTTTGATTGTCGGAGCAATGTATGCTTTTTTTTCACGGAGAGAAACTCCGAATCAAACGGAAGCGACGACCATTCCTTCTGAAAATTTTGCTTTGTTGCAGTATCGCGACGTATCCATGGAGGAGTTCGCTCGGATGCTGGATGACGCTCCGCTCACCATGGGCAATAAAAACGCACCGATTCGGATCGTCGAATTTTCGGATTTTCAATGCCCGTATTGCGGCAAAGCCTTCCCGATCGTGCGAGAAATGCTTGGCAAGTATTCGGATAAGGTTTTGTTTGTCTACCGGGATTTTCCTTTGTATGGAGTCAATGAATTTTCCTTTGCGGCATCAATGGCTGCGAGATGCGCCGCCGATCAAAAAAAATTCTGGGAATACCATGACAAACTTTTTTTGAATCAGGATAAGATTTCATCGGCAAATATCGACGCGTTCGCGCTGCAGCTCGGATTGACTTTGCCGAAATTCAAAATATGCATGGACACGGAGAAATATCGACAAGCGGTTCAAAACGATATCGTATTGGGCACATCCATGAACGTCGCCGGCACTCCGACTTTTTTCATCAACGGCATTCGATTGCAGGGCGTGGTTCCCAAGGAAGTATGGGAGCAAATCATTGAGAACATCGCGAAGGAGTCCGCCTCCTGATCCTCACGATTTTTTCGTCTTCACTTCCCGCGGAAGTTCATGAGAGACTTATTGAGTCTCGCCGTGTGAGTACTCCCACTGAATGCTGTGTACTGAGAACTGAGCACGAGAAATAACGATGTAGCCTTATGACGCATGATTCCATCACTCTCAAGGGAGTCCGAGTGCACAATCTGAAAAATATTGACATTTCCATACCGAAAAACAAATTGGTCGTCATCACCGGCCTTTCGGGATCCGGAAAATCGTCGCTTGCATTTGACACCATCTATGCGGAAGGGCAGCGACGGTACGTCGAAAGCCTTTCTTCGTATGCGCGGCAGTTTCTCAATCTCATGGACAAGCCCGACGTGGACGTGATCGAGGGGCTTTCGCCAACCATCGCCATTGATCAGCATTCGGTGACGCATAATCCGAGATCCACCGTGGGTACGGTCACCGAAGTATATGATTTTTTGCGACTCTTGTATGCGCGCGCCGGACATCCGCACTGCAACCGATGCGGTCAGCGGCTTTCAAAAATGACGCTCGATTCGATAGCGAAAAAGATAGCGTCAATGGCTCATGCGTCCGACGTGGCGGTGATGGTTCCGCTTGTTTTTGAAAAAAAAAACGATTTCAGCGCGATCGTATCCGAATTGTCCAACAACGGCTATGAATGGATTCGCGTCAACGGTGATATTATGTCCGTTCCCGATGCCAAGTCGAAAGTGATTCGAGATTTTGATCATACGCTCGATATCGTTTTTCAGAAAATAAAAGGGGAAGCCATAGCCGATCTTGCCTATAAGGATCTTTTGACGGGTTTGAAAGTGGCGCTTGATTTGGGAGACGGCTTTGTTTCATGTCGCGATCTCAAATCCGGACAGGAACGGTTTTTTTCCCTCTATTATGCATGCCGAAATTGCCAATGGCGGTTACTGTCTTTGGAGCCTCGCAGTTTTTCGTTTAATTCCCCGGACGGTGCCTGTGAAAAATGTTCGGGGTTGGGGATATGCTTGGTCGTGGATCCGCTGCTCGTGATGCAAAACGAACGCCTTTCCATTTCGCAGGGTGCGGTGCGTCCGTGGGTGAAACTCTATGCGCAGAAAAACGGTCAGCTGAACGCTCTGGAAGAGAAACTCGAGTATATCGGTATCCGTACGGATGTTCCCGTGATGCAATTCAGCGATCAAGAAATGAAATGGCTCTTGCATGGAAAAAAAGATTTTCAGGGAATCATCGCCGAGCTCGAAGAAAAACATAAAACGACTGCATCGGAGTATGTTCGAAAAGAAATGGAAAGCTACATGCGCGAGCAAACTTGTCCGCGATGCAAGGGAAAAAGGCTCAAGGATGAGATTTTGAAAGTCACGATTTCTCAAAAATCCATCGCCGATATCGTCAATATTCCGATACATC
This sequence comes from uncultured Gammaproteobacteria bacterium, assembly GCA_964485795.1. Classification (GTDB taxonomy): domain Bacteria; phylum Patescibacteriota; class Patescibacteriia; order VMEV01; family CAZAJQ01; genus CAZAJQ01. Next base: position 43,274 of record CAZAJQ010000003.1, read on the forward strand.
GTCTGCTGATGGAGCTAGAAGATTTGGGCGATTCGAAAAAAGATGATGGCTTTGAAAAACATGAGCAAAAAATTTCTTTTCCCATAAAGCGGGAAATCATCAAACGTTTGAAATATCTTTCCGAGGTCGGGCTCGGGTATTTGACGTTGGATCGGCCGGCGACGACTTTGTCGGGCGGAGAGGCGCAGCGCATCAGACTTGCGACGCAGATCGGCTCGCTCTTATGCGGAGTCATCTATGTGCTGGACGAACCCTCCATAGGGCTTCATCCCGTCGACAATGATAAGCTCATCGCCAATCTGAAGCATTTGCGTGACATGGGAAATACCGTGATCGTCATCGAGCACGATGCGTCCACCATCGAAGCGGCCGATCACATCATCGATATGGGGCCCGGTGCCGGAATATTCGGAGGCAAGGTGATAGCGAGCGGAACCGGCGAAGAGATTCGCAATAACCCTTCCTCGCTTACGGGACAGTACCTTTCGGGCGAAAAAAGCATTTCGAGGATATCCCAGCTTCGAAAAGGAAACGGAAAATTTCTCAGCGTGCTGGGTGCAAGCGCTTATAATTTGAAAAACATTGACGTGCATATTCCTTTGGGGACGTTCGTATGCTTCACTGGGGTTTCGGGATCGGGGAAATCCACGTTGCTTATCGATATTCTCGCCAAATCGCTGAACGCTTTTTTTTATCATGCCAAGGAAATTCCGGCGAAACATCGGGAAATAGCCGGAAAGGAACACATTGATAAAATCATCCATATCGATCAGTCGCCCATCGGCCGAACTCCGCGTTCCAATCCGGCCACGTATACCGGAGTATTCACCACCATTCGGGATATTTTCGTGGAAGTGCCGGAATCTCGCATCAAGGGATATTCGGCCGGACATTTCAGCTTCAATGTCAAAGGCGGGGGACGCTGTGAACATTGTCAGGGAGAGGGAATGGTGCGAATATCCATGCAGTTTCTGCAAGACGTGTACGTCGTTTGCGAAGAGTGCAAAGGGAAGCGATATCATAAGCAGGCTTTGGAAGTGTATTACAAAGGCAAAAACATTGCGGATGTGCTTTCGATGAACATCATGGAAGCTCGGGAATTTTTCCGCGATATTCCCGTGATTCATGAAAAACTTCATACGCTCGACGAGGTGGGGCTCGGGTATTTGCAGCTGGGTCAAAGCGCCACCACACTTTCCGGCGGCGAGGCGCAGCGCATGAAGCTCGCTTCCGAGCTTTCGCGTCGAGATACGGGAAGGACTTTGTACATTTTGGATGAACCCACCACCGGATTGCACTTTGACGATGTCAAAAAGCTCTTGATCGTGCTCGATAAACTGGTGGAAAAAGGAAATACCGTGATCACCATCGAGCACAATCTCGATATCATGAAATGCGCGGACTGGATCATTGACATCGGTCCCGGAGGAGGGGACGAAGGGGGGCATGTCGTCGCAATCGGAACTCCCGAGGAAGTCGCGAAGAACAAAGATTCTTTCACGGCGCGCTATCTCCGAAAGGTTTTATAAAACGTGCATGAATTTCATATCCGAAAGAAACAGCAGGCTATGATTCGATCATCCATAGTGAGGACTTTGGCTTTTTTCGACATTTTCCATCACCCGTTGACATCTTGGGAGACATGGAAATTTTTGCGCACGGATCGGAAAGTGCGATTTGAGGACGTGGTATCCGAACTCTCGCGGATGACGCGAGAAAATGGGCTTATCCATGAAAACGGATTGTTCGGTTTGTCGCGTTGTGGCGCGCTGCGAAAGCAACGGTACCTTATCGCCGAAAAAAAATTCAAAAAAGCGCTTTTTTTCGGAAAAATATTATCATTCATCCCCACCATTCGCTGCATATGCGTATGCAATTCTCTCGCATATTCGAACGCCGATGAAAATAGCGACATCGATTTTTTTATAATGACCGAGGCGCGTGCGATTTGGACGACGCGTTTATGCGCGGCCGGCATGATGGAAATCCTGGGGCAAAGACCTCAAGAGCATGAGAAAAAGGACAAAGTTTGCCTGAGTTTTTATGTGAGTGAAGATGACCAAAATATAGAACGATTTAGACTATCTCCCTCCGACCCCTATTTTTCATTTTGGCTCGCGACCTTGGTTCCCATCTATCAAAGGGATGGCGCATATCGGGAGTTCATAAGCAACAATGCATGGATATTTTCCGAGTTTGCGAATTGGTTTTGTCATGAAATTTCTCCTCGGCGAACGATTGACCCGCGGTACCGGGGTGGCAAAACGTTTGGCAAGTTCTTTGAGAGCGTGGCGAAACGTTTTCAGATGCGCATGTTTCCCGAAGTTTTGCGGAAAAAACATAGCGGCATTCATATTTCCGATACAGTATTGCGCTTGTACGCCACCGAGAAGCGAAAAGAATATCGCGAAGCATACGAAAAACGACTTATCGCAAGAAATGTTCTATGATCGAGGCGAAAAAATCTTTTTTCAAGCTTTTTTTTACCTTCTTTCTTTCCGAAGAGTTTTTGCTCGGCGCATTTCTTCTTTTACTTCCTTTTCAAACGCGTTTATTTCTCTGGCAGGGACGGCTCAACGACGGATATTTCGAATACGGGACATTGGCATTTTACGCGGTTGACGCGGTTATCATTTTTGGAGCGTTTGCGGGATCGCGGAAATTTTCATCCGATATCAAAGGTTTTCACATCAAAGAAAATATTTTTTCCAGGCGGCTTTTGTCGTTCTTTTTCGAAAAATTCAAAAAGCCGACGTTTCTTTTTTCCCTTCTTTTCATAACCGCTTTGGGGGTGATTCATTCCATATTCGCGGCTTTTGATGTTTTAGTGGCATGGTATGGGATCATGACCATCACGTTTGGCGCGCTCTTTTTTTATCGCATCTCGCCCATCCGAAATATCGTTTGGGCGGCATGGGCGTTGGTCATATCCAGCGTCATTCAGGCGCTTTTGGGAATCAGCCAATTTTTTTTGCAAGAAGTGGCGGAAAATAAATGGCTTGGCATGGCGGGTCAAAAAGCGGAAATATTGGGCGCGTCAGTCATAGAATATGCCGATGAGCGATGGCTTCGCGCCTATGGAGCATTGCCGCATCCCAATATGCTTGGGGGCTTTTTGAGCGTTGGGATTTTTTTTGCCGTCGCTTTGTATATGTCTGAAGAGCGAGGTTTTCGGAAAGTTTTTGCTTTGATCTGCGCGATGCTCGTTTCACTCGGACTTTGGGTGAGTTTTTCGCGTTCGGCTTGGGTGGCCGCTAGTGTTTCGTTCACGTTTCTCTGGATCATGATTCTCATACGATTCAGGGAAAAAAGAGCCGATCTGCTCAAAGTTTCAGTGGCGATTCTTGCGACACTCGGTTTGGGGATGTCATTGGCACCGCAACTTTTCATGACCCGCATACAAGGGGATGCGAGGCTGGAAGAAAAGTCGCTCGCGATGAGGCGGGCGTACGAGCGGCAGGCAAGAAAAGTTTTTGCTTCTCATCCGTGGTTTGGCGTAGGGTTTCACAATGAACCTCTGGCGGTGCATGCAGTGGTGTATCAGGGGGGAAAAGCGTACGAATATCAGCCTGTGCATAACGTGTATATGCTTTTTTTATCGGAGTTTGGATTGCTTGGGTTGGGGATCCTGATATGGATGACCGCGTCCTTTTGGCATTCGCGTTTGAAATGCTGGTATGCAGTCGTTTTCGGCAAAGTGAATGCATCTGGGTCGATGGAGTCATTTTGGAATATCATCGGCATGATTCTTTTGCCGCATATCGTCATTTTGGGGATTTTTGATCATTACCTGTACACATCCCGTTTCGGATCATTGCTGCTGCTCTTCCTTTTCTTTTTCATGCATCATGCGTTTCATCGTTTGTCTTTCGATGCATTTTCGAAAATATAAAAATATTTGAACAATGATGAAGAATTTTTTTCCTTGACAGAGCCTCTTTGGCTTTGTTACTCTGTGATGAAAGATTTAGCACTCAATGGGCATGACTGCTAAACTTTTTCATTTCCATTCTATTTTTTATCATTAACCATCATCAAATATGGCACGATTACAACCCCTTTCAGACCATGTCATCGTCAAGCCGGTGGCGGAATCCGAAAAAACGAAATCAGGCATCATTTTGCCGGATACCGTGGACAAGGAAAGACCGGAAAAAGGCGAAGTGATCGCCGTAGGTCCGGGAAAATTGCTTGACTCCGGAGTGCGCGCGACCATGTCAGTGAAGGTTGCCGATATCGTGATGTTCAAGAAGTACAGTCCGGATGAAGTGAAGATGGAAGGTCAGGAATATCTCGTGATTTCCGAATCCGACATTCTTGCGATCATTTCATAATGACGTTCTGAACGGAACGGGAAAGCAGATTAATATCATTATTATTTTATTTTATGGCAAAGCAAATTCTTTTCAATGAAGAAGCCCGCGCCGCTTTGAAGCGAGGCGTCGACAAGCTCGCCAATGCGGTGAAGATAACGCTGGGTCCCAAGGGGCGCAATGTGGTGCTCGACAAGGGGTTCGGCTCTCCGACGATTACCAAGGACGGTGTGACGGTGGCAAAGGAGATCGAGCTTGAAGACAAGTTTGAAAATATCGGCGCCGAGCTGGTCAAGGAAGTTGCCAGCAAGACCAATGATACGGCCGGAGACGGCACCACGACCGCTACGTTGCTTGCGCAGGTCATGATTTCCGAAGGTTTGAAAAATGTCACGGCAGGCACCAGCCCGCTTTCGATCAAGCGCGGCATGGAAAAAGGGCTTGACGCCGTGATCAGAGAAATTCGTGAAAACATCGCGAAACCCGTTGTCACTGACTCGGAAATCACCAATGTTGCATCCATTTCGGCCAATGATCCGGAAATCGGAAAGATCATCGCCCAAGCCATGAAATCCGTGGGAAAGGACGGTGTCATTACGGTCGAAGAGTCCCAGTCATTTGGCATCGATATGGAAAAGGTCGAAGGCATGCAGTTTGACAAGGGGTATGTTTCTCCGTACATGATCACCAATTCCGAGAAAATGGCCGCCGAATATTCGGACGCTTACCTGCTCATCACGGATAAAAAGATTTCTTCCATCAATGAAATTCTCCCGTTGCTTGAAAAATTGGCGCAAACCGGACGTAAGGAATTGGTCATCCTCGCTGAAGACGTCGAAGGAGAAGCTTTGGCCACTTTGGTGGTGAACAAGCTTCGCGGCACCTTCCATGCTTTGGCCATCAAAGCGCCCGGTTTTGGCGATCGTCGCAAGGCCATGCTGTCCGATATCGCGATTTTGACCGGTGGCAAAGTGATTTCCGAAGAAGTGGGGTTGAAGCTCGAAAACATTGAGCTTTCAGACCTGGGCTCCGCTCAAAAGGTGATTGCCTACAAAGAAAATACCACGATAGTCGGAGGGAAAGGGAAGCAAACGGAGATCGACGAGCGCATCGCTCAGATTCGCAAGGAAATCGACAATACGGAATCGGAATTTGACAGGGAAAAACTTCAAGAACGTCTCGCCAAGCTTTCTTCGGGCGTCGCCGTGCTCAAAATCGGAGCGGCCACGGAAACCGAGATGAAAGAAAAGAAACATCGCATCGAAGACGCCTTGGCCGCCACAAAGGCTGCCGTGGAAGAAGGATCGGTACCCGGAGGTGGAGTGGCTCTGGTTCGCGCGATGAAAGCGCTTGACGCCTTGAATGTCTCGGGCGAAGAGATGGTCGGCATCAGCATTTTGCGCCGAGCCTTGGAAGAGCCGGTGCGACAAATCGCCATGAACGCCGGCAAAGACGGGTCGGTTATCGCCGATCAGGTGAAAAAGATGAAAAATAACGAAGGCTACAACGCCGAAACCGACACCTTCGAAGACCTGGTCGCGGCCGGAGTCATTGATCCCGCAAAAGTCACGCGTTTCGCTCTGCAAAACGCGGTATCCATCTCATCCATGATGCTTACCATGGAAGCCGTTGTTACCGATCTCCCGGAAGAAAAAAAAGCTCCGGCGATGCCGCAAGGTATGGGAGGCATGCCCGGAATGATGTAAATCAAGCACTGATTATGAAAAAAACAGTACCCGAAAAAAACGGGTGCTGTTTTTTTTAAAAATGTATGAAGTCTTATTTTGTATACTTTCTTGCTTGCCGTGATGAAAGTTTTTATACCGGAGTCACAAACAATATAGAAAGAAGAATCCGCGAACATCAAAGTGGATTCAATCAACATTGTTATACTTATCGGAGACGACCAGTCGTCTTGGTTTTTTTTGAAGAATACCACAATGTTCTTGAAGCGATTTCTCGCGAGAAACAAATAAAAGGCTGGAGTAGAAATAAAAAAAAGGCGCTTATCAACGGAGATTTTGATAAACTCAGAGAATATTCAAAAAGTGTGTCAATCGAAAATTGATCAAAAAAAACAGGCTCATTCTTCGACAAGTCCTCGCTTCTACACGTTCATCCTTCGGCAGGCTCAGGATGACACAGAGAGAGCGCGCGTATTCTTCGACCAGTCCAAGCTTCCCCCCCTGTCACCCTGAGCTTGCCGAAGGGCAGTGGTGACGTGGGAGGACGCCTCATCCCTCAACAAGTCCTCGCTTTGACAAGTTCATGCTTCGACAAACTCAGCATGACACAGGGCTACAAGTCCACGCTTCCCCCTTTGTCACCCTGAGCCTGCCGAAGGGTGGCGAAGGGGGGGGGTGACGTGGAAAGCGCTCCCGCAAAGATCGGTTTTTATTGCCAATCTCTCATAAAAAAGCTACCATTCTTCTGTAAATGTTTGCATAAGATGTTTTTAATCGCATGACTATGTCCTTGTTTCAGGAAAAAAATGTTTCTTTGCGAGAGGAAAAGATCAGCCAATACTGGGAGGAAAAAAAGATTTTTGAACGTTCGATAGCCGAGCGTCCGGAGACTGAGTCAAAAAGTTTTTATGACGGACCTCCTTTTGCCACCGGCCTTCCGCATTACGGGCATTTTATCCCTTCGCTTATCAAGGATATTATCCCACGATATTGGACCATGAAAGGCCATCGTGTGGTGCGACGTTGGGGATGGGACTGTCATGGACTGCCGATTGAAAATATCATCGAAAAAGAATTGGCGCTCAAAACCAAAAAAGACATTGAAAATTTCGGCGTCGCAAAATTCAACATGGCGTGTCGAAATACCGTGTTGACCTATGCTTCCGAATGGAAAAAAACGATACGCAGGCTCGGCCGTTGGATAGACATGGAGCATGACTACAAAACCATGGACAATGAATACATGGAAAGCGTTTGGTGGGTTTTTCATGAGCTTTGGACGCGAGATCTCATCTATGAAGGATACAAATCCATGCATATTTGTCCGCGATGCGAGACTCCGGTATCCAATTTTGAAGTCACTCTGGGATATCAGACCGTCAAGGATATTGCCGTCACCGCGAAGTTTTTCATAAACAACGGGAAAAAAGCGTTTGACCTTGATGGAGACATCGCTTTTTTGGCATGGACCACAACTCCATGGACGCTCCCGGGCAATACCTTGCTTGCCGTGGGAAAAAACATCATGTATACGATTTTTTCCAAAGTTTCGGATGCAAAAAAACGATACTATCTGGTTGCCAAGCAAAGATTCTCCGATTTCGAGGACCATGAAACGGTCAGGATCAAAGATGTTTCGGGCGATGAATTGGTCACAATGGATTTGACGTATGAGCCGTTGTTTCCGTATTTCAAAGATACGCAAAAAGCGTTTCGCGTGGTGCATGGCGATTTTGTGAAAACCGATGAGGGAACCGGGATCGTGCATATCGCGCCGGCTTTTGGTGAAGACGATTATTTGCTCGGAAAACTTTATGATGTGCCGCTTTTGATCCATGTGGGTATGGACGGACGCTTCACATCGGCTGTTGCAGATTTTTCCGGACTTGAAGTCAAGCCAAAGGACGATCGCTTGAAAACCGATATTTTGATCGTTCAATGGCTTGCCAAGCACGACAAACTTTTTGCGAAGAAAAAATACGAACATAGTTATCCGCATTGCTGGAGATGCGATACTCCGCTTTTGAATTATTCGGCGAAAAGTTGGTTTGTCGGTGTGGAGCAAATCAAAGAGTCACTTTTGAAAAATAATCAAAAGATCCATTGGGTTCCCGGGCACATTCGGGACGGACGATTTGGAAAATGGCTTGAAAATGCGCGCGACTGGGCCATTTCCCGCAATCGTTTTTGGGGAACTCCTTTGCCGGTATGGCGCTGCGATGATGCGGATTGCGCGCAAACGGTCGTTTTC
>CAZAJQ010000003.1:51532-134263 GCA_964485795.1 uncultured Gammaproteobacteria bacterium
TCCATTCGAGAGCTCGTGGAGCGGGTCAAAGTCGAAGTAACGGATCTTCACAAGGATGTTGTGGACGATATCACGTTTGCGTGTGAAGGCGGCAGTTGCAAGGGAAGGATGAAGCGCATTCCTGAAGTGCTTGATTGCTGGTTTGAATCCGGAGCCATGCCCTACGCCCATCTGCATTATCCTTTTGAAAATAAAGATTTTTTTGAAAAAAATTTTCCGGCCGAATTCATCGCCGAAGGACAAGATCAGACTCGCGGATGGTTTTATACCCTGCATGTATTGGCTGCGGCCTTGAGTTTCGGCGATAAACCTTCAGTGCCCGTGAAGGAAAGCGTTCCGGCGTTTCGGAATGTCGTGGTTCACGGCATTGTTTTGGCGGAGGACGGGAAAAAAATGAGCAAAAAGCTCAAAAATTATCCGGATCCCAATCTCATGCTGGAAAAATACGGAGCCGATGCCATACGTTATTATTTTGCGTCATCGCCGGTGATGCATGGAGAAAATTTCAATTTTTCCGAAAAAGATCTTCGCGAAGTGTACAATAAGACCGTGAATACGCTGCAAAATGTTTTGGAATTTTTTATGGAGTTTCGGGATACCGACGCGAATTTCGTTCAAATACCCAAGCCCAAAAACGTTCTCGATGTGTGGATACTTTCGCGGCTTTCCGGACTCATCGAAGAAGTCGGCGTGAAGCTCGACGAATATCGCATCGCCGAAGCGAGTCGTCCAATCGGAGAATTTTTGTCCGACCTTTCGACGTGGTACTTGCGTCGAAGTCGAGATCGATTCAAAAACGAAGCGCATCGAAAAGAGGCAACGCAAGTTTTGGGCTTTACATTGCGTGAGCTTTCAGCGGTGATGGCGCCGCTCACTCCTTTTGTGGCCGAAGCGGTGTTTCTGTCATTGCATCCCCAAAAAGATTCCGTGCACTTGGAAAGTTGGCCAAAGATTCATGAGTCCTTAAGAAACGAAGAGGTGAAGCGGCATATGGAGAACGTTCGCAAGCTCGTGGAATTGGGGCTTTCGCTTCGAGCCGAATACAAAATCAAGGTTCGTCAGCCGCTTTCCACGTTTTGGATCAAAGATCATAAGGAGCTTTTGGGCTATCGCGATATTCTCGCGGATGAACTCAATGTGAAGGAAGTGGTGTTTGTGGATACCTTTGAAGAGGGTTCAAAAGCTCCGTTCAAAGAAGAGAAAAATTTTTCCGTTGCGCTTGACATCGAGATTTCTGAAAGTTTGAGACAAGAAGGGGTGGTACGCGATATGGTACGACATATCAACAGCCTTCGGAAGAAAAAAGGGTTGCGACGAACGGATCGCACGACCGTCACGGTTCGCACGAAAAGCGAACGCATCGGAAAAATTGTTCAAGATTCGTTGTCGGAAATATTGAAAGAAACCGTGAGCGATGATGTGCTGATGCGTTCCGAATCGGGCGAGGGTGAAGATTCGCTTTGTGTGGAAGGCGAGTTTGTTTCCTTCGAATTGGCGATGAAACAAAGATGAGCTTTATGATCACCACACTTTCCGGAATCATTACCGAAAAATACGAGCATTTCGCCATTCTTGAAGTATCGGGTGTGGGGTACAAAGTTTTTTTCCCGTTCCGCGTTTTATCGAGTATTTCTCGAGACGATCAAGGGAAGTGGTACATCTATCATCATATTCGTGAAGATCGGCAAGAATTGTTTGGCTTTGCGAGTCAGGAAGATTTGCAAATGTTCGAATGGCTGCTTGACGTGAGCGGTATAGGTCCAAAATCAGCTTTGAATATCCTTGGTTCCGCGGATGCGCCGACGCTCTATGCATGCATCGTGCAAAAAGACGTGGATCGTTTATCAGCGATTCCCAAAATCGGAAAAAAAAATGCCGAGAAAATGATTCTTGAGTTGCACAAAAAATTAAGCAAGACGAGTTTTTCTTCCGAAACGAACGAAAATCGAGACGAAACCTATCGCGAAACCGTGGAAGCACTCGTAGGACTCGGATATCGCCAATCGCAAGCCGAGCTCGCCGCTGCGAAGACTTCGAATGCGGAAATCGATATCAGTCAAAGGATCAAAGCCGCCCTCAAGCATCTGTCATGATTTTTGACGATTCCTTCGAGAGGAGTCCCTTTATGAGGCATGATCAGAAGTTGTTATTGGGTTGACAATAGGAATTAGATTAGTTTACAATGAGGTTATGTATGACAAATAAGGAAAAAATTTTAAAATTTATAGAGCGCCAGGGGAAAGCCACATCGCGAGAAATCATTGAAACGATCGGAGTATCTCGCCAGTACGTCAATCTGGTTATTTCCGAACTTGTTGCAGAAGAGAAGGTTTTGAAAGTTGGGTCGACTCGATACGCTTTTTACGTTTCCAAAGCGTATGTGGCAGATCATCCTGAAGTCGTACCGAATGTTTTTAAAAAACAATACGTCAATAAATCGCTCGAGGAGCACCGCGTATTTCTCGAAATCGAGGACAAACTGCCGCAACTCAAAGCACTCCCTGAAAACGTACGGAGTATTTTCACGTTCGCTTTTTCAGAGATGTTAAATAACGCGATCGAGCATTCCGGATCGAAACTCATATCCGTAGAAGTGATCATTCGGGATAAACTCCTTTCATTCATCGTGAACGATGCCGGTGTGGGAGTCTTCCGCAAGATTATGAAAAACAGAAATCTCAAATCGGAAATCGAAGCGATTCAGGATTTGCTGAAAGGTAAGACAACGACCATGCCGAAATCTCATTCTGGCGAGGGGATTTTTTTTACCTCCAAAGCGGGGGATACATTCGCATTGGATAGTTTTGGCTCTATGCTTTCCATCGATAATCTCTCGGGAGATATATCCGTGCGAGCGACTTCTGCCATCAAACGAGGTACGAGAGTTATTTTTAAGATGAGTGTGGATTCCGATCGTCACCTGAATGATGTTTTCAAAAAATACACCGACCTGAACAGTGACAGTGATTATGGCTTCGACAAGACCGAAATTCGGGTAAAACTTTTTACATCGGGTGGTGTTCATATTTCCCGGTCCCAAGCTCGGAGGATATTGGAAGGACTCGATAAATTCAAAGTGATCATGTTTGATTACGAGAATGTGCCGCTCGTCGGACAGGCGTTTGCGGATGAAATCTACCGCGTTTTCCAGGAACGCCATCCGGACATCCGTCTCGAAAACGAAAATATGAGCGAAGGAGTGCTATTTATGGTCGAGCGAGCCAAAAATGAAACCAGAAAGAAAAAATAACGTTCAAAAAAATTTTTGCAGGTTACTCATATCATGAAATCGCATTTCCGTTATATTATTCCGATCGTTGCGGGGCTGATTCTTTTTTCGGCCGCTTTTTTTGTGAAAAAAAATCAGCTGCCGCCCATGACCATCGAAGTTTACGGCACCAGTACGGATCTCAATATGATGGCCGTCGAGGACGCCTTGTTTTCCGTCGAAGAAAAATTCGATGACAAAGTTCGCATTCGCATGCATTATCTTTCTCCGCTCGATGAAGCGGGGAATTTCACGAGTTTGCAATCCCAACGTCTCGATGGAAAAAACGTATCGGACGAGATGAAGAGTTTTGACATCATGGAAAATCAAAGACGGTTGGTAATGCAAAAATTTTTCCCATCCCATTTTTGGCCGTATATTCGACTTCGCAACAGTACCGGCATTGAGGTGGATTGGCAGCCTCTCGCTCGATACATAGGCCTTGATGCCGTTGGGTTTCAAAAAAAGTTTTCGGACTTTGGGATTGATATGTTGCAGATGGAATACTCGTCGTTTCAAGCTGAGCAGGCACATTTTGACTTTGTGCCGTCCGAGGAAGTGCTGCCGTTTGTGATCATGAATGGAAAACTGTATCGTGGGAAAACGGATCTCGCGAGCATGGCATCCGAGGTGGCAAAATATTTTTTGCGCAAAGGAAGATCCGAGCTTCCTTCCGATCATTTTTGGAAAGTGGGGAGTTTTTCCATTCCAAAGCCTTGGGAATACGCATATCGGGGAGTTCATGAATGTTACTCCGATGATGCCTGTCAGGAGAAGCGCGGAAAAATCGGAGTCTGTGAAAATAAAAATCGTCTTTTCGCGTATTGCCGCTATGACGAAGCGCCGGTTGTGAACATTGTGGTCATCAAAGACGATTTTGATCAAAATTCCGATCCGTATATCAAGCTTTTCAAAAAAGATTTTGAAAATATTTCCGTGAATCATTTTTCATCCGACTCGGAAGAAGCCAAACGGTGGAAAAAAAATCCCCAGCTGGCGTTTGATCCGCTGTATATTTTCGACGCCGCAATAGAAAAGCAACCTCGGTTCCAAACCTATATGAAAAACAATCTCCTGATCCGCCTTCCCGACGGCCGTTATGCAATCGCCTCAACGCTTTTTCGGAAAGAAACCGCTCCTTCTTCCGCTGATGCAGAAGTGAGATGAATGAAGAGCTGTGATATACTGAGAATCATGCTCAATGTTTCCGATGCGGTATAAAGCCCCAAACACATCGTTTGAGTAACTTGTCGGTTATCTGCTTATTTTTTTCGATGTCCAACAAAACAAACATGAGTAAGAAGAAAATATTTCTGACGTTTGTCGCGACGGCAGGGGTTTTTTTGTTGCTTTCAAACATAAGCTTTGCCAAGCACAATAATATCGAAGGATTCGCATGGTCTAGTCTCTACGGATGGTTTTCGCATAATAATAAAGACGTTTCATTACTTGATAAGGATTCTCATTATGGCGTGGAGCTTCTAGCAGACAATCGCTTGACGGGCTATGCGTGGAATCCCAACTTGGGGTGGATTCAGTATGATCCCGTTGCACCCTACCCCGAGTCTCCGGATTTTTCCGCGACATTTGACCCGGCCACCCAAGATATCAACGGCTGGGCGAAGATCGTTTCTTTGGGAGACGACGGTTGGCTGAAGATGAATGATATCGGCTACGGCGTATCCATCGGTTGCAACGGGGATTTCAGCGGCTATGCATGGAACAATGCCATAGGATGGATCGATTACAGCAAAAAGACTTTTACGTTTGGGCCAAAAAAAGAAAGCGATGGAAAACTCAAAGGCTATGCATGGACTTCCACGCATGGATTCATTTCTCACAGCGATCAAGACACCGGCGGCGCGGCGGCGCCAAAAACGTATCAAGTGACTTTGAACGCCGGCAATAATTTTGAAGGATTCGCTTGGTCGCCTTATCTCGGATACATAGATTTCAATCCTACCGGCATTCATCCCGGCGCACCGTCAAACGGGGTTCGCTATGATTCGAGCACCAAAGAAGTTTCCGGATGGGCGAAGATTGTGGAATTCGGCGATGACGGATGGATTTCGTTTCGAGGCATATCGGGCGACGGAGATCCGTATGGAGTGACTTTGGATGACGAAGGATATTTCAACGGCTATGCATGGAATCCGATCATCGGATGGCTGGACTATCGCAAAGGAAGGGGGGGCGTAAAGCGGGTGGGTCTTGAAACGCCGCTTTCCGCGCCGCAGCTGGAAAGTCCGGTGAATGAAGTGGATTTGGGCATGTCAAACCCTTCCACCTATTTTACGCCAACTCTTGATTTCACTTCGTTTCCGGTGATAGGTCCTGCTTGCGCCGGATCGGAAAAAGCGTATCAGGTTCAGGTTTCGCGGCTCAACGATTTTCCCGACCCGGGTTCTCCGGGGCAAGCGGTGCCAGACCCACTCGATCCGCGCTGGTCAAGCATCATGGTCAATGACACGATTTACACGACCTCTTCATCGGCCTATACGATTTTGGCCGGTGTTTTTGATCTTTCGGATCCAAACGGCCTTGCGCCCGGAACGGATTATAATCAAACGTTTTATTGGCGCGTGAGGTATCAAAATTCCAGCGATGAGCTGACGGATTGGGGGACGATAGCGCGTATTTTTGCACCGGTGGTAACGCCAAACGCTTTTAAGATGCCCAAGCATGCGCCTCCTCTCGCGGATTTTACCTACGATCCTTTGGAGCCTCCGGCATTCACAGAAACGAAATTCACGGATACTTCCATAAGCTATGGAGGCAGTACTTTGGTATACTGGAAATGGGATTTTGGCGATTCACATATCATTGAATGCGCGGATGCCGGCGGTATCACATGTACCTGCGAGAAAGCCGGAACTGCCGTCACTTGCCCGGCGTTTGAAAATCAGCATCCCGTCCATGTGTATACCGATGACGGGCTCATGACGGTTTCGCTTTTGATCCGCGATTCCGACGGATACGAAGGCACCAAGGTATTGCCCGCTCCGCTCAACGTCACCTTACCTTTGCCGAAGTTTGAGCTTGGTGCGCCGAGATGAGCGGAGACAACCCATCAGAGGGTGTTTCGCATCATTCTTTCACATTTATTCATTATGAGGAGTAATTTTCAAAATTTTATTTTCATTTTTACCCTCGGGTTGATTTTCGGGTTGGCCGTTTTTTCATCCGGAGCTGAGCTTTTGGCGGCTTGGACTTCGCCGGGGCTCGGGTGCTCGGTGGGACAATGCTTGCCGACCGGCAAGGTGGATGCCGGAACCGCGTCGCAAACCGGAAACGATCGTTTGACGATCAACGGGAAATTGGAAATCGGCGGAGAAGCGTACGGGCAAAGCGATGTGGCGATCGTGGACGGCGACCTCGTGCTGTCCGATGATGGCGACGATCCCGGTGATGTCGTTTTCTACGATGAAGCGCGCAATCTTCTCGGGAAAATATACGCGTTTTCAAACGGGCTGCATCTGCAATCCTCGTCTGCACGTCCGGCGGATCTTTTCATCGCAAATGACGGCGGAAATGTGGGCATCGGCACACAAACCCCGGAAAGCAATCTTCACGTCGTCGGAAATTTTCAACTCATCGACGGCCATCAAGCGCAAAACGCATTGATGGTTTCCGATGGCGTCGGCAATGCGCAATGGAAATCGTCTGCAACGGCGTATCAATGTCCAGCAATCGCCTCCACCGGAGGATGTGGGGCTTCCAATTGCGATGGCAATCTTCATTTCGAAACGTCGACATGTCAATATCAGGTCTGGGTGTTCGGGTGCACACCGGTCACGGCCAATTGTTCGGCCGCAGGGTATTATTCGGCGCAATAAAGGATTTTTTATTGTAATGGCATGGCGAGAAATTTTTTACGAGCTCTCAAAAATCGATTGAACCCTCGATTATGAATATCACAAAAATCACCTCCGGAGCTATTTTCGCGGTTCTGGTATCGGCCACAGTTTTTGCGGTCCAAACCCATGTGTTTGCCCAATGGATCGAGCCGACATGCAGCGGTCCTTCGTGCGGCAAGGAAATATTGCGTTCCGATCTTGCGGAGCAGGAGAAAAGGGGCGATTTTCATCTGCTGGGCAATCTCGGAATTAAGACTGAAAATCCTGGCGATGCTTTTGAAATATTCGGAGGAGGCAATGTCAGCTTGGAAAGCATGAGCATTCCCGGAGCTTTGAAATTTTACAATTCCGTTTCCGATGAATTCGGAAAAATCGCAGTCACGGACAACGGTTTGTTTTTGGCCGCGGATACGCAAAGATCGGCGGATATTTTTTTGCAAAAAAACGGCTCGGTGGGCATCGGCTCAAATAAACCTCAAAGCACATTGCATGTGGCCGGATCCATGAAGGTGGTGGACGGAACGCAAGGAGCCAATAAAGTGTTTGTCTCCGACGCGGCCGGGAAGGGAGGGTGGAAAAATCTCCGTGCCGTCTACTATTGCGGTTATTATTCCGGCGGTCTTTGCGGCGGAGGTACGCAATGCAGCGGTCAATACGCGCTATGGCCCATTTCTTGCGCGTATCAGGAGTGCGCGGGAGCCGGAGGAGGAGATAAAAAGGGTCCGAGCTTTGGAACACCGGGAAACTGGCTGAACTATGATTGTCCGCAAATAGGAAATATTGTCGAGCCGTAGCTATGGACAGAAAAACGTTGCTCATGATGTTTGGTCTTGAAACGTCTTTGTTCGTCGCCTTTTTCAGCTATATCTGGATATTCGCGCCCAAAAGCGGGGATATCACGAGTTTGACCCTCTATCAAAAGGGTTATGAAGATGGAAATTTGGCGGGAACGAAAATCTCGGGAGATGAAAACAGAAATTCAAATTTTCGCGCTGTCGGGACGGTTGTAAGCGCAGAAAATGGTGAAATGATTTTTGACATCGCACGGCAACCATCGAGCATTCAGGATTTCTCCGGCGAGCATGCACTTGTTTTGGATGCGAATGTGAAATTTTTTGATATTCTAGTAAAGACGCAAGCGCAGTATGAAAAAGAGACGCAGGCATACTATCAAGCAATGATTTTTGATAAAAAATTCAGGACGGCTCCGAACGCATTTGATATACTTTCGAGGGATTTGCTACCTGTTGTCGGAGATACCGTTTTGATCGTGTTTCGCAAAGAAGGCGGGGAAAATCGTATGCTGGAGGGGACGACTATCCCGCAAGCGTATGTTTCAAACGGAGATTTTTTGCAGCAAAGTTTTCAGATCATGAAAGAGAGTGATCGTTGATGATGGCCTTCGCCATCAAACGTTCCGCGTATCGGTTTATCGTAAACCAATGAAAAAAATACTTTTTGATTTTGGAAAATATATCGGCATGTTCGCATTGGGAATCGGCATGGCCGGTATGGTGACTTTGTCGCAAAACGCTTTGGCCGATTGGCGATCGCCGTCTTGCAATCCGCCGGACTGCGGCGTGGATGCATCAAAGCTCATATCCGTGGAAGGCGGTGGAAACATCGTTGGTGATTTGAAAATACTTGGAAAACTCGGAGTCAAAACCAGTTCCCCGAAAGCGCGTCTTGATATCTCGCTCGGTGGAGATCTGATTCTGTCCGACGAAGCGCAAAATCCGGGAGACTTGCTTTTTGTCCAAGGAGGGCGTGAGCTGGCTCGCATTTACGGGGCGTCGGAGAGGATGGTTTTTTCCGCGTATGAAAATCCAAATCAGCTGGTGATTGATCATGCCACGGGAAGAGTCGGAGTGGGAGTGGCGGTTCCGCAGAGCACGTTGCACATTGCCGGAAGTCTGCGCATCAATAACGGCAGCGAGGGCGCCGGAAAGGTATTGGCCTCGGATGGAGAGGGAAATGTTTTTTGGCGATCGACGGACATGCGCGTTTTGTTTTGCCCGACGTATAATCCTCCGTCGATCGTTTTCAGCTCGCTTGGGCTGATTTACTATACCGAATGTTCTGAGCGTGGCCATTTGATTTCGCTTTAACGATTCGCTGCGGTATACTTGATAAAGAATTTTTTCAATCTCATTTTTCAAATTTGCGTATGCATGTTTTTCAAAAAGTTTTTTTCGCATTATGGGGAGCGGTTATCAGCGTGGGCATTTTTTTTGTATCGCAAAATCTCATGGCGGCATGGAGTGAACCCGCATGCGATCCGGGACCAAACCCGGGCGCATGCAACGCTTCAGAGCCCATCAATGTAGGCACCGAAACGCAAAGCAAGGCTGGAAGTTTGGGTGTCATGGGAAATCTCGGCGTAGGCACCGGTACTCCGTCAGCCAAACTTTTCATCAGCGGAGACACGACCGCGGATTGGAAAAACGCTTCCATATGGATTCAAAATTCCGCGGCCGGTGGACGGATTTTCGCTATTGCCAGCAGACTGGACAATCCCGGCCAGCCCTATTTGGGCTTTACCGATGAAACCGCCGGGCAGGTGAGGATGTATCTGGATCAAAACGGCAACGTAGGCATCGGAGGTTATCCGACGAATAAGCTTTCGATCGAAGGAAGTCTTGATATGGCCGCGGGAACGACGATTTACAATCGGGGTCGCATGCATGTTTTCGGCGAAGAAATACTCTACCTTCTCAATCGAAGCGGAACCGTCGTGAGCAAAGCATGGGGAGGCAATGGAAATCTTTCGGTGGAAGGCGAAGAGTATGTGAGCGGAAAGTTTAATTTCAATCCTCATACGAATACGTGGGGGTCAAATTTTTATTTCCGCGGTTGGGCCGAGCCGGACAACTGCTGGCATGTGGGCGGTTATTATGAGGCTCCCTTTCAGTGTATCGGAAATTATATTGACCTCGGACAGCATAGTTTTTGCGCATTGGGGACGGTTTTCAGCGAACATCTGTACGATCAAGGCGGCGGATCCGCGATTTGCAATGTTTACTTTGACGGGCCCGCCAATACATGGCGTCTCTATGCCACCGAAGGATATGGAGGCGGAGTCGGTTGCGGGGTGAATTGTTTTTGAAACCTATGCCCAAATATTTCGAGCGATTTTTTTCTCATCTTGGAAATTTTTTTATCGGGATGGTGTTTGTTGTGCTGATATTTGTTTCGGGTATGGTCGTCAACCTTGTTTTGATCAATCCAAAACCCCAGCCGTATTCTTTTGAGATTCGAACCAATAGCGAGATCGTGAGCACCGCCGGGACGGTGCAGTCGGTGGGGGACAACTTTTTTATCCTTGGTTTCGAACCTCAGCTGCTTTTATCTCAACGTTTTCAGGAGAAAAAACTTCCGCAGAGTTTGAAGGTGTATTGGGATGAAAACACGGATTTTTTGGAAAATTTCTTATCGACTCAAATATCGATACCAAATCAAAATAACGGATCCGTTCTGGTGTCATCCCCGCAAAAATTGAGTCACAATGATTTGAAAGCGGGAATTCGTGTGATCGTGAATTTCGGAGAAAATATTTCTGAACAAACCGAAGCAAAAGCCAAGTCCATTTTTTTTGTAAATACCGGTTCAAAGCCTTGAAGAGGCCTTCTTGCCGAAAACGTGACAGCATTTTCCACAAACTCTGTTGACACCCTTTGTCAACGGTGGTATTATGTGGAAAAATCCATGTCCGATTAATATTGGGCTAAGATGAGCCAAAATATCACATAAGTTGGTCCGTCATTAAATACTCGCTTCCAAAACAGTAAGAAGGGAGAATTTTTATGTTTAAAAAAATTGAACGTAAATACTTTACTGCCCCTCGTGAAGTAGCCCCTTTGCCGGATCTCATCGAAATACAGAAAAATTCCTTCCACTGGTTTCTCAAGGAAGGATTGAAAGAACTCTTTGAAGAAATATCTCCGATTACTGATTTTATCGGTCGCGATCTCGAGCTTTTTTTGGCGGATTATTACCTCGATGAAGCGAAGTTTGACGAAGTGACAAGCAAAAACAAGAATATCACCTATGAAGCGCCTTTGCGCGTGAAGGCCAAGCTCGTGAACAAACGCACGCATGAGGTGAAGGAGCAGGAAGTGTATTTGGGCGATTTCCCGCTGATGACGGATCGGGGAACGTTCATTGTCAACGGCATTGAACGCGTGGTGGTCTCGCAGCTCATTCGTTCACCAGGAATATTTTTCACCTCCGATCCAAGTCACGGTCGCAAGTATTACGGCGCCAAGGTGATACCAAACCGCGGTGCATGGATCGAGATCGAAACCGATCAAAACGATGAAATTTACGCCAAGATCGATCGCAAACGCAAGGTACCCATTACCGCGCTTTTGCGTGCGTTCGGATATAGCGCGGACGATGAGATTCGAAGTTTGTTTGCCGATCTTTTTGATACGGAAAACGCTTTGAATTACATCGAAAACACTTTGAAAAAAGACGCTTCCAAGAACGAAGAAGATGGCTTGAAGGAAGTGTATAAACGAGTTCGTCCCGGGGATTTGGCCACCACCGACAATGCCCGTTCTCTCATACACGGCATGTTTTTCAATTTCAGTCGGTACGATTTCGGACGCGTGGGAAGGTACAAGATCAACGAACGATTCGAAGAAGATTTGCCGATTACAAAAGAAAACCGCGTTTTGCGCAAAGAAGATTTGATTCATGTGGTGCGCGAAATTATTCGTTTGAATAAAACCCAAGAAGACGCCGATGATATTGATCATCTCGGCAATCGTCGCGTGCGTGCCATCGGAGAGCTGGTGCAAAACAAATTTCGCATCGGTCTTGCTCGCATGGAGCGCATCGTGAAAGAGCGCATGAGCACCTATGATATTGAGACATTGACGCCCAATAAGCTCATCAATGCCCGTCCGATCATCGGAGTCGTGAAGGAATTTTTCATGTCTTCGCAGCTTTCGCAATTCATGGATCAGACCAATCCTTTGTCCGAGCTGGAGCATAAGAGACGACTTTCGGCCATGGGGCCGGGAGGATTGTCGCGCGAAAGAGCGGGTTTTGATGTTCGCGACGTGCATACTTCGCATTACGGACGCATTTGTCCCATTGCCACGCCCGAAGGTCCGAATATCGGACTGGTAGGGCATTTGGCGAGCTATGCGCGGGTCAATGATTATGGGTTTTTGGAGACGCCGTTTCGAAGAGTGAAGCATGATCCCCGCAATACACCCTCCGAGATTGTCGGCGAAATAGCCCGCGAAGATATTGATCGCGTCGTCAAAGCCGGCGAGATGATTACCGAAAAAATCGCTCAGAAATTGGCGAAATTGCATAGGGAGACCATTCCCGTGAAAGCGCGCGTCACCGATGAGGTCGCGTATCTTACGGCCACGGTTGAAGAGCGCTCGGTCACCACTCCGGCTACAACGGCTCTGGATGAAAAAGGTTACTTTTTGTCTGAAAAGGTGGAAGGTCGCGTGCACGGAAAGCCGGGTAAAATCGCTTCCCATCAAGTGGATCTCATGGACGTTTCATCCAAGCAAATTCTTTCGATCGCAACTTCTTTGATACCTTTTGTCGAGCATGACGATGCGAACCGCGCATTGATGGGCACGAATATGCAACGTCAGGCGGTTCCCTGCGTGGCGCCGAAAGCTCCTCTCGTGGGTACGGGGGTGGAAGCATTGGCGGCGCAAAATTCCGGACAATTGCTCATGTCCGCCTATGACGGTGAAATCACGGAAGCTGACGCCGCGCATATCGTGATTCGAAAGAAAGACAATCATCTGGATACGTTCAAGCTCAAGAAATTTTTGCGATCAAACCATTCCACCTGCATCAATCAGCATGTTTTGGTGACCAAGGGCGACAAGGTGAAAAAAGGTGATATTTTGGCCGATGGTTCGGCAACCGAGCGTGGAGATTTGGCCTTGGGGCAAAATCTTTTGGGCGCTTTTCTTTCATGGGAGGGGGGGAATTTTGAAGACGCCATATTGATATCCGAAAGAGTGGTGTATAATGATTATTTTTCATCGGTGCATATTGAAGATTATACCATCGACGTGCGCGATACGAAGCTTGGCCCGGAGCTGATCACGAGTGATATTCCCAATATCAGCGAAGAACGTCTCAAGGATCTCGACGAAGAAGGTATCATACGTATCGGCGCCAAGGTTTCGTCCGGTGACATTCTCGTGGGAAAGATCACTCCAAAAGGTGAAACCGAGCTTTCTCCGGAAGAAAAGTTGCTTCGCGTGATTTTCGGAGAAAAGGCAAAAGACGTGAGGGATTCATCGCTGTACCTCGAACATGGCGAGCATGGCAAGGTCGTGGACGTGAAAATCTTTTCGCGCGATGCAGGAGACAAACTTCCGACCGGCGTGATCAAGAGCGTACAGGTTTCCATCGCTCAGCTGCGCAAGATTCAGGTGGGCGACAAAATGGCCGGAAGGCATGGAAATAAAGGTGTGGTGTCGCGCGTTGTGGCTCTCGAGGATATGCCGTTCATGGAAGACGGACGTCCGCTCGACATTATTTTGAGCCCCTTGGGTGTGATTTCCCGTATGAATCTCGGGCAGATTTTTGAAATTCATCTGGGTATGGCCGCGCATCATCTCGATTATCACGCCGCCACACCGGTACTCAACGGCATCAGCGAGCAAACCATCAAAGACGAATTGGTGAAAGCCGGGTTTGGCACTTCCGGACAAATGAAGCTCATCGACGGCAGGTCGGGAGAGCATTTTGACAATCCTTCCACGGTGGGATTCGTGTACATGCTCAAGCTCAATCATCTTGTGGAAGACAAGATTCACCAGCGTTCCATCGGACCGTATTCACTCATCACCCAGCAACCCTTGGGAGGCAAGGCGCAATTCGGCGGACAGAGATTCGGAGAAATGGAAGTATGGGCGCTGGAAGCCTATGGCGCGGCGCATATTTTGCAGGAAATCTTGACCATCAAGTCCGATGATGTCATGGGACGCTCCAAGGCGTATGAGTCCATCATCAAGGGTGAATCCATTCAAAAGGTGAATATTCCGGAGTCATTCAATGTGCTTATTCGAGAGCTGAAAGGATTATGTCTTGATGTGGAGATTTTCAACGAAAACAATGAAAAGGTCGAAGAAAGAAACGTGGATGCGACTTCACTTGTTTCCTGATCATTGCTTCGGCTCTTATTTCGCTGTCAAATTTTTCATATATGTATCAACCCATAAAAATAAGCGATTTCAATGCGATACGTCTCAAACTCGCTTCCCCAGAAGAGATCTTGAAATGGTCTCATGGGGAGGTGCTCAAACCCGAGACCATCAATTACCGCACCCAGCGCCCGGAAAAGGACGGACTTTTCTGCGAGAAAATATTCGGACCATCCAAAGACTGGGAATGTTATTGCGGCAAGTACAAAAAAATCCGTTACAAGGGCATCATTTGCGACAAATGCGGCGTGGAAGTGACGCGTTCCATCGTGCGAAGAGAGCGCATGGGACATATCAAGCTTTCAGCGCCGGTTTCCCATATTTGGTTTTTGCGGGGCGTTCCGAGCAAAATCGGTTTGATCTTGGACATTTCCGTTCAAAATCTTGAAAAGGTGATTTATTTCGCGAATTTCATCATTACCCATGTCAATGAAGATCTCCGCAAGCAAACTCTCGAGCAGCTCAAGGCCGAATATGTTAGCAAGAAAAAAGGCATTGAAGGCGATCATAAGTCCAAAATCGATGCGGCGAAAAAAGACAAGCAAGCGTCCGAAAAGACCGTGAATGACATGGAGGACAAAAAATTGGAAATGCTCAATGAACTTGAAGAAAAATTTTTGGCCGCGGAAAAGGAACTCAAAGATTTGAAACGACTCAAAATCATTTCCGAAAATGAGTATCATGAATTGTCACTCAAATACGGCCATGTCTTTGACGCCAGCATCGGAGCCGAAGCCATTCACAAGATTCTCAAAGAAATCGATTTGGTGGTTTTTACGATGCAATTGGAAAAAGAAGTTGCAAAAGTTTCGGGCGCAAAGCATGAAAAGCTCCTTCGAAGAATCAAGCTGCTCAAAAATCTCCAGAGAAATAATATTCGACCCGAATGGATGATCATGACGATGATTCCCGTCATCCCGCCGGATCTGCGTCCCATGGTTCCCCTCGACGGAGGACGTTTTGCGACCTCGGATCTCAATGATCTCTATCGCCGCATCATCAACCGCAACAATCGGCTCAAACAGCTCATCGAGCTCAAGGCTCCGGAAGTCATCACGCGCAATGAAAAACGCATGCTGCAGGAAGCGTTTGACGCGTTGATTGACAATGGCGCTCGACATGGGAAGACCGTAACGGCTTCCACGGGTCAAAAGAGAATGCTCAAGTCGCTTGCCGACATGCTGAAAGGCAAGCAAGGTCGATTTCGACAAAATTTGCTTGGAAAACGAACGGATTATTCGGGACGCTCGGTGATCGTCGTCGGACCTAAACTCAAAATGTACGAATGCGGACTTCCAAAGAAAATGGCTTTGGAGCTTTTCAAACCCTTTGTCATGAGCCGTCTGATCAAGCAGGGGTATGTGCACAATGTCAGAAGCGCCGCACGTTTCATCGAAAGCGATCAAGCCATCGTTTGGGACATTCTCGAAGAATTGACTAAGGATGCGCATGTGCTTCTCAATCGAGCTCCGACTTTGCATCGTCTCGGTATCCAGGCGTTCAAACCCATTTTGATCGAAGGCAAGGCCATACGCGTGCATCCGCTCGTATGCGCGGCGTTTAACGCCGATTTTGACGGAGACCAGATGGCGGTTCACCTTCCGCTCACCGCGGAAGCTCGCGAAGAGGCGGCGACTATCATGCTTTCATCCCGCAATCTCCTCAAGCCGGCCACTGGAGACCCCATCACCGGACCCACCATGGACATTGTTTGGGGATGTTATTATTTGACCTATATCGCTCCCGAGGATACGCCGGACGTGTATTTCAGCGATTTTGAAGAAGCGTTGCTGGCATACAGTTTACGTCGCATTTCTCTGCAGAAAAATATACATATTTTGCAAAAAGAAGGCGATCAAAAATATTTGGCCACGTCCGCCGGCCGCATTATTTTCAATCAGATTTTTCAGGGTAAAATGCCGTTTATCAACGGTGTCATGGACAAGAAAATGCTCAATAAGATCATCGGAGAGTATCTCGAAAAGTATGGGATCCAAACCACGTCGCAGCTGCTTGACGACATGAAAGAGATGGGATTTCGGTACATTACCAAATCCGGTCTTTCTTGGGGTATGGACGACGTGCCGGATCTCAACGACAAAAAAGTTATTATCGAAGATGCCGAAAAGCTCGTGGATGAAACGACCGAACAATTTGAAATGGGTTTGCTTACCGATTCCGAACGATATACCAAGGTCGTGGACATTTGGACACAGGTGAAGGAGAAAATCGCAAAGATCAGCCAAAGTTCATTGCCGAAAAACGGACCCGTGGCAACCATGCTTGATTCCGGCTCACGCGGAAACTGGAGCCAGCTCACGCAAATCGTGGGTATGAAGGGGCTGGTCACGAATCCGGTCGGTGAAATCATCGAGCTTCCCATCAAAAAGAGTTTTAAAGAAGGATTCGGAGTTTTGGAATACTTTATTTCCACGCACGGAGCCCGAAAAGGTTTGTCCGATACGGCTTTGCGTACGGCCAATGCCGGTTACTTGACGCGAAGACTGGTGGACGTATCGCAGGAAATCATTACCCGCATCGAGGATTGCGGCACTCATGAAGGCATTGTGATCCCCAAAGCCGCCGATTTGAAAGATCGCATCGAGGGTCGATTCGCGGCCGAAGATGTCGTGGATCCCAAGTCCAAGAAAGTTTTGGCAGCCAAGGATACATTGCTTGACAAGTATATCGTCGCCGCGATCGAAAAAAGCGCGGTTCCATCCGTGAAAATCCGCTCGCTTTTGTCATGCGAATCGCCCAAGGGAGTATGCGTGAAATGCTATGGTTATGATCTCGGCACTCGAAACACCGCTTTGCTTGGAGCGGCCGTCGGAGTCATTGCCGCGCAAAGCATCGGAGAGCCCGGTACTCAGCTCACCATGAGAACGTTTCATACCGGTGGTATCGCAGGTCACGACATCACCCAAGGTTTGCCTCGCGTCGAAGAAATTTTTGAGGCGCGCACACCGAAAAGAAAGGCGTTTTTGGCCGAAAACGGCGGTAAAGTGAAAATCGTGGAAGTGAATATCGCCCAGGACAGCGATGACAATGATGGGCTCACGAGCACGATCAAACAAAAGGCGATTCAGATTGCCTATATGTCCGAGGAAGTCAAAGAATACAAGTTTCAGGATTATGTGAAAAAAGCTTCAAAAAAATTCGATAAAAAAGCTTTTGAAGTCAAAGTGAAAGAAGGAAGCAAGGTGGGGGAAGGAACGGTGCTTTTTTATACCCCCGGAGGAGATGAAGTGCTTGCGGACATGGCCGGAAAAGTGAGCATCACGGACATTGGACTGAGCATTGCCGGAAAACAGGAAAAGACCGATGAATACCTTGTTCCCTTGGGAATGAATATTCTCGTATCCGATGGAACACTCGTGGAAAAGGGCGAAAAATTGACCGAAGGCAATATTGATCTCAAGCAGCTGTATCGTCTCAAAGGCGTTCTCCCTACCCAAGAATATATCATTAAGGAGATCAAAGAAATTTACGCGTCCCAAGGACAAAAGCTCAATGACAAGCACGTGGAGATCATTTCACGTCAAATGTTTTCACGCGTCTCTATCAAGGATCCCGGAGATACGGATTTGTTGCCCGGCGACATCATCGAACGATCCGAACTTTTGGAGCACAATGCGAAATTGCAAAAGGGTCAGAAAAAAGCGGTTGGCGAAAGACTGCTTTTGGGAGTGACAAAAGTCTCGCTTTCCACGCGCAGCTTTCTTGCGGCCGCTTCTTTTCAGGAAACCGCCAAAGTGCTTATCAACGCTGCAATAAACGGCAAAGTGGATCGTCTCGAGGGTTTGAAAGAAAATGTCATCATCGGACGTTTGATTCCCGTGGGAGCCAGCTACAAACCCGACCAGCCAAAAAAATCTTCGGAAAGCATCGGATAAATTTTGATCACTCCTCGTTTTGAGTTTTCATCAAATGGCTTCATTCCAATCGTTTTGATATACTACAAAACAGTAGGCTTTTGCCTGCTGTTTTTCGTCATAGCGGGAAAAATATGAAATCAAAGAAGTATTCCAAAAAAAATGAGACGGATACCGATGACGGACAGATGCTTTCCCCGGAAGTGAAAGCCGGTATTGTCGTGGTGGTCGGTTTTGTTATGACATTTTTCAGCGTTATCAGCTTATTTGGCGGCGGACTTATAGCGGGTCGAGCATGGAATACCGTGCTTGTTTTGCTTTTCGGCTGGGGACGATTTATGGTGCCGATACTGTTGCTCGCGTTAACGTACGGCGCGTATAAAAATTTTTCACTTTTGAGCTTGCGTCAGAATATCAGCTTGGGAGTGCTGACGCTCTGCCTCTTGGCATTGTTTCACCTCTGGATTGATTCGGAATCCGCTTTTGAAGCGGTTTCTTCCGGATATGGGGGCGGGTATATCGGTTTTTTGCTTTCATTTCCCATGCTTTTTTTTATGGGGTTTTGGGCGAGTTTCATGGTGCTTGTCGGAGCCGGTCTCATCGCTCTTGTGGTGCTTTTGAATCGTCCATTGCATGCGTGGTTTCGCATGCCATCATGGTTTGAACGATTGAAATCGCGTTTTGGCGGAGAATCTTTTGGCGATGAAGATGAGGAAAAAGAGGATGATGTGACCTTTACCGCCAAACCGTTGTCGGAAGATCATCAGCCGATGGAGGAGGACGAAGAACCTGAAAGTGACGAGGAAGACAAAGGATCAGCTTCCGAGAATGAAACGCCTCATGCGACCGAAGCGAGGCAAAGGGATCCTTTGGATTTTAAAAATCCCTATGCGGGTGCGGTATTGGATATTCCGCTTGGCCTTCTCAATAATAAGGTGGGTAAACCGACCACCGGAGACATACGAAGCACCATGCAAAAAATTCAGAAAACATTGGCGAATTTCAACATTTCCGTGGATATGGGAGAAGTTTCCGTGGGACCCACGGTGACGGAATACACGCTCAAGCCCGCGGAAGGTGTCAAGATTTCTCGCATCACGGCGTTGCAAAATGATCTCTCCCTTGCGGTTGCAGCGCATCCGATCCGCATCGAAGCGCCGATTCCCGGGAAATCGCTTATCGGTATCGAAGTGCCCAATAAGGGCGTGGCCATAGTCCCGTTGCGTCATATTTTGGAATCCGCGGAATATAAAAAAAACGAGTCTTTATTGACCATCGCTTTGGGAAAGGACGTTTCCGGAAAACCGTGGATTACCAGTTTGGACAAATTGCCTCATTTGCTGGTGGCCGGTGCCACTGGAGCGGGAAAATCCGTGTATTTGAACAGCATGATCATCAGTTTGCTTTACAAAAATTCGCCGGAAACTTTGCGTTTTATCATGGTGGATCCCAAACGGGTTGAATTGACCACCTACAATCACCTTCCGCATCTTTTGACGCCCGTGATCACGGATATCAAAAAAACGGTCAATGCCCTCAAATGGTTGCTTTCGGAAATGGACGGCCGCTATACCGTGCTTTCAAAGGCCGGCAAACGCAATATCGCTGGATACAATGAAAGTGCCGTGCAGAAAATGCCGTATATTGTGGTAATCATCGATGAATTGGCGGATCTTATGGTGACGGCCGGGCATGAGATCGAGGGAGCGATCATTCGCCTCGCTCAAATGGCGAGAGCCGTTGGCATTCACCTGGTATTGGCGACGCAGCGTCCCTCGGTGGACGTCATCACCGGTCTCATCAAGGCCAATATCCCCGGAAGAATCGCATTTGCGGTTGCTTCCATCACGGATTCGCGAACGATTTTGGACATGGCCGGAGCCGATAAGCTGATCGGGCGAGGAGATATGCTTTTTTTGAACGCCGAAATGTCAAAGCCAAAACGCATTCAGGGCGCCTTGGTGACCGATCTGGAAATGAAAAGAATCGTGCGGCATATCAAGGACGCTTTGGGTCAGCCGCAGTATATCGAAGAGGTGGTGAGCAAACAAAAAATAGGACAAACGAGTTTTGACTATTCGGACGATGATTCGGATGGAGATGATCTGCTGCAAGAAGCGAAGCAGGAAATCATTCGGGTCGGAAAGGCTTCGGCGTCATTTTTGCAGCGTCGTTTGAAAATCGGCTATGCTCGCGCAGCAAGGCTCTTGGATCTGCTTGAGGCCGAAGGAGTGATAGGCCCCGCCGATGGAGCCAAGCCTCGGGAGATACTGTCCGTCGAGGTCGCGGAAGAAGATGCTCCATCGGATGCCGCAGACGATTTCACTTCCGAGGAAACGTTTTCGTCCGAAGATAAAAACATGACGTAGAAAAAAAGCGATGCCTATGATGTTTTTGAAAAGGACATTGCGCAATGCCGAAAGTCTCTCGCAAACCTTGCGAAGCATAAGGAAATCGCGCGGGTATTCGATCGATTCGGTTGCGGATTCCCTTGGCATTGACAGCGGATACATCCATGCCTTGGAAACGGGTCATTATGAGCTTTTGCCGGGCATAACCTATATTCGGCAGTATTTGAGAAAATATTGCGATTTGCTTTGTATCAAGCACGATGAAGTCTTGCAGATTTTTGACGATGAGTATCGACTTTTTGAAAAAAAGAAACGTTTTGATGAAGCGTCATATGCGGAAAAACGCCGTCCCATAAAGCTTTTTTTTACCCCGCAATATTTCAAGTACGGGGGAGTGATTGTTTCAATCGTATTTATATTCGCGTACTTTGCCACCGAGGCGAGCTCGATCATGAAACCTCCGGAGCTATTGGTCGAATATCCGGCTGATAATGCGGTACTGGATCACGAACTCATCGAGGTTTCCGGCCATGTCGAGAGTGAAGCCTTGGTGTTTATGAACGGCCAGGAAGTGTTTCTCAACGAAAACGGACGATTTGAAGAACCCATGAACCTTTCCGAAGGGGTGAATATTCTCCGTATCACGGCGCAAAAAAAACACGGCGCGAAAAAAGAAATTTTTCTTCGCGTGGTGGTCAAAGAACCGTGATTTTTTTTGCAAATATTTTATTTTTTTGCTAAACTTTTGGAATTCGGAAAGTGGGCATGCTCTCTTGATTCGAGAGGTGCATGAAGCCATCATCCCAACGTAGGAGTAAGGATGAACATACAACGCAAAAATGATCGAGAGAGAGAAAGCGTGGTGTATTCATTTTTACTCTTAATTTTTTTCTATGGCAGATTTATCCGTCCTTCCCAATCCGGATCTCAAATCCGCGAACAAGAGTGAACGTTTCAACGCGGCCTTTGAAGCCATGAATCAGATCAAAGAGCGTTTCGGCGAAGGGGCGATCATGAAGCTTGGCGAGGCCAAAAACATGAATGTGAATGTGATTTCCACCGGATGTCTGTCTTTGGACATCGCCCTTGGAGTCGGCGGAGTTCCACTGGGACGCGTCATCGAAATCTACGGACCGGAATCCTCGGGGAAAACCACGTTGGCTCAGCATATCATCGCCGAAGTGCAGAAAAAGGGCGGCATTGCGGCCTTTGTTGACGCCGAGCATGCTCTGGATCCCGAATACGCGAAGAAATTGGGCGTGAAAATCAATGATCTCCTCATTTCACAGCCCGATACCGGAGAACAGGCTTTGGAAATCGTGGAAACGTTGGTGAGATCCAATGCCATCGATGTGATCGTGGTGGATTCCGTGGCGGCGCTTACGCCAAAAGCCGAGCTGGAGGGCGATATGGGAGATTCGCATATGGGATTGCAAGCGAGGCTTATGAGTCAGGCGTTGCGGAAGCTTACGGCCATCATCGGAAAGACGAATACCATCGTTGTTTTCATCAATCAGACGCGACAAAAAATCGGCGTGATTTTTGGAAATCCCGAGACGACCACCGGAGGCACGGCGTTGAAATTTTACGCTTCGGTGCGCATTGAGATACGAAAATCTGCGCAGATCAAGCAGGGGGATCGCATCATCGGAAATCGCGTGAAAGTGAAAATCGTGAAAAACAAAGTGGCGCCGCCGTTTCAAGCAACCGAGTTTGACATCATGTACAATGAAGGAATTTCTTTGTCCGGCGACACGCTCGATGTGGGCGTACAGCACAACGTGATCCAGAAAACCGGCAATTCCTACGCTTTCGGTGAGGTGAAGCTTGGCGTTGGTCGTGAAAAGGCGAGGATGATGCTCAAGGAAGATCCGAAGTTACTCAAAGATATTCGCGAAAAGACTTTTGAAGCCGCCAAAAAAGCGTTGCAAGAGGCGTGAAAGAATATTGATCTTTCGCTGTTGAAACGATATTAAAAAAGAGATTGAATGCACGATTGTGATGTCGGAAACAATCAAAAACCGCATCCCCTCGTAACAAGGAATGCGGTTTTCGTATTGTTGTATGAGACAAGTTTTAGCGCTTCACGGGGGACATAAGCGCCATGGTACGCGCTCGTTTGATTGCCTGAGCCAGTTTTCTTTGGTTTTTTGAGCAAAGACCGCTTCGCTTTTGCGGTTTGATTTTTCCATACGAAGACACGAATTGACGAAGCAAATTCACGTCTTTGTAGTCTATGGATTCTATCCCGTGCTCCATAAAGTAGCACTTTTCCTTTTTCAAGGTTTGAGATTTAGGCGAATGGGATGTCTTCGATCTTGATTTCTTCATCATGGCTGTTGGGGTTAGTCATTTGAGATGCGATTGCATTTGGGAGACTTCCTGGCGCGGGCGCTGCATTTCCCGATGTACCCGCGGAGTCCAGCATAATCATATTTTCCGCGATGATTTCCGTGCGATACTTGGTAACGCCGTTTTGATCGGTCCAGTTGCGCGTTTGCAGTCTTCCTTCGAGGTACACTTTGGATCCTTTTTTGAGGTATTGATTGCAAATTTCTGCAAGCTTCCTCCAAGCGACGATATTGTGAAATTCCGAGCGATCCTGCTTTTGCCCAGAAGCGTCTTTCCATGCAAAATTGGTGGCTATGGCAAAGGTGGAAACATTGGTGCCATTGGCAAGCGACTTGGCTTCCGGCGCTCGCGTCAGACGTCCGATGATCATGACTTTATTGAGATCCATATCGACTTTTCAATGTTTCGCAGTCTTTAAAAAGACTCGTCGGCATTCTTTTATATGTTTTTCAAATCCGATCCTTCCACCATCTTGTCCAGCTTTTCATCGAGATTTTTCAGCGATTTTTCCAAATCCGCCGAGGTGGGAATCGGGCGAGGTTTGGGCTGCGTGCGCGGTTTTTCGGTCATTCTTCGCTCCTTTTCCTTGGCTTTTTCTTCGGCCTTGTTTTTTTCGGCTGCTTGCGCCTGATCTTCCGCTTCGCGTCGTTTTTGGTAAGCAATGTCCAAAGTATGCCATTTGTGGTCAAATTTGACAATCATATGACGCAACACTTCGTCGGTAACGCGCAGGGATTGATTGATGGCATGAAGTTTTGCAGGTTCGGTTTTGAACTGTTCCAAGATATAATAGCCGTGCTGGAACTGTTTGATGGTGTAGGCGAGTTTTCGGCGACCCAAAGAGCCGCTTTTGACGATCTCAGAATCATGTTTTTTCAGGATATTTCGAACCTGATCCTGAATTTTGGGAAGTTCATTTTCCGAATAAATATTCGGTATGATATACAGCATCTCGTATTCTTGAAGCATACATTGACATTTAGCCTGACTTTATGGTAGTTAGGCAGGTATATCGGGAGGATATACCCATGGGTAAATGATTCTTTTTTCTTGAGAATTTCATGAGAAATCTCAATAATGAAGGTTAGATTAGCATGGTTTTGAAAAAAATGTCAATGTTTTTGAGAGTGTTAAAAATAAAGTAAAAAAGATTCTTTTTGAAAGGTATGGAGTATTTTTTTATTTTCGGAAGTCATTATGAGCTTGCTTTGGCCGAACTCACCGCTTTTTTACGTCGCGAAAAAAAAGATTTTCGATTTTTGGGATTTCCGAAGCCTGCTGCGATTCTTCATATTGATGCGTCGGAATCGTTCATCAGCGACTGCATCAAAAAACTTGGAGGTACGATCAAAACTGGCAAGGTAGAGCGCATGGCCGATCGATGCGATGTCAAGCATATGCTGAAATCGTTGCCCGAGAAGTCAGCGGATCCAAGCGATCCCAAGGTGATTTTTGGCGTCAGCGTTTACGGCGAAGGAATAAAAGACATGGGAAAAAAAATGGGAATGAGCATAAAAAAGCATTTGAAAGAGCGCGGATATAAAGTCAGATACGTGGAAAGTAAGGATACGCAGCTTTCGGCCGTGTCTGTGACCAAGGAAAAGCTCATTACCAAAGGAACGGAATATGTGATCATCCGCGATGGAAGTCATTTTTATTATGGAAAAACTTTGAATGTTTTTGATTATGAGCTTTTTTCGGTACGCGATTATGGTCGCCCGTTTCGCGATGCTGCGTCGGGTATGATTCCTCCGAAATTGGCGCGAATCATGATTCAGCTGGCCACCGAATCTCTCGATTCAAAAGCTTTGTTGATTGATCCCTTTTGCGGCTCCGGAACTTTTTTGCAAGAAGCGTATTTGCTTGACTTTGAAAATTTTATCTGTTCTGATATATCACAGAAGGCGCTCTTGGACAGCCAAAGAAATTTTGCTTGGGCGAAACGTCAAAAATTGATACGCTCAAAACACGAGCCCATTTTTTTCTTGTCGGATATCAAAGCTTTACCCCAACAAATACAGGGAATGCGACTATGCGATGCCATCATCACCGAACCCTATCTCGGGCCGGCTTTGAAACATCATGCAGCAGCGAAAGAACTCGAGAGCGTCAAAAAAAACGTTGAGGATCTGTATCTTCGGGCTTTTGAGGCATTTCGCCGTCTTCTTCGACCACAAGGGCCAGTTGTAATGGTATGGCCGGCATGGGATACGGGAAACGGATTGGTACGAATGAATATTTTGTCGAAAATTCGTTCATTGGGATTTGAACCTCAAGATATGCTTCCAAAAGAGTATCGCGAACGAAATCAAAAACATGAATATCGCGATTCCGACGGCTTGCAGCTTTTCTACGGAAGGGAATATCAAAAGGTGATTCGAGAAATTTGGAAATTTCAGTTTCAGGGTTAATTTTTTGAGCATGATTTATTTTTATGAAAAAAACCGTTTCTCTGTTTTTATTTCACGATAATGAAGCGATTTTGGCCGTACGATCGCAGGGGCAGCATTATGCCGGAGTATTGCAAGCGACGGCGCATGGGGAGATAGAAAGTGAGTTTGGGGAAAAAGAATCCGTCGCCTTGGGGCGGGAGCTTCTCGAAGAGACTTCTTTGACGCTTGACATGGTCAATGATCTCAGGTATTTGGACAAGAAAAAAGTGGGAGTCAGAAAAGAAGAAGAGTGCGGTTATTATGCCGGATCGGTTCCTTTTCATTTTTACAAGCTGATTCACCCTTGCGGCGAAATCGAACGATTCATCACGGTCGGCAAGGAATCCATAAAAAAAATTCAGCCTTTTTCGGCCATGAAAAAAATTTTTCTAACTCCGGAAAGTCATATCAGTCCGGATGAGTATCTCGTGATGTTTGACGATGAGCTGGAAATACTTCAGACGATTTTTCAGACGATGAAAACGGTCAAAACTGCTCAGGAAAAGAAGGCAAAAGGTGTGCCAATAAAAAAAGTTTCGATAAAGAAATGACGCCCCAAGATTTTTTTCCGCGGCTATCAGGACGATGAGAGAAGGTGCGTTTTGAAAAAAATCAAATGACGCAATAGAGGAGAAACGTCGAAATTTTTGTACAACGCTGAGAGAAAAAATTCGAGCGAGTTTGTCTAGACATTGACTCGAAAATGGCATACGTCTCCGTCACGTATCACATAATCTTTCCCTTCGACGCGCAGCAGCCCTTTTTCCTTGCAAAGCGTTTCGCCGTAATCGACGAAATGTTTCCAATCGATGACTTCGGCGCGAATAAAGTTTTTTTCAAAATCCGAGTGGATGACGCCCGCGGCTTGCGGCGCTTTGGTTCCCGCCGGAACGGTCCATGCGCGGCTTTCCTCTTTTCCGGAGGTGAAAAAGGTGAGCAGTCCCAAGAGACGGTAGCTGGCTTTGATGAGCGTAAAAAGTCCGGTTTCCCGTATGCCAAGTGACATCAGCATTTCCCGTTGTTCATCGTCGTTGAGTTCGACGAGCTCGGATTCGATTTTTGCGGATATATGAATTTCCTTGTCGTTGTTTGAGTGCGCATTGATTTCTTTTTCGGTGATATTGTATACCGTGAGCACGGGTTTTTCGGACAAAAGATTGAGTTCTTTGACAAAAGGGGATTCTTCTTCGGTGTGAAGAAGCGATCGAGAGGGCATGCCGGAATCAAGATGCGCTTTGAGACGCTCAAGGAATTGGCAATGCTTCTTGGCATTGATATTTTTCGGATCCCGAAGCGTTTTTTGCACGGCGGAGAGTCTTTTTTGAACCGTGTCGATATCCGCGTAAATGAGCTCGAGGGCAATGATCTCCATATCGTCTTGAGGCGATACCTTTCCGGAGACATGGATGACGTTGGGGTCATGAAAAGTGCGCACAACATGGCATATGGCGTCTACCTCGCGGATATTGTGAAGAAACTTGTTTCCCAGTCCTTCGCCTTTCGAGGCGCCTTTGACGAGGCCGGCTATGTCGACGAACTCGATCGTTGTGAAAATCGTTTTTTCGCTATCCGAAACTTTTGAGAGGGCAACGAGTCTTTCATCGGGCACGGCCACGCAGCCGATATTGGGTTCGATGGTGCAAAAAGGGTAATTGGACGCGTCGACTTGGATTTTTGTGAGAGCTTTAAACAAGGTGGATTTGCCCACATTGGGCAATCCGACGATACCGATGGAAAATGACATGGGCGTAATATTACGATGCAATATGAAAAAAAGATCATGAAACTTTCACCGTCTTTTTCTCATCTTTCATCATATTCAACATGTTTTATATTTTTATTGTGATTTTTCTTTTGCCGTTTATTGAGCTGTATCTTTTGCTTTGGGTCGCTCAGGTTTTGGGGGCTTGGAACGCTTTTTCATTGATCATGATTGCCGGGATTATCGGCATCATGCTCGTGAGGTGGACGGGGGTGCTGATGCATAAAAAATTCATTTCCGATATGCGGAAGGGGATTATCCCGGCCGAGTCGATGTTTGACGCATTCATCATTTTTCTTTGCGGCGTTTTGCTTGTGATTCCGGGATTTATCACGGATATCATCGGTCTTGCATTGCTTATTCCTTTTTTCCGCAATCTTTTAAAACATTGGATCAAGGGGCGTATGGTGCGAAAAAGATCCTCCTATCAAGCCGAATATCGGGTCAAAGATTGAAAGAGCGGGATTCAATGGGAATGTATTATTTCCAACACATACGTTTGATACATGGATGGTAGCGATGCACGGATCGCATAAGGCGATGAATGGATCGCGTAAGGCGATGCACGGATGTGTGGATGGATGGTAAGGATGAATCTATGTGTTCATCCTTACCATCCATCCATGACGTGTGAGTGGCCGTTGGCACATCGTATTCGGTAGCGGGGTAGGGATGAACCTATGTGTTCATCCCTACCCCCATGACACGGGGTGCCCATGACACGGGGTGCCCATGACACGGGGTGCCCATGACACGGTGCCCCTCTGATACGGGCTACATTTCTCCGGTGGCATTGATTGCTCGTGAAACTCGTCTCTGAAGTGCGAGCGTCACGGTGTTCGCAAGCAACATGGCCACGGTGACCGGCCCCACGCCGCCCGGAACCGGTGAAATCCATGAAGCGATTTTCTCGACGTTTGCAAAATCAACGTCACCTTCGATGCCATGTTCGGTTTTTGTGGTGCCGACATCGATCACGATGGCGTTTTGTTTCACCATTTCCGCGGTGATGAAACTTGGCTTACCCACCGCCACGATCAACACGTCCGATCGCAAGGTTTTATTTTTTATATCGGAATCGTTTGCCCCGCACCATTCGGCGGTCATACGCATTTTTTGAAATTGATGCATGAGCGGTTTCGCGAATATCTCGCTGTTTGACACGATCGCCGCATGTTTGTCGGTAAGCGGTTCGGCGGTGAAATCGAGCATTTTCACGATGGCCGAAGTGAGTACCGGCGGTATATCAGAACGATTTTCCAAAAACGCGGAAAGATTTTTTTTGTGAAACCCGTCCACGTCTTTTTCGGGATCCAATGCGTCGATGATACGGTCGGTGTCAAGATGCTTGGGCAGGGGAAGCTGAACGATGATGCCCGCGATATCGGGATCGCGGTTGAGAAACTTGACGGCCGCCATTATCTCGTCCGGAGTGCTTTTTTCTGTGCAGAGGTAGGTATGAAAATCGATGCCGATTTTTTTTGCGGCTTTTTCTTTGAGAGAGACGTAGAGTTTGGAAGCCGCGTCATCACCCACCAGAATGGCCGCAAGCCCGGGATGCAGGTCGTATCGTGCGATGCATTCGCGGGTTTGTTTTTCAATATCCGCGGCGATTTTTTTGCCGTCTATGAGCGAGGCTCGGTGGAATTTTGGCATACAAAAAGATGGGAAAATATAAAAATTATCCCCATCATAGGAAAAATGAAGGCAAAAGACAATGTATGCACCTATGGATATTGGTTTATTGTCCCGTTTTGGGATGGATCCGGAGCTATCGATGGAATGATGCGATACCGCGATTCTCCCCGATGATTGCGCTGAAAAATTG
This sequence comes from uncultured Gammaproteobacteria bacterium, assembly GCA_964485795.1. Lineage (GTDB taxonomy): Bacteria > Patescibacteriota > Patescibacteriia > VMEV01 > CAZAJQ01 > CAZAJQ01. The sequence continues at coordinate 80,454 of CAZAJQ010000003.1, forward strand.
AACCTTTTTTATTTGCTTGCTTTTATCGGCGTTTTATGTTATTTTTTGTGGCTGTTCTTTAAATATTGTTTCTCTATTTTTTTATTTTTTACCTTTTTGGGAGGTTGTTATCATGAAAAAAGAAGTCAAGGACAAAATGGTTCGAAAAATTCTTCAAGAGATTTTAGCTGGTACGGAACGGAATCTCGAAAAAGAATTTGAAGTATGTTCGAATATTTTCTTTACCGAGCTCTTTGGCAAACCGCTCTATGATGCGGTGAAGCAAAGTAACCCGAGTAGGGAAGCTATTGAGGGGGTTAGCAAAATATTCAACAAGGTGGGCTTAGATGATTCTTCGAAACGAGAAAAAATCGCGAAGGAGAAGTTCGTTTCTTTGCTCGAAAAGTATCGAGCAAAGAAAAAAAGGCAAAAAAAGTATCCTCCTTATGAGGAAGAAAATCTTCGGAAAATGTACCATTACAACTTTTCAAAGATTTTCTCTATTATGAGAGAACTTTATTGCGGCTCTTTGGAGGAATCATTTCCCATGACCCAGGAGCAAAAGGTCATGAGCATGAAAATCATCAAAGAGGAAATCATTGATGATATCATCAAAAGAGCAAGTGAAGGAAATAAATAAATTTTTTTTAAAAAAATACAAATCCCTGAGTATGGAGAAGCTCTGGGATTTTTTTTGTTTCAAAAAAGGGATGGCATTTATGCCAGCTCTGGATACAGCGGATAGCGAGCCGTTAATTCTTTGACGGCTCTACGGATATCCTCTTTTACGGTTTCATCATCGCGATATTCGATGGTCTTTGCGATGAGCTTTGCCACCTGCGTGCAGTCGTTTTCGTTGAATCCTCGAGTCGTGATGGCCGGAGTCCCGAGTCGTATGCCGGAGGGATCCATGGGGTTCCGAGTATCATCGGGAATCATGTTTTTATTGCAGGTGATCATCACCGAGTCGAGCAGCTCCTGCGCCTGTTTGCCGCTGACGCCCTTTGGCGTGACATCGATAAGCATGAGGTGATTGTCCGTACCGCCGAAGCAGAGTTTGAAGCCGTCGCTGGCGAGTTGCAGTGACATGGCCTTGGCGTTTATTCTTATCTGCTTGGCATACGTTTTGAATTCCGGTTGCAAAGCTTCTTTGAAAGCCACGGCTTTTGCCGCGATATTGTTTTCATGAGGTCCGCCTTGCAGTCCCGGGAACACCGCCTTGTCTATGGCTTTGGCGTGCAGGGCTTTGCACATGATCATGCCCCCGCGCGGACCGCGAAGCGTTTTGTGCGTCGTCGTGGAAACCACGTCAAAAAGTGGAACCGGATTATTCATCTCACCCGCGGCGATCAGACCCGCGATATGAGCGATATCGGCCATGGTGAGCGCGGATATCTCGTCGGCGATCGCTTTGATATTTGCATAATCGATTTCCCGCGAATAGGCGGAGTATCCCACGAGGATCAGCTTTGGTTTGTGTTCCAAGGCCATCGAGCGAAGATGATCATAATCGATGCTTCCGTCGGATGACGTTTTATACCGCACGAAATTATAAATCTTCGCCATGAAGGTGACCGGATGGCCATGGGTGAGATGTCCGCCGTGTGAAAGATCCATGCCGAGCACGGTATCGCCGGGATCGAGCAATGCGGAGTAAACGGCCATATTCGCTGGTGCGCCGGAAAGCGGCTGGACATTGACATGTTCGGCTCCGAAAAGCTGCCTAGCGCGGTCGATGGCGAGCTGTTCGATCTCGTCGATATATTGGTTACCGCCGTAATACCGCTTGCCGACATAACCTTCGGAGTATTTGTTGGTCAAAACGCTGCCCAAGGCTTCGAGTACGGCCTTTGAAACGAAGTTTTCGGAAGGGATGAGCTCAATGCCTTCACGCTGGCGCGTCAATTCTCGTCGTATGGAAGCGTAGATATCCGGGTCAAAGGTTTGAAGTGATGACATAAGAGGGGGACGCAGGAGTTCGTAAGCTGTCAATTCATAGGCCATCAAGTATCCCTTATCCTTTGCTGCGTGAAAGAATGTTGGCCTGCGGTTTGCTGCTTACGGTTTCCATTGACTTTTATTGTATTTCCAGTATATTTATCAGTTATTGCTTGCGTGAAGATTTCTTAAAATTGTATGTTTTTTTCAAAGAAAGGACAAGAGCATGTATCTGGCATTGATAATATTGTTCGGTATCGTTCTTATGCAAAGAAGCGAAGACTTTACCGTAAGCTTTCTGATATTTTTTTCGGTCGCTGCTATGGTTGTTTGGGTGCGAATGCGGGCTCATGCGATTCGAAGTTTGCAGGTTTTTGACCGCAAGATGACCCTGTGCGGAGGGTGTGAGAAATGCAAAAAGTTTGAAGCGGAATATAAACGAGAGGTTCATGCTTTTGGCGAGCAAGGGGTAGAGGATATTGAGTCTATCGAGACATGGATTCTGAAAGTCATAGAAAAGATGCCTTCATGTCTCACCGGTGTTCCGCTTTTTTTTACTTTTTTGATTTCCGGTGAGGTATGTTCCGGGTTTGAATTGACGTTTTGCTGTAAAAGAAGGGATCAAAAAAAGGTCATCTGTCTCGCCTTTGAGTTCAAAGGGGATTTTCAAATGGATCCCTACTATTTGAAAAAAAACTATTTCGGACACATCGATGATGCTCGGTGGTTTTATCGGGAAATTGTTTTTTACGAATCAAAAGGAAAGGAATGAAAAATGAAAAGAATCGCGATACTTGTTCTCGTGCTCTTTGTCGGGGGATGCCGGATCAATATGCATAGCGAGGTCACGGCACAGACTGATCGCCATTCAATATCATTCAGCAGTATTGTTACCAATTTTTCGGCCGTGGAATCGGTAACGGTGAAGTTTTGGAAAGGCGTGCTGGATCATGATATCCGAGCTTTTGATAACGATGGGGAGGAGCTGGATTTTGAAAAAAATGGCGACGGGTATGTTCTGAACGTAACCGGAAAACCAAAACCGTGTACCATCAGAATTCGAGAAAAGGTGGCCGGTAGGTGGTACAAAAGTCTCTATGAGATTGGGGACAAATGCGTCAGAAAGGAGTAGGAGAGATTGAAAAAAATCTCAAACCGTAGGTGTTCTTGCCTGCGGTTTTTTTTATTTTTTTATCCACGACAATCGTTTTTTTTTACAGCAACAGTCTAGTAAAGTTTCGATCGATGCAATACGCGATGGAGGGGATAATTCATATATGGTATACGTATGATTTTTATACAGCTATTTTAGCGAATTTTATAAAGTTTATGATCATTCATCGGGGGAGTGAACGCATTGAGTCCATCATTATACTTTTTCTCAAACGTATGAGGTGGGAGGCCTTTTATGGCCTGCAACTGTCAAAATTTTTATGATGAGGTGTTTGCCTCATCATCAAATCCATCGGACGGTACGATTCTGAACGCAGAACGAAATCATTGTTGCTGTGGAGGCAAAGCATCTTTTAAGGACGAATTGCTGCTTTTAGGCTTTGCTATTGTCTTGACGCTGGGAATTTCCTTCATCATTTTTTGTTTCTATCATTTCTTGAAGTTATTGAAAACATTGTTATTTTTTTCCTAAAAATAAAAAAATATTTTCAATATTCGCAGGATCTCGCTACTCGAGATCCTCACTTTCCTCCCTCCAAAGCGATTTGGGAGGAGAAAAGTGGGTGCTAAAAAAGAAACGTAGAAACGGTTTTTTTCGAAAGGAAAAAGAAAATGAAAAAGTTGTTTGTTGTTCTTTTCATTATTTTTGTTGGGGGATTGATGATGGGATGCGTATCTGGGAAAGATACTATAATGAGAGAAGGCCATCAGTATCCTTATCCTCAGCTCAGGATCTTTTATGCGGCTTCAAATGATGAAAGGGAGGCAATGAGGTTTCAAATGGAATATGCTCTCACGTACATTCCTGAGAAGCTTCGCAAAGTGAAGAGTATTTATTATTGCGATCTATGTGACGATTGTTGGAAAGATACCAACATCGCCAAACAAGAAAATTTTAAGGTAAAGTTTGAAGCCAGAAATTTCAGAGATTCAAATGAAATTCATGTGAATTTTTTTAATGCACGATATCTTCGTGATCCATTTGCTCTCGGAATAATTCATCTCATGATTCATGAATTTGGGCATTCTCATGATGCCTATGTCAATAAATGGCCTCATGAACTGCGAGAAAGGCTTGTCGCCCTATATAGGGAAGCAAAATCTAAAGGGCGTGAGCATGCTTATATGATAAGTACTCTTGAAGAGTACTGGTCATACACCTTTGCCGACGTATTGATGGGGTTTACTGATACATCGGAAAAAATTATGCTGGTCAAGGATTATTGCAAATATTATCTTGGTCGAAATTTCGATATTGTTGAATATCGAAAGCGCATGGAATGTGAACGAGAAGTATTAGAAAAAAAGTATACTAAATATCTTTCAAGTCGCCTTATATGTGGCGGAAAGCGTTTTATGATTATCGACCTACTTGGAGAGCAAAGAAGTTATTTTCTTGCCAAAAATGAGAGAACACATAATTTCGTTATGAGCCGGTGGATGTCAGTAGGAGATGACGAAACTATGTCTAAGATGAGTGAGAATGATAAAGTGCGCATTCTCATGAAATCCTGCGGGTTTAATTATATCAATTTTTATGTTGAAAAAGGGGATACCATCCTCGCAGTAAAGATCCATGATACATGGAGATACTGTCGAATCCCAAGTGTTCAGGAAATTATCAGGGTTCTTTGGAAAATAAGTTATGATCTCGACCATTATAGAACCGGATAAAATTCTTTTTTATAGATCTCATCATTCAGCTCGCAGCAAAAAAGTTGCGAGCTGATTTTTTTTATATCCGCTTCACCATATACGTCCCCGAAAGCCTATACCCGAGCTTTTTACTGTATTCCAGATTTTCATACCAAGGTATAATATTATTGACTTTTTTTTCTACTATGGTACAATATCAGTGGTAGTAAAATACTAAAAGTATAAGAGCATTTTATGATAAAAGATCGATATCTATCGCCATTTATCACCTCCGATTTGCAAAAAAAGATGGTTTTTCTTGGAGGACCTCGTCAGGTTGGCAAAACCAGCCTGGCTCTTTTTATCGGCAGAAATCACTACAAGAATTCAACATATTACAATTGGGACAACCGAGACGATAAAAAGGCGATGCTTCATGACACATTTCCATCCGAGACAGATCTGATAATTTTTGATGAAATTCATAAGTATCGACCCTGGAAAAATTTCATCAAAGGTAAATACGATAAGCATAAGGATGACTTTCATATGCTCGTGACGGGTAGCGCACGCCTTGATCTCTATCGAAAAGGCGGGGATTCGCTGATGGGACGTTATCATTATTATCGTCTTCATCCTTTTACCCTTGCAGAGGTTCTTAAAGTATTACCGAAATCAAATGTTGGCGGCGAACTTTTCTTTGTTCCCGAATCAGCGAATGCAAAAACTTTTTTCAATCGCCTCTTTCAATTCGGAGGCTTTCCCGAACCATATCTCGAGCAAGATATCAAAACTTTGCGAAGATTTCACAATGAACGATTTGATCGACTTTTTAAAGAGGATATCCGAGAGATAGAAAGCATTCGATACCTTTCTCAACTTCAAATATTTGCTGAGTTGCTTCCTACGAAAGTCGGATCGCTTCTTTCTTTGAACTCATTTCGCGAAGATTTGCAAGTGACGCATAAAACCATCTCTCATTGGGCAGATGTTCTCGAAAATTTCTACTATCATTTTCGGATCTACCCCTTTGCATCATCGTTGATCAAGTCTCTTAGAAAGGAACCAAAACTGTATTTGTGGGACTGGTCGCAGATTCATGATGAATCGATCAGATTGGAAAACATGGTCGCGAGTCATCTTTTGAAATTCGTGCATTTCATTCAAGATACGCAAGGATACAAAATAGCACTCCATTTTCTCCGAGACGTCGAGCAAAGAGAGGTGGATTTTCTTGTGACCATCAATAATTCGCCTTGGTTTGCCGTTGAAGTAAAAAAATTTGACACATCGCCATCCTCTACACTTCTGTATTTCCAAAAAAAGCTTCGCATCCCCTTCATATATCAAGTGATAATGAATCACGGTATCGATCAACGACAGACTGGAATCCGAGTCATAAGCGCAAGTAAATTTTTAACGTCATTGATATAATCTCATAAAGTTGCGAGCTGATTTTTTTTATATCCCCTTCACCATATACGTCCCCGAAAGCCTATACCCGAGCTTTTTATAATACTCCCTCGACCCGATGCCCGCGATGACGGCTATTTTTTCATAGCCTTTTTTTTGCGCGATTGCCTCGGCTCGCCGCAGAAGTTTTTTTCCCAGTCCTCGATGCTGAGACGAATCGCTGGTCGAATCTTTTTCCCTGATGCTCTGAACCTTTCCATAGGTATGCAATTCTCGTATCAATGCGCAATGTTTCAGATCGGATATGAAAATATCTTCTTGTCTCGGTAGCCGAAGGCGTAAAAAAGAATACAACGTCGTTTGAAATTCATTTTCAAAAGAAATAAAAAATTCCTTCCCTCCCGAAGCTTCAAATTCAAACTCATGCATGATAATCTTCTCTCTCTGAGTACTGTGAACTGAGTACTGAGTATTTGCCGCCTCCTTTCCCACTTGCCTGCACCTCATGCATCGACACTTTTCACCGCGTTTCTCCAATTCTTTTTGAAGGTATTCCCGAAGATTGAGGATTTTGTTTCCGGCAAGAACGGTTTTTGACGGGATATCGCGAAAAACCCGATCGATTCGTACATACTGAGGTACGATTTTTTTTATTTCGAGCAAGGTTTCAAAAAGCTCTTCATCCGTATAGGGTCGATAATTTCCCTGTTTCCACCAGCGATACAAAAGCGCGTCCTTGACCACCACGCAAGGATATATTTTGAGCTGATCGGGCTTGAAGTCGGCATCGGAAAATATTTTTTTGAATCCGAGAATATCCTTTTCCGGCGTGGATCCGGGCAAACCCGGCATCATGTGGTACTGGATTTTGAATCCGGCGTTTCGAAGCAGTTTTGTGGCTCTTGCGGCGTCCGATCCGTCTTCTTCCCTTCGAGTCAGCTTTTGCACTGCATCGTCCACGGATTGCACGCCGAGTTCGATCCTCGTGCATCCGAGATCACGCAGGCGTTTCACTTCGGTTTCCGTGATGTGATCCGGCCTCGTTTCGATGGTCATGCCGATGATGCGGTTTTTCGCGTATTCGTTTTTTTTCTGCGCGGCTATCAGATTTTTTTTACCCTTATCGATTTTATGAAGCTTGGCAGCGTTTTCATCCGTCATTTCAAAACGCGAATTTGCTGCGTCAAAGCATCGCTTGATGAACCATGTCTGGTACTGCTTGGGGTAAAACGACCATGTTCCGCCGGTGATATGGAGCTCGATTTTTTCGGTGTTGTGTCCGTTGAGATGCAAAGCCGTGATTCGTGACTTCACCTGACGATAGGGATCCCAAGCATTGCGCACGGCGCGCATCACGGCCGGTTGATCCGGCAAATAGCTTTTCGGCATGTTTTTCGCCGTAGGGCAGTACACGCATTTTCCGGGGCAGGGAAACGGTTTCGTGAGAAGCGCCACCACGGCCACTCCGGAAGAAGTGCGTATGGCGCGTTTTTGGAGCATGTTTTCGAGTCTTTGATCGGCGGCAATCACGGTATCATGCACCATTTTTCGATACGTTCGCAAAATATCGGATTTTGCGGGAGAAGGAAATTTATATTTACCGGCGCTTTTGCGTATAATGATTTCAGCGTCGCCGGAATTTTTCGGATATTGCGCGACAAGATCTCTGACGATGATGTCAAGCACTTTCTGCGGATGGGTTTTTTTGTAGGTCAGAGGCATAATACTTGAATCAATTTTTTATCATCGCGATCGAAATCAATAAAATATGCGTTCAACTCGAGTAGACGTCATCATGCGTCAAATTCAAACCGATTATGATACCATCGCCGTTCATTTTTCGCAAACCAGAAAAAAGGTTTGGACTGACCTTGATCCGTTGCTCGCGCATGTGAAAAACGGGGATAAGGTTCTCGATATGGGGTGCGGAGACGGGAGACTCTATGAATACCTTCGAGCAAAAAACGTTGAGTATCTCGGCATGGATTTTTCAGAAGCTTTTATACGCATCGCGCGAAATCGATATCCGGACTTGAAATTTATCCGGCATGATATGACGCGTAAGCTTTCATTTTCAGGATTTGATTGCGTATTTTTGATCGCAAGTCTCCAGCATCTTCCCACGCAAGCGTTGGCGATTGCAACGCTTCGAAACGTTTTTTCGTATCTGAAACCCGGCGGCTATCTTCTCATGACCAATTGGAATCTGTACCATCATAGCTTTTTGAAACATTTTTTTAAAACAAGACTGCGACACCCGTTTTGGCCTCCAAAGAACGTTGAAATCCCTTGGAAAGACAGCGACGGAAAAATCCTCAGCCGTCGTTTTTATCATGCGTTTACGGTTCATGAGCTGAAAAAACTTTTACAAAGATCGGGGTTTTGCGTTCTTGAGTTTCATGAAAGACAAAATTTCATTGTTGTCGCACAAAAGCGATGATATACTTTTAAAATCCTTTTGGAGTCTCAGAAGATAATACAAATTGCGTTTGAATTAATTTTTTTTAAAAAAATCAGTGGTATGTTTTTATTTCATCAGAAGCGAAAAATTCGCTCAGCATGTGCCGTTATCGTCTTGATATTTCTCGTTCCCGTCATAACCTTTGCGGCCGGCATCGTGAATGACAAACAGTGGTATCTGCCTTCGGACGAGACTTTTGACGATAATCTTTTTGTGTCTGGTGAAGAGATCGTCATCGATGGCAATGTCAAGGGTGATGTGATCGCGGCCGGAGGAAGCGTGGAAGTGCGAGGCAATGTCGAAGGAGACATCATTGCGGCGGCAGGAGAGATCAGCGTATCCGGACATGTGGGCGGCAATGTGCGCGTCGCGGGCGGCGATGTTCGACTTTTCGGAGATGTCGAAAAAAACGTCAACGTTTTTTCGGGACAATTTGATATGAACGATGAAAGTCATATCGGCGGAACGATGACGTTTTTCGGCGGTGCTGGAAATATCGCGGGGAGCATCGGTCGCGATCTCTATGTCGGAGCCGGCCAGCTTGCGCTGAAATCAATGGTTGAACGAAATGCGACGATTTGGAGCGACTCCGAAGGCGTTTCACTTCATCCCAAGACTCGGATCGGCGGTGATTTCACCTATACCGGCTCCAATGAACTGCTGCTCGGTGACGATATGGTCGCCGGCAAGGTTCACTTCCAGAGATTGGCCGCCGCACCAAAAAAAGATATTTTGGGCTTCATGAAAACATTTGCCGCCGGATTTTCCGGGTTTTGGCTGGGTATGAAAGTCATGTCCATGCTCGGAATGTTTTTGGTCGGTCTCGTGATGATTTTTTTGAAAAAGAAAAAAGTCTTTGCCTTGGTCAAAGTCGCTTCGCAATCGTTTCCGAGGATTCTTGGGTACGGATTTTTGATGTTTATCATCATCCCCATCTGCGCCGTCATTGCCGCGTTTACGGTGGTGGGACTGCCGCTGGCCGCGACCCTTGTGGCGCTTTACCTTGTCATGCTGTATCTTTCCAAAGTTGTCATGGGCATTGCCTTGGGGCATTTTCTTTTGACATCATCGGGAAATACGGGTAAAAAAGGTTTCAAAGAAGCGAATCTTTTCGCATCCATGTTCCTCGGTATTTTCGCGCTCAGCGTGATGTCAACGCTTCCTTTGATCGGCTGGCTGATATCATTGATCGCGATCGTCTGGGGTTTTGGCGTCTTCTTCGTGTTTGAGAGGCAAATGCTCGAAAAAATCAAAGATTGACGCACTTACCACTGAGAATTTTATCTTTTCCGTATGATTGACTCCATTTTCAAATCCTACGATATTCGCGGCGTATATCCTTCTGAACTGGATGAAAACAACGCCCATCAGATAGCCAAGGCTTTTTTCAGCCTCATAAAAAAAGAAAATCCGCGAAAAAATTTAAAGCTCGTCGTCGGGCGCGATATGCGACTTTCATCGCCGCAGATCCATGAACGCGTGATCGCCGCATTGGTGGAAAGCGGCGCGCATGTGATCGACGTCGGATTGGTCTCGACGCCGACTTTTTATTTTGCAGTCAGTTATTACGGTTACGACGGGGGGATCTTGGTCTCGGCATCGCATAATCCCAAGCAGTACAATGGCCTGAAAATGGTGCGTAGCAAAGCGCTCCCCATCAGCGGCGATTCGGGAATTTATTGGATGCGCGATCTTTGCAAGGGAGAAAAATTTCTTTCTTCAAAACGTCAAGGCAGCCTTGAAAAAAAGGAAGACGTTTTGCAAAAACAGGTGGAAGTGGAGCTCGCATACGGAGCTCCTGAGAAGATTCGGGATTTCACGATTGTTTTGGACGGATCAAATGCCATGGGTTCCCAATATTTGGACGCTTTGTTCGGTCATTTGCCGTGCAAGCTTATCAAGCTCAATTTTGAGCTGGACGGCAATTTTCCGGTTCACGAAGCCGATCCATTTAAAGACGAGAATAATCGCCAAATTCAGGAAAAAGTGAAAGAAACCGAGGCCGATCTCGGCATCGTCACCGATGGCGACGGAGACAGGATTTTTTTCATCGACAACCTTGGTAAAACCATCGATCCGGCGTTGATTCGCGGATTGATGGCAAAGATCTTGATTCGCAAGCATCCGGGTGCAAAGATCTGCTACGATATTCGTCCGGGAAAAATAACTCGAGATATGATTCTCGAATCCGGCGGAGTTCCCTGCATCACAAAAGTCGGGCATTCGCTTATCAAGGAACAGGGGATCAAGGAAGGAGCGATTTTTGCGGGGGAGTCTTCGGGTCATTTTTTCATGAAAATGGAACACGGATTTTACGAAGCGCCAATGATCGTGATTCTCAAGTTGCTTGAGGAATTTTCGCAAAGCTCGATGCCGATTTCCGAGTATTTGGCGCCGTATCAGCGCTATTTCCACTCCGGAGAGATCAATTTCAAAGTTTCGGACAAGGAAAAGGTCATGAAAGCGGTTGAGGAACGCTATTCCGACGGACAAAAAAACATGCTCGACGGTTTGACCGTTGAGTATTCGGATTTTTGGTTCAATATTCGACCGTCAAATACGGAGTCGGTGCTGCGGCTCAATCTTGAAGCCGTTTCCGAAGCGATCATGAAAGCAAAAAAATCCGAAATCATTTCGATCATCGAGCAAGGAAAGTGATTTTTTAAAATAGCTCTCGATTTCACGGTTTGAAAAATGATCAAAAAGGTATGCGTGTGATGAACCGATGGCGTCGTTTTTGGAGCGGGGAATACGTTTTTTTGATCGTATGTTTTATTTTTTTCGGAGCGGCCAATATCGCGATTTCGTTGCGAGACGGCAGTTTTCCGCAGGTATTGTGGTTTTGCTCCATGAACGTTTTTTTGTTTGTCGTCGCTTTGATGTTGAAAAATGATTTTTTGATCGGAAGCGTTTTTGTCGGGCAATTCGTTTTTCAGGCCGTGTGGACCACGGATATGGTGAGTTTTTTTTTGACGGGAAACCCGATTTTGCAGGTGGAAAATTATCTGAAATTTTCCGACGGCATGAGGCTTTTTGTGACCATGTATCATTTTCTCTTACTCATTGTCCCGCTTTGGGTTCTCATCAAGAAAAAGAATATTCATCGTTTGTCTTGGATGGGCGCATCGGTTTTTTTGTTGCTCGTATCGCTTGCTTCTTTGCCGTTCGGTATGAGTGAAAACATCAATTGCGTCTATCTTCCGTGTCCTTTGGGAGTGTTTGAAAGATTGGGCATTTATTATGAGTCATTTCCGCTACCGTATTACCTCATCCACTGGATATCGCATACGATTTTATTTTTTATTCCCACGAATATGATCGCATTTTTTGCGTTTGAAATCGTTTTGGGGAACCGTCATCGAGATGATATGATGAAACTGAACACCGTGAGAAACGAGATATGAAAATAGGGATTTTTGATTCTGGTTTCGGGGGATTGACGGTATTCCGTCATATCGCGAAGAAATTTCCGATGTATGATTTTATCTATCTCGGCGATAATGCGCGCGCGCCCTATGGGAACAAATCTTGCGAAGCCGTATGCGAGTTATCGGAAAAAGCGGTTGATTTTCTTTTTGCGCAAAGCTGCCAGATCATCATCATTGCGTGCAATACGATATCGGCTCAAGCGCTCCGGACATTGCAGCAATCATATTTGAAAAAAAAGCAGGATGCTTCAAAACGCATTTTGGGCGTGTTGATCCCCATGGCCGAAGAAGCGGTGCATATTTCCAAAAGAGGTCGCATCGGCATTATCGGCACCACCGGTACTATCGAATCAAAGGCTTTTGAGCGCGAATTACGGAAAAATTTTGACGTTCATAAGGCCGAATTGCCGTACAAAAGATTGTCTCTTTTCACCCAAGCTTGTCCCTTGCTCGTTCCTCTCGTGGAGGAAGGCTGGGAAAAAAGTCCGGTCGCCATGAAAGTATTGCGAAAATACCTTCGACCGCTCAAGGATAAAAAGATTGACACTTTGATTTTGGGTTGCACGCATTATCCGGTTTTTCTAAAAAACATACGTCAGATCATGGGAAAAAATTGTCATGTTCCCGATCCCGGGGAAATCATCGCCGATTCTTTGGGAAATTACTTGCAGCGACATCCGGAAATCGAGTCCGTGCTTTCAAAAAAAGGTCATATCCAAATGCTTACCACGGACGGAACAAAAAAATTCAATGAAATCGGCTCAAGATTTTTCGGTAAAAACATTCGATCCGAAAAAGTGTCATTGTAAATATCTATGAGCGAGCAGCAAAGCATACAAAACCCCGATATTGCGAACAATCGAATCCATGCCGCTTTGGCGTACGTTTGGATACTGTGCGTCATCCCTCTCGTGTTTCGACGCGACAGCGAATACGCTCAATTTCACGGGAAACAGGGATTCATGCTGCTGCTCATCGAGCTTTTTTCGTCGCTTTTGGGTTTGATTCCCAATATCGGGTTCGTTTTTTTCGTGATCGGCTGGGTATATGCCGTCACGCTTTCGGGGCTGGGAGTGATTCGAGCCGCACAGGGAGAAAAGTGGCAAATGCCGATATGGGGAGAATACGCAAAAAGGCTTATCATCGGATCATGATGGAGCTTTAGTATTGAGGCATTCAGTGCTCAGTTCACAGTACTCAGTACTCAGTGCTCAGCATATACTGAAGAGGAGGGGAGTCGCGAATGGGGAAGGGAAAATTAAAAATATGAAAAAAACAAAAATCGTCTGCACCATCGGTCCTGCGAGCAGGGAGATCAAGACTTTGCGAAAGATGATCGTTTCTGGCATGAACGTCGCTCGGCTGAATTTTTCTCATGGTACGCACGAAGAGCATTTGCATTTGATTCGCAATATTCGAAAAGCCGCTCATGAGGAAGGCGCTGACGTAGCGATTTTGCAAGATCTGCAGGGTCCGAGAATCCGGGTGGGTGATGTGGAAAAAGAAGGCATTTCCATACGGCAGGGCGAGCATGTGGCATTGGTCAGTGAGCGATATTGGAAAAAAAAATCACAGAAATCCGTGAAAATCATACCGCAGCAATACGCCGGTTTGTATGATGATGTGAAGATCCATGACACGATTCTCATCGAAGACGGTACCAAGCGTTTGAAAGTTGAGGGAAAAAAAGGCGGCATGATTTTTTGCAAAGTCATTGTGGGTGGCACTGTGTACGCCCATAAGGGCATCAATGTTCCGGGCGCTACTTTGCGAGCGAGCGCCATAACCGAAAAGGATATCGCGGATATACGATTTGGCTGTGAAAACGATGTTGATTATATCGCGCTTTCGTTTGTGCGATCCGCAAAAGATCTGATGCGGCTTCGGGAGTTGATACAAAAATTCACGCCGAAAAAATTTTTATGCCCGGCAATCGTTCCCAAAATCGAAAGGCAGGAAGCCATCGACGATTTTCCAAACATTCTTGTCCATTCGGACGCCATCATGTATGCGCGCGGCGATTTGGCGCTCGAGATTCCCGCGCAGGAAGTCCCCATCTTGCAGAAAAAGCTCATCATGATCTGTCTGGAGGCGGCCAGACCGATTATCGTGGCCACGCAAATGCTCGAGTCCATGAAAGACAATATCCAGCCGACTCGAGCCGAGCTTTCCGACGTGGCCAACGCCGTGATCGATCATACGGACGCCATTATGCTGAGCGGGGAAACCGCCGGCGGGAAGTATCCGGTGGAAACCGTTGAGTTTATGGCCAAAGTCGCCCGAGAAGCCGAAAATTCGCCTTTTGACGACATGCCCTGCCATGAATTTCCCATCACGAGTTTGTCCGGTGGGCTGGCGCGATCCGTGTGTTTTTTAGCGCCGGATACGGGTATTTCAAAAGTCGTGGTTCTCAGCGACGATATGAAGGAAATCACGCTTTTTGCGCGTCATCGTGGCGAAATGAATATCATCGCCTTGGTTTCCGATGAAAAACGCATGAGGCAGTGCCAGCTCATATGGGGAGTGACGGCGAGCGTTTTGAGCAGAAAGGTTTTGGAAAATCCCACGACCGATGCGGTCGTCAAATTTTTGGGTCAAAAAAATATTCTTCGAAAAGGCGAAAGATGCATTCTTTGCAGTCATGCTCAGACTGGAAAAAAAGAGCATCATGAAGAGTTGAATTTCGTAAAAATCGAGAAACGGTGATGTATTTCGCAAATACCTCAACCGTATTGAAAAACTCCGGATTATTGATATGCTGATGAGGTTTTAGAAAGTAAGATGAGACAGTAGCAAAATGCGAACTACTCGCCCTGAAGTTAAGCAAAGCGCATACTTCAGGGCTCGCTCCAGAGCTTCGTATTTCATCATTTTTTTACAGTCTCAAGACACATGTATGAACGAACTTATTTCCCAGCTTGAGAATCTCAATGATCGGATTCTGGCGGCTTGGGACTATCTTTGACATCGAGAAAACGCGGCGCGAAATATTTGCTCTTGAAGAAAAAATGCAAAGACCGGGTTTTTGGAATGATCAAAAAAAAGCGCAAGATATCACGCAAAGTCTCTCTGAAAAGAAAAATTTCACGCAAGAATGGGAAGCCCTTCGTAAGGGCGTTTCCGATATGATTGACTATGGAAGGCTCGCTTCCAAGGAAGATCAGACGAGTGATTTTTCGGCGGATTTGAGAAAACAGTTTGAAACGTTGCAAAAAAATTTTCGTGCACTTGAATTGCAGCTTTTTTTCGGCGGAGACTATGACGCTTCCAATGCGGTTGTTTCCATACACGCCGGGACCGGAGGCACCGAAGCGCAGGACTGGGCCATGATGCTGGAGCGTATGATTTTGAGGTATTGTGAGAAGAAAAATTTCCGCGCGGAAATTCTCGACCGATCCAAGGGAGGCGAGGCTGGCATCAAAAGCGCAACCTTGCTCGTGAAGGGCAGATACGCCTATGGATATCTGAAATCCGAGCATGGCGTTCATCGGCTCGTGCGCATATCGCCTTTTGATGCGGAAAAGATGCGACATACGTCATTTGCATTGATCGAAGTGATCCCCGAGATTCAGACCGAGGACGAGATCACGATAGACCCCAAGGATCTTCGCATCGATACGTTTCTTGCCGGAGGCCACGGAGGACAAAGCGTCCAAACCACGTATTCCGCCGTTCGAATCGTCCATTTGCCGACGAAAATCACGGTGAGTTGCCAAAACGAACGTTCGCAGACGCAAAATAAAGAAATGGCCATGAAGGTCTTGAAGAGCCGACTCCTGAAACGCAGAGAAGAAGAGCGCGAACGCGAAAAGCAAAAGCTCCGAGGCGAATACACTTCCGCCGAATGGGGCAATCAAATCCGAAGCTATGTCTTGCATCCTTATAAAATGGTGAAGGATCATCGCACGAAGCAAGAAACATCCGATCCTTTGTCAGTTTTGAATGGAGAGATAGACGATTTCATCGAAAGTTATTTGCGTTGGAAAAAATCCGCTTCAAATTCAAAGGAATAAACTTTTTTGACTTGTTGTATGAACATCCTTGTCACCGGCGGTGCCGGCTTCATCGGATCGCATATCGTACACGAATTGCTGAAAAAAAATCATCATGTTTTTGTGGTGGACGATTTGTCTACGGGTAAAAAAAACAATTTGCACCCGATGGCCAAGTTTTACCGTTATGATATCCGCTCTTCAAAGATGGAAAAGCTTTTTAAAAAAATAAAATTCGACGTTGTCAATCATCATGCCGCGCAGAAGAATCTCCGATCCTCGGTGCAAGATCCGTTGAATGACGCCGATATCAATATCGTAGGCAGTTTGAAATTGCTGGAGTTGTGCAGAAAATACCATGTCAAAAAATTCATTTTTGCATCGACCGGAGGAGCTCTTTTTGACGATTCCGTCACGCTTCCGGCTCGCGAAGAAGAACGGTCGATACCGAAGTCTCCGTACGGCATTTCAAAGCTTTGCATCGAACACTATTTGGAGTTCTATCATCGCGTGTACGGGCTTTCGTATGCGGCGCTTCGATATTCCAATGTCTATGGAGGGAGGCAAGACCCCAAAGGCGAGGCCGGGGTGATCGCGATATTCATCAAAAACATGTTGCGGGAAGAGCCGTGCACCATCACCGGCACGGGGAAACAAACGCGAGATTTCATCCATGTATCCGATGTCGTCAAAGCCAATATGCTGGCCATGCATTCATCGAAAACGGGTTCATACCATATCGGTACGGGCGTTGAAACGAGCATTCTCAAGCTTTTTGAAACGCTCTCTGATCTCCTTGGCTATAATGCGAGACCGGAGTTTTCAAAATCCGTTGCCGGCGAAGTGATGCGAAGCGTGCTCAGCTCTCAAAGAGCAAAAAAACAGCTTGGCTGGGAAGCAAAGACGTCACTTTTTGTCGGGTTGAAAAAAACGATCCCGTGGTTTTTGGAACAGGAGAAAAAATTATTTTAGACTGTCCACAAGCAAAGCTTGACTGGAAGAGCACGGTGTTTTAATGTAAATCAAATATGCAAATGAGACGCAATCACATTATTACCCTTATGGTCGTTAGACTTTTGAAGTCGAGGGTATTTTGCATATAAAGAGAAGAAATTGCGAAGACCAACCCTCGATGAGAGGGTTTTTTTCGTTCGGGGGATGTTCTTTGAAAATGTTCTCAAAATGTGTGTCTGTGTAGCGAAGTGAGCCCGTACGAAGTGTAACGGGACCATGTTGTCAGTTTGAAAGGAGTTCTACGATGAAAAAGTTCGGTACAAAGTTTCATGAATGGTATCTCAAGCAATTCAATGCGAAGCTCAAAGTCAAAAATGGCCAGGATCTTATCGGGCCCGAGCTTGAATTCCCGGTGGTGGATGGGTCTTATTACCCTGCGGATGTGAGGGCTATTTTTCCCCGCTTAAAGGAAATGGGGTGGAAAGAGGTCAGTGAAGCTGATTCGTCGGTTATCGGAATGAAGCATCCTCACAAAGAATTGATCGTAAAAATGGATGCCACTCCGGCCATGTTGGAAGTGAATTTTCCGCCTTCACCTATGAAGGCGGTCGGAGAAGAAGTTGCGCAGATCATGGAAGAATTGTCTTTGATGTTCTCTGAAGTGGGCTGCCATATTCTGGCAATGGGAGCATTTCCGTATAACAGCGGGAGAAGGGAGGATTGGCTTTCGGACAACCCGAGATATTCGAAAGGTCTGATTCAGGCTTTTCCGCAGCTTTCAAATCGACCTTCCATAGATGAAGCCACTCGTTTTGCATCGTTTCAAGTGCATCTGGATATTCCGAAAATGGACGAAATCGTGGATGGAATGAATGTGCTGAATTTTTTTGCGCCTTGTGTCTTGGCATTGAATTGCTGGTCATTTCTCTATGACGGATCGGCTCAAAAAATCGAATCTGGACGGGAAAATTTTTGGAAATTTACGGATCAGCCGCGTACCGGGATACCTCCGAAAAAATTCGAGAATATCGAGGAGTATCTGAATTTCATGATGGATATTCCCTTCGCGTTTACCGAAGATGAAGACGGGAGATATATTCTCCCAAAGACGACATTCCGACAATTCATGAAAGATGTCGGTGAGGAGAGCTACTTGAGGCATTGGCTTCTTCATGAGGGGTGCGTGTGGCATGATGCGCGCATACGACTCAAATTTGGCACTTTCGAATGTCGCGGTTGCGACACTTCGACGCCGGAAAATGCCAAGTACTTTTTTGCCTTGCAGTATGGCTTGCTCAGAAATCTTCGCGCGGCAAAAGATGAGATGGAGGATTTTTTGAAAAAAAACTCATGGAAAAAAGTCATGGAAATCCATGAAAAAGTCATATTCGGATTTCAAAAAAACGATCCGCAAAAAAAAGTCTTTATCGCTCTCCTTGCAGATATGGTGGATTTGGTTTCGGATGGATTGGATCGTATCGATTTGCCGGAAAGCGACTTGTTGATTGCCGTCATGTCGGGAAGAGCAAGCAGACTGGAGCATGATTCAGTTTCCAAAGAATTTCGCAGTCAATCTCGAGATATCGAAGAGTATCTTTCGGGAAAGATTGTAAAAAA
Source organism: uncultured Gammaproteobacteria bacterium (assembly GCA_964485795.1). Lineage (GTDB taxonomy): Bacteria > Patescibacteriota > Patescibacteriia > VMEV01 > CAZAJQ01 > CAZAJQ01. The sequence goes on from CAZAJQ010000003.1 coordinate 99,044, forward strand.
GGCCAATACATTGGATCATTTGCTCGTTACGACGCAAAGATTCGCGTAATACCCCATAATGAGAATATTTCTATAAGACCTTGCAGAATTGCGGGTCTTATTTTTTTTCATCCAAAAACTCCTCTCCTGCTCTAGTGTAAACTTGACGTTGCAATGTTACAGGAGTTGACAAAAATGTATGTTTGTTTTACTATTCAAGCCGAAGTAGTAGGAACAAAATAATTAAACGCTGGCATATCAATAATACATAGCTTTTGTATACATAGTATACGGGGGAGGTATTGTCAGTGGGAAGAAAAAAGGTGGATTTGTTTTGTTTCGAACCTTTAAGCCCCTAAGCAATGTACGGAGATCAATCCCAGCTAGATACTTCTAGTTCGGCACGATAATCTGGCATCCATAGGTGGTTTTTTTTTATTCGAAATCGGAATGATAATGATTCGTCGGTAAGGTGATTTCGACATCATGTGAGAGAGATTTTTTTAGAAATAAGTGACGTTTGAACTCGATTGACTTGGGTGTGAAATTCTTCTACTCTTGGTGATATGTGATGAACGTATCATTCGGGCCCTTAGCTCAGCTGGCTAGAGTGCTTCCATGGCATGGAAGAGGTCACGGGTTCAAATCCCGTAGGGTCCATACGATAGAGTTTAGAGTCTGGAGTCTAGGATCTAGACTTCAGATTCTTACCAAAAAACATATCAACGTTCGCAACTCTCTTTGGGCCTATAGTCTAGTGGCATGACAGGGCATTCGCATTGCTCAGGCGGGAGTTCGATTCTCCCTAGGTCCATACAATAGATTCTAGAGTCTCATCGGGGTGCATGGCTCAGCTGGTTAGAGCGCTGTCCTCACACGACAGAGGTCCCTGGTTCGAATCCAGGTGCGCCCATAAAAAATCACCTATGAATCATCTCATCGACGCGAAGTATCATCACCGGGAAGCGGGGTATTTCATGTCCGCGAAGATTCCGATCGTGGAGCAGGATTCGCTGCTCATTTCCGACGTCGAGCAATTCGTCATAAAAAACATAAAAAATTTTGACAGCATCGATTTTATCTATGTCATTGATAGCGCGAAACATCTTCTGGGATGCATTCCCATCAAGGAGCTCTTTGTGGCGGATAAGCGTTTGCCGATAAAAAGCATCCTTGTCATGCCCGCAATATCGGTTCGGCCGCATTCCGCCGCCAAGAGAGTCGCTTATTCCGCGCTCAAGCACGATATGACGGAAATTCCGGTCGTAGATAAGGAAAATCACTTTTGGGGAGCTATCATCGCTTCAAGATTGATAAAAATTTTGGACACTCGAGCCGTGGAAGACATTTTCCGTTTCGGAGGCCTCACTCATGGCGGGGTTTTTGACGATATCCTGCATATCCCTTTTGTGACGGCGATCAAGCATCGTTTGCCGTGGCTTTTGGTTGGGCTTGCGGGTGGCATGTTGGCGGCGTTGCTGACGGATAGCTTCGAAGCCGTCCTTTCGAAAAACATTATCCTCGTTTCCTTTATTCCGCTCATGGTCTATATGGCCGATGCGGTTGGCACGCAAACCGAAGCCTTTATCATCCGTGATCTGTCGATGAATCCCGAATTGCGATTTTACAAATATTTTCTGAAACATTGGAGTGTGGTATCCGCCATAGGCATGGCGGTAAGCCTTGTCCTCTTGGTGCTCACTTTTATCTTTATCCAATCATGGTCATTGAGCTTCGTATTGGCGCTTTCACTTTTTTTGGCCATCCAATCTTCACTTTTGACCGGTCTCCTCATTCCTTATCTTTTTGAAAAGATGAAATTCGATCCCGCCAATGCCAGCGGTCCTGTGGCCACGATGATTCAGGATATTATGAGTATTTTCCTGTATTTTGTGATCGCTTCATGGATTCTCTAGATTTGAGGAGAGCCTCAGAACATAAAAAAAAGAGCATTGAGATGCTCTTTTGTGATTCTTGCTGGAAAAAAACATAACTCCTTTCATCTTTTTCTTTTCCAAATGGCTTTTCCTTTCTGATCTTGGATCATGCGAAGCTGCCAATGAAGTTTTCCATGCGCATTCAGTTCGTTTTCAAGTTCAAGCGCCGTTTCGAATATATCGTCCTTTGGGGACGATAGAGTTTTGATTTGCTCTTGACACGGTGACGGCTTCATGTCGTCGGCACTTTGATAAATCCAAGTGATGAAGAAGCATTTAAAATTTTCCGATTGCATTTTTTTTCCTCCAAAAAAACGATACCTTTTTAACCCAGCATTATAATATGGAAAAAAAATCAGAAAGACAAGCACCCTTTATTCTCTGAATTCCGCGGGTATGTTTAAAAACGTCTTTTAAAAGACGACCGAAACACGATACGGAAATCAAAAAAACACCTATCCATTCAGGTGTTTTTCGTTTCATCGAGAAGAAAGTTTTGAAGGGGAAGAGTTATCCTATCTTCAGAGATTCGCCTTGATGCTTGCGAAGAGTTCGAAGCGCAGACGTCGAAATTTTGACACGTTTCCCGTTGATTTTCTTGGTCTGAAGGTTTGGCAATGAAAAACGTGGACCTCGCGGGTTGAGGTTTCCGCGAAGCAATTTTCGCGGATTGATCTTCATGGCTTTTTTCCCGGACATCTCGCAAACTCGCGACATAATCGTTTCGTTAATTTCACCAGCTTAGCAAAATGAGTGAAAGAAAGTCAACTTTCCACGTTTCGCAGCGCATTGCGGGCCCGTGATGTGGTGTATTTTTTTTAAAAAGGATGCTAAGGTTGAACAATAACCATGGAGTTTGTCCATCGGTTGTTTTAAAATATCGATGATCAGGAATCTATGATCTATGTCGTTTGGTTTACCGCAGTGATCATTTCCCTATCCATTCATGAATTTGCGCATGCCGCCGTGGCAAAGATGAATGGTGACGATACCGCCGAAGAAATGGGGCGGCTTACCTTGAATCCCTTGGCGCATGTGGATATGTTTGGAACCGTGTTTTTACCGATTCTTTTGCTGGTTTCCACCGCAGGGCAATTCGCTTTTGGATGGGCAAAACCCGTACCCATCAACCCAAACCAGTTTCGCAATCAAAAAAAAGGCGAATTTCAAGTCAGCTCAGCGGGCATTGCCGCAAATCTGATCTTGGCGGTAACGTTTCTTGTCGTTCTTCGATTGCTTGCCGGATTTTCGAGCGTTTCGTCCGACAATATGCTCGTCATTTTTTTTCAAAGCCTTGTTTTCATCAACCTTGCTCTCGCGCTTTTCAATCTTTTACCATTGCCGCCTTTGGACGGATCCGGTATCCTTTTTTCCGTATTGCCGGATTCCGAATACGCGACGAGATTAAAACTTTTTCTTCAGACCAATGGCCTTTTTCTTCTTTTGCTGCTTTTGATATTGGATGGCTACTTCGATTTTTTTGCCCGAGCCATTTACGGTGTCTATCATATTCTTGTTTCCTTGGTTTTTTTTGGTATATAAAAGTGAATCCAACGATCATTATCGATGCTCTGGGAAAGGTAGCCAAAATATTGACGTATCGGCGTTGCTTATGATAATCTCCCAAAAAGGATACGAAGAAAGAAGCGGGCTATTTCAGTGAACGTAGAGAAATGCACGTCATTTTTTTGATACCGCTGGAATATTTTTATTTTGTTAACCGTCTTATTAAAAAACCTTGAGATATACCGAAGCATCGTTTATGCCTACCACGAATCAACTTATCCGACATCCCAGGAAATACAAGAAAAACCGACGTACGTCATTGTTGTCGACGGTTTTTAATACGCTTCAGCGAAAGAGAACCAAACTCCCGGATGGAAACCCGTTCAAGCGAGGCGTATGTCTCAAAGTCACTACCACGACACCCAAAAAACCAAACTCGGCTTTGCGAAAAATCGCGAGAGTGAGGCTTTCAAACGGTATGGAAGTGACGGCTTATATTCCGGGTATGGGACACAATCTCCAAGAGCACTCCATTGTTCTGGTTCGCGGCGGACGTGTGAAGGATTTGCCCGGCGTGCGCTATCAGGTGATTCGTGGAGTATTTGATACGCAGGGCGTGGAGGGGCGCAGGCAAGGCCGATCGAGATATGGTGCCAAAAAGCCCAAGGCCAAATAATTTGATATTAATCAGTCATTGATATGCGAGGAAAAAAAGCATCGAGAAGGTCTACCAAGCCGGATTTGCGATACAACAATCCGTTTATCGGCAAATTCATCAATTATGTCATGAGAGATGGGAAAAAATCCATTGCCCAGGAAGTCGTGTATCAGTGTCTTGACATCGTGAAGGAAAAAACCAAGAAAAATCCCATCGAGATTTTTGATAAGGCCATGAAAAATGTCTCCCCTTTGCTTGAAGTGAGAAGCAAACGCGTCGGTGGAGCAAATTACCAGATACCGGTTCAAGTACGCAGCGAGCGACGATTTATTTTGGGCTCGCGCTGGATCATCGAAGCCGCACAGACGCGTAAGGGAAAATCAATGCAAGAAAAGCTTGCCGAAGAGTTGATGGCCGCGGCCAACCTTGAAGGATCGGCGATGAGGAAAAAGCAAAATGTCCAGAAAATGGCCGAGGCAAACCGAGCCTTTGCGCATTTTGCAAGGTAACGCATCATTTTTTACACACTGTGGGAAAATTGAGTTCATCATGATTATTATGGACTCATTTTCTTTTTGGCTTCATGTTTTATTGAAAATGAAATTTAAACGTTGACTTTTTCTTATGCCACGAGAATATTCGCTCGAAAATACAAGAAATTTTGGAATTATTGCGCATATTGATGCCGGGAAAACCACGGTCAGCGAGCGCATTCTTTTTTATACCGGAAAAAAGCACAAGATCGGTGAAGTGCATGAAGGCGATACCACCATGGACTGGATGGAGCAAGAGCGCGAGCGAGGCATTACCATTACGGCCGCTGCCACGACCTGTTTTTGGAAAAATCACCGTTTGAACCTTATTGACACTCCGGGGCATGTGGATTTTACGGTCGAAGTCGAGCGTTCGTTGCGTGTTCTCGATGGTGGTGTGGTGGTGTTTGACGGCGTTGCGGGCGTGGAGCCGCAATCGGAAACCGTGTGGCATCAAGCGGACAAATATGAAGTCCCGCGCATTTGTTTTATCAACAAGATGGATCGTACCGGAGCGGATTTTTATAAAGACTTGGAATCCATACACGCGAAACTTACCAAGCTTGCTCATCCCATCCAGCTTCCCATCGGCGCCGAGGATCGTTTTCTTGGGATCATTGATTTGCTCAACATGAAAGCGAGGTATTACCTCGATGACATGGGGCAAAATATCGAAGAGCGAGAGATTCCCGCCGATGAGCTTGAACGCGCGAAAAATTTTCGCAACGCTTTGATCGAAGCGATTGTCGAGCATGACGATGCGCTCATGAGTGCCTATCTCGAGGGAAAAGAAATCGCATTGGTGGATTTGAATCGTGTGCTTCGAAAGGCGACGATTGAAAATAAGCTTGTTCCGGTGCTGTGCGGCGCGGCTCTCAAAAACAAGGGTGTGCAGCTTTTGCTTGATGCTGTGGTCGAATATTTGCCCTCCCCATTGGATATTCCGGCGATACGAGGATTTGATCCGGATGATAAGAGTAAGGAAATCATGAGGCATGCGGATGACAGCGAGCCTTTCACCGGTCTTGCTTTCAAAATCGCCACCGACCCGTTTGTTGGTAAACTCTGTTTTTTTCGCGTTTACTCCGGCGTACTGAAGTCCGGATCCTATGTGCTTAATAGCACCACGGGCAATCGAGAACGCGTCGGGCGTTTGGTTCGCATGCATGCCAATCAAAGGGAGGAAATCGAGGAAGTCTATGCAGGAGAAATCGCGGCCGCTATTGGATTGAAAAACACTTTCACCGGACATACGTTGTGTGATCCCGATTATCCGGTGGTGCTTGAAGAGATCATATTTCCTGAACCGGTCATTTCGGTTGCCGTGGAGCCAAAGACCAAGGCCGACCAAGAAAAAATGGGCATGGCTCTTTCCAAGCTCGCCGAAGAAGATCCGACTTTCAAGGTTCGCACCGATGAGGAAACTTTGCAGGTGGTCATTTCCGGTATGGGAGAATTGCATCTCGACATTATCGTGGATCGTATGAGACGCGAATTCGGCGTCGAAGCCAATGTCGGCAAGCCGCAGGTGGCGTACAAAGAAACCATTCGAGGCGAAGCCGAAGCCGAGGGTAAGTATATTCGCCAAACCGGCGGTCGCGGTCAATACGGTCATTGTTGGCTCAAAGTGGCGCCCAAAAAGAAAGGTGAAGGATTTGAATTCATCGATGAGGTCAAGGGAGGCGTTATACCGCGCGAATATATTCCGGCCATTCAAAAAGGCGTTCGCGAGGCGCTGGATCGCGGGGTTTTGGCGGGGTATCCCATGATTGATGTGCAGGTGACGGTATTTGACGGTACGTACCATGAAGTGGATTCATCCGAGATCGCTTTTAAGATCGCCGGCTCCATGGCATTTCAAGCGGCCGCGAAAAAAGCCGGGCTTATTCTGCTTGAACCGGTCATGAAAGTGGAGGTGCTTACTCCGGAGGAGAATATGGGCGATGCCATCGGAAGCCTCAATTCCAAACGTGCGCAAATCAACGAAATGGCCGAGCGCAACCAAATACGCATTATCAGAAGCATCGTGCCGTTATCCGAGATGTTTGGCTATGCGACGGAACTTCGCTCCCTGAGTCAAGGAAGGGCCAGCTATTCCATGGAATTTTCTCATTATGCCGAGGCTCCAGCGAATATTGTGGATAAAATCAAAGAAGGAAAACAAAAATAAGATGTTTGACGGATACCATGATGCAAAAGAAGCGAGCCAAACGAGTGCCGCTGAATGCGATAAGAAAGCCTTTTTTTGCAAAAAAAAATTTTCTCAAAAAACGTTGACAAAGGAAAGAAAATTGTCTAAGCTTGGCAAACGGTAGGAAATGAAAGAGAATCTATGACCTTGGATTTGAAGGACATTCTTGACCTGATGCGCAGAAACGGTGATACCATCATCACTTATGATGAATCATCGGAAATGGCCTTTGCAATCGTTCCGCTGACTCGCTATGCGCATTGGAGTGAGCATGAGAAAAATATAGAAAACCTCACTGAGCAGGAGCTACTCATGAAAATCAATGCGGATATCGCTCGTTGGAAGGTGACTCATGAAGCATCAAGGCGAGAAGTTGTTAGACCTGAAGCGGGAAAAAAACAAAGCGAGCGATCGGTTTCAACAGGTGTAGATGAACCCAAGTCCAATTTTTTTTAAAGCTGTGGATAAATAAACGATGAAACGCTTGAGAAAAGAGGCCTTTGTGATATAATAAAAACAATTTTTTTAGAAAAACATTCGTGTTTTCAATTTTAATACTGAAAGTGAAAAGGGGAAAACGAACCATATCGTTTCTTTTTCATTCACAAAAAATCTATGTCTGAAGTATTCGATCGATCCAAACCTCATGTGAATGTCGGCACCATCGGCCATGTTGACCATGGAAAGACGACCTTATCCGCCGCTCTTACTCATGTATTGGCCGCTTCCGGACAAAAGGCGCGTGTGGAAAAATATGAAGACATTGATAATGCTCCTGAAGAGCGTGAGCGCGGTATTACGATTTCCACCCATCATTGTGAATATGAATCCGAAAAACGTCATTATGCTCATGTGGATTGTCCCGGACATGCTGACTATATCAAAAACATGATTACCGGAGCGGCTCAGATGGATGGCGCCATTCTGGTGGTATCGGCGGTTGACGGTCCCATGCCTCAGACTCGAGAGCATATCCTTTTGGCCCGTCAAGTCGGTGTTCCTGCGATTGTCGTATTTTTGAATAAGATTGACGCTGTCGAAGATCCCGAGCTCGTGGATCTTGTCGAAGAGGAAGTGCGTGAATTGCTGAAAAAATATGAATACAAGGGAGATGAAATTCCTGTGATTCGCGGGTCTGCCCTGAAAGCTTTGGAAAATCCCAATGGTGAAGAAGCCAAAAAGATTTTGGAGCTTGTGAAAGCTCTGGATGAGTATATTCCTGAGCCGGTTCGCGAGCTTGATAAGCCGTTTTTGATGCCCATTGAAGATATTTTTTCCATCGAGGGGAGAGGTACGGTGGTGACCGGACGTATTGAACGTGGTGTGGTGAAGCTCAATGAAGAAGTGGCGATCATCGGCGTACGAGAGACCAAAAAGACGGTTGTGACGGGTATCGAGATGTTTAATAAGCAGCTCGAAGAAGGAAGAGCGGGTGATAATGCCGGTGTATTGCTTCGAGGCATCAAAAAAGAAGACGTTGAGCGAGGTCAGGTATTGGCCAAGCCCGGAAGCGTTACTCCTCATACGGAGTTTGAGGGTGAAGTTTATGTTTTGACCAAGGAAGAAGGTGGAAGGCATAAGCCCTTTATCAAAGGATATAAACCGCAGTTCTATATTCGCACCACGGATGTGACCGGAGAGGTGATCAATCTTGGTGCAGCTGAAATGGTGATGCCCGGTGATACGGTGAATCTTTCGGTGAAGCTTATCGTGCCGGTTGCGCTGGAAGAAAAGCAGAGATTTGCCATTCGAGAAGGAGGGCGCACGGTAGGCGCCGGAGTGGTAACCAAGATTGTCAAATAATCGAAGATTTAAGAATTAATCTGCAGCCATGGCCGTAAAAGCGACAAAAGAAGAATTTCATCAAAGGATTCGTATCAAGATTCGGGCGTATGATCACAAGATCGTGGATCAGTCAACGCGTATTATTTTGGACACCGCTTCTCGAACGGGAGCGAAAATATCCGGACCGGTTCCATTGCCTACGGAAAAACATAAGTATTCGGTGAATCGATCTTCTTTTGTAGATAAAGATTCTCAAGAGCAGTTTGAAATGCGTATTCATAAAAGATTGATTGACATAGTTGATCCTACGGAAAAAACCATTGACTCCCTGATGAATTTGAATTTGCCGGCCGGTGTTGACGTGGAGATAAAGATGTAAGGGAATGCATGATTTGAAAATATAAATAAGATCTGAGACGTTATGGCCTGCATCGGATACGTCAAAAGAAAACCTTTATATTTTTTCCATTAACAGGAGAATATTTTCTCCTCACCTATCAAAGACAGCATTTGATTTTGAAGTTATTTTTTTGAATTCATTGCAGAAGTTTATTTCTTGCTAAAGATTGGGAAGTAAGCTTCTGTTTTTAGCATTCGGAAAACAGTATTTACGCTTATGAAATTCATTCTTGGAAGAAAATTAAGAATGGAACAAAGGTTTCAAAACGGAGCCGTTGTACCGGTAACGGTCGTGCAGGCAGGTCCTTGTATTGTGACGGTGAAAAAAAACGTTGAAAAGGACGGCTATACATGCGTCCAGATAGGCTTTGAAGAAACCAAAAAAGTAACACGAGCGGAAAAGGGACATGTGAAATCGTTGGAAAAAGCCGGAAGATTCCCTCGCGTTTTGAGAGAATTTCGTGTCGAGGAAGGGGATATCAAGGTTGGTTCCGTCATTGACGTGAATACGTTTGAGGTGGGAGACATTGTGAATGCCCGAGGTGTTTCAAAGGCAAAAGGTTTTCAGGGTGTGGTCAAAAGACATGGCTTCAGCGGCCAAAAAGCAACGCATGGAACCAAAGATCAATTGAGGCATTCCGGTACGATCGGAGCCGGAGGGAAGCAGCATGTGCTGAAGGGAATCCGAATGGGTGGACGAATGGGCGGCGATCAAGTTACCGTAAAAAATCTCGCGATTATCGAAATTGATGCGCAGCGTCATATGCTTTATATCAAAGGAGCCTTGCCGGGAAAGCGTCTTTCTTTGATCAAGATTTTCGGCAAAGGTGATTTGAAAGTATCCGAACCTGCAGGTATTCCGGTATCTGATATTTTAGCGAAGTCTGCGGAAACGACCTCTTCTCCGGTAAGGGCTGAGGAATAATTTTCACATATGAAAGCCAAAGTTTTTAATGTACAAGGACAGGAAGTAAGGGAGATGGATCTTCCATCGGATATTTTTGACGTTACCTTGAGCAAGGATACGCTGATTCATGCGGTTCGAGTTCAATTGGCAAACAAGCGTCAGGTTTTGGCGCATACCAAGACCAGAGGGGAAGTGCGCGGAGGAGGGAAGAAACCATGGAAACAAAAAGGTACCGGCCGAGCACGACATGGTTCCATTCGGTCACCTCTGTGGGTGGGGGGCGGTATCGTCTTTGGCCCGCGTAAAGATCGTAATTTTTCATTGAAAATCAATAAAAAACAAAAGAGCAAGGCTTTGTGCATGGGACTTTCGGATAAGGCAACCCATCAGCAGCTCATTGTGATGGATGAGTGGAAAATAGATGCGATCAAGACAAAAAACATGGCCAAGATTCTTCAGTCATTGCCGGTCAAGCAAGATTCCGCTTTGATTCTCTTTGAAAAAAGCGATGAAAAGCTTATCAAATCCTTGCGAAACATTCCGAATATCATGAGTATGCATGCGAAGTGCTTGAACATTATTGACCTTTTGAAGTATAAGTACCTTGTTCTGCCGGTGGCTGCTCTGGATCTTTTGCCGGTAAAGATGAAAAAACAGTGAAATCTATGGGAATCATAAAAGACATTCAAAAAACACTCAAAAGCGATGATGGTCAGGATGCACAGAATACGGTATCCGAAGACGACAAAAAAGAAGTGAAGTCTTCGCTCAAGGCTGGAAAGACACGAGCTTCGAAGAAAAATAATGAAGTGAAGCTCAAAGAAGATACCGGAAACGCCTATCGTATCATCAAGTATCCGATATTCACCGAACAATCACAGGTGCTCGCTGCATTGGGAAAGTATGTTTTTCGAGTGAGTATGGATGCCAGCAAAACTGATGTGGCGTATGCGGTAGCCAAGGTATACGATAAAAAAGTTGCCAAGGTCAATATGATTCGAATGCAGGGGAAAAAAGTCATGAATGCTCGATGGAAAGGCAAAAAGAAAGATTGGAAAAAAGCCATTATTACCTTGAATCCGGGTGAAACCATGGAAGTGAATCAGTAATTCAAGAGTTTTATACACGATATATGCCGGTAAAAATATACAAACCTACCTCTCCGGGACGAAGAAACGCTTCGGTGAACACCTTTGCCGAGTTGACGTATTCAAAACCGCATAAGCGGCTTGTGGCACCAAAAAAAAATCATGCGGGTCGCAATCATAGGGGGAGCATTACGGTTCGCCATCAGGGAAGCGGAGTCAAAAAAATGTACCGAATGGTGGATTTTCTTCAGGACAAATGGGATATTCCGGCAAAAGTGATAAGCATTGAATACGATCCCAATCGTTCGGCATGGATTGCCTTGTTGGGGTATCGAGATGGGGAAAAACGATATATTCTGGCATTGCAGGACATGAAGGTGGGAAACGAAATTCTTTCATCGCAAAAAAGGGTGGATATCCAGATGGGCAATCGTATGCCGATGAAATTTATCCCCATCGGAAGTTTGATTTCAAGCATAGAAATGCGTCGCGGGAAAGGTGCGGAGATGGTACGATCCGCAGGAAACAGCGCTCAGCTGATGGCCGTGGAAGATGGGTATGCTTTGATCCGCATGCCTTCAAAAGAATTGAGAAAGATTCCGTCTGATTGCATGGCGACGATTGGGGCGATTTCCAATCCCGATCATGGTTTGGTACGTTACGGGAAGGCCGGTCGTATGAGGTATTTGGGCGTGAGACCCAGAGTTCGCGGCAAGGCCATGAATCCGGTGGATCATCCTCATGGAGGTGGTGAAGGGAATACCTCTATTGGCTTGAAAGCTCCAAAAACCAAGTGGGGAAAGAAGGCGTTGGGAGTGAAAACCCGCAAAAATAAATCCTCGGATATGTATATCGTGGAGCGGAGAAAAAAGTAAAATAGAGACTGTAGCAAAATCATGAATCTTAAATGAAAATATGGCAAGAAGTGTGAAAAAGGGCCCGTTTACGGATCCTAAATTGATAAAAAAAATTCAGATGATGAAGCCTCAAGAAAAAAAGGTGATCAAAACATGGTCGCGAGCTTCGACCATAACACCTGAGATGGTGGGATATACATTTGGAGTGCATAACGGAAAAAGTCATATTGAGGTTTATGTCGTTGAGAATATGGTAGGGCATAAACTGGGCGAATTTTCACCAACAAGAAAATTTATTTCACATGGAGGGAAAATGGCCAAAGCGGAATCAAAAGAAAAAGCGTAAAAAAGATAGAGTATCATTATGAAAGTCACAGCAACATTACAACATTTGCGAATGGCTCCTCGAAAGGTTCGACTTTTGAGAGATTTGATTTGCGGCATGAAGATTTCCAGCGCACAGTCCCAGCTTTTGCAACAATCCAAGTGGGCGGCAAAGCCGATTTTGAAGCTGCTTTTATCCGCGGTTGCCAATGCCGAGCATAATTTCGGCTTGGAAAAAAATAATCTTTATATTCATACCATGACGGTTGATCAGGGGCCGATTATCAAACGTTGGACTCCCAAAGCGTTTGGTCGAGCGACCGAAGTAAGGAAAAAAACATCTCATATTACTTTGGTACTCGACGAAATGATTCCAGGCCAAAGTCATAAGAACGCAGGAGTTTTGAAATCGGATAAGCAAGACGATAAGGTGCTCGCAGAAACGAAAGCATCGGAAAAGAAGGAGCAGCAAAGTTCAGCGGACGTGAAAGAAAAGCATAGTGAAGCGGCTTTTGATCGCCGAAGAGCGGTAAAACGCAAAGAAAATTTTCAAGAAAATAAGCCCCAAAAGAAATCCAAGGGCTTTGCGAGTAAAATATTTCAACGAAAGAAAGAAGGATAAGAGTTTTCATAATCCATTTCTATGGGACATAAAGTGAATCCAAAAGGCTATCGGGTGAGTGTCATCTACGGTTGGCCGTCAAAGTGGTTTTCAAAACGCAATTACGCGGAAAATCTCAAGCAAGACATTCAGATTCGAAGATTTTTGAAAAACAAGCTGAGGGAAGCTTTGCTTGACACTCTTGAAATTGAACGTTCTCACAATAAGATCACCGTTATCATTCATGCGGCCAAGCCGGGAGTGATTATCGGCAAAGGAGGCGCTGGAGTGGAAGAATTGAAAAAAACTTTGGAACGCACTTTTCTTGTTGGCAAGAAACTCAATCTGCAATTGACCATTTCCGAAGTTAAAAAGCCAAATTTATCCTCGGCCATTGTCATGCAAGGAATGATATTTGATATAGAAAAACGTATGCCGTTCCGCCGAGTGCTCAAGCAAGCGCTTGGGAAGATTGAAAAAGCCGGAGCTTTGGGCGGGCGGGTGAGTGTTTCCGGAAGACTCAATGGAGCCGAAATCGCGCGTCGCGAAACATTGTCTTTTGGGAAAGTGCCTCTTCATACGCTTCGAGCGGATATCGATTACAATCGTGGAATGGCAAAAACTACATACGGAGCTATCGGTGTCAAGGTTTGGGTGTATCGCGGAGAAGTGTTCGGCGAGAAAAAAGTTTTGAATATGAAAAACGAGACCAATGAAGTTAAAAATCAAGCGTTAAAAAGTTGATATGCTCATGCCGAAAAAAACGAAATTTCGTAAATCACATAAAGGACGCAGGAGAAATCAAGGAATAGCGTCTTCAAAGACTTCATTGAGTTTTGGTAAATACGGGCTCAAAGCTTTGGAACATGCGTGGATTACCTCTCGGCAGATTGAGTCTGTTCGTATTACGGTGGCGAGAGCCGTGCAAAAAGGCGGAAGGCTTTGGATACGTATTTTCCCTGATAAGCCGGTAACGCAAAAAGGCAATGAAATGCCCATGGGAGGCGGAAAAGGAGCCGTAGATCACTATGTGGTGGCCGTAAAACCCGGAACCGTTCTGTTTGAAGTGGATGGAATCCCTGCCGAAGTCGCGCGAGAAGTGCTTGAGTTGGCCGCTTATAAATTGCCGATAAAATCCAAATTTATCACCAAAGCGTATCGCTATGAAGTATAAAGAATTTCGAGAATTATCGAGTGAAGAGCTCAAGAGACGCTTGCAAAATAAGCGAGAAGCTTTGCGATATATGGGTTTTCGGGTTCATGCCCATGAATGGAAAGAAGTGCGGAAAATTCGTGAAGTCAAGAAGGATATTGCAAAAATCTTGACTCTTCTCCATAAAAAGTCGTAAACTTACGCGTTTGAGGTCGCAACTATTTTTATATGATACCAGCAACATCCAAAACGACGAAAAGAACATTTATCGGTGAAATCATATCGGATTCCATGAATAAGACGAGAGTGGTTCGAGTTGAAAGCGTTAAACAGCATCCCAAATACGAGAAAAGGTATCTTTCGGCTCGAAAGTTTAAAGTCCATGACGAAAAAAATGAATACAAGATGGGTGATAAAGTGAAATTCATCGAATGTCGACCATTGAGCAGCGAAAAACGTTGGAGAATCGTTGGAAAGGCATAAAGAATAAAAGTTTTTGATTCAAGTGTATGGTGCAACATAGAAGCATGTTACATGCGGCGGACAATACCGGAGTGAAGAAAATGCAGGTGATCCGAGTTTTGGGCGGGTACAAAAAGAGGTACGCGAGAATCGCTGATATCGTCACGGTGACGCTCAAAGATGTTCAGCCTCATTCCATGGTGAAAAAGGGTGAGGTTCATCATGCTGTCATCGTGCGCACCAAGAAAGAAACCAAACGAACCGACGGGAGTTATATCCGATTTGACGAAAACGCTGCGGTGATTATTGATATGAAATCCAAAGAACCCAAAGGCACAAGAATTTTCGGTCCGGTGGCGCGTGAGCTTCGAAATGCGGGATTTCATAAAATCATTTCCTTGGCGCCCGAGGTGCTCTAATCGCAATATATGAAGATCAAAAAGAACGATACCGTCAAAATTATCGCCGGAAAGGATAAAGGAAAATCTGGAAAAGTGATACAGGTGTTGGCTTCAGACGACAAGGTTGTTGTCGATGGGGTGAACAGCATGGTGAAACATTTGAAATCCAAGCAAACCGGGAAAAGCGGTGAGAAAATGCAATTTTTTGGCCCTATCGCTGTTTCAAACGTGCGATTGATATGTTCTCGTTGCAGCAAACCAACGCGCGTAGGGTATAAGGTTTTGGAAGATCGGTCCAAGGTTCGAGTTTGTCATGTGTGTCATGAAATAATTTCCTAGTATGCATTTGAAAGCAGTGTATCTCCAGAAAGGCGTTCCGGAACTTTTGAAAACATGCCACCTGAAAAATGTCATGGAGGTTCCTCGCGTGGAAAAAATCGTCATCAATGTCGGTATCGGAAAAAGCAAGGACGATGCGAGGTTCAAAGATGTTGTTTTGGAAAATCTCAAAATGATTTCAGGGCAAAAGCCTTCATTGACCGAAGCGAAAAAATCCATTTCCAATTTTAAAATCCGCAAGGGTCTTGCGGTGGGGGTGCGCGTTACTTTGCGAGGCAAAAGGATGTATGATTTTTTAGAAAAACTGATTCATGTTTCGCTGCCGCGCATTCGGGATTTTCAGGGATTGGATACCCGTATCATTGATAAATCCGGCAATATGAATATCGGATTCAGAGAGCAAATCGCATTTCCGGAGATTCAGGCCGAGGGTATTGAAAAACTCCATGGGGTTCAAGTCACCGTCAGTGTCAAAGCCAAGAGCAGGGAGCATGCGTTGGAGCTTTATAAATTTTTTGGATTTCCGTTTAAAAAATAATTTTTATGGCTACTGAAGCTCAACGAGTGAAAAGTCAAAAATCCTTGACGAGACCCAAGTTTTCCACGCGAGTCGTGAGACGATGCTGGAGATGCGGGCGCAAGCATGGGTTTATGAGAAAGTTTCAGATGTGCAGGATTTGTTTTCGAGAATTGGCATCTCAGGGTCTTATTCCCGGGGTGCGAAAGAGTAGCTGGTAAAATCTTTAATTTATATCTTACAATGAACGAAGTATGCTACACGATCCCATTTCAGACATGCTTACAAGAATGAGAAATGCCGTCATGGTGCGAAAACCGGAAGTGGTGATGCCGTATTCAAAAATGAAAATGGCCATTGCGAACATTCTTAAAAGGGAAGGGTTCATCGAGGATGCGGAGCGCGTTGAAAAAGGAGAATCAACACAGTTTGATATTTTGAAAATTCGCTTGAAGTATGTCGAGAAGCAGCCGGCGATTCAGTCGCTTCGACGTTTGAGCAAACCGAGTTTACGCATCTATCGGAAAAAAGGGGATTTGCCTCGTGTTTTAAACGGCTATGGCATTGCGATCGTATCCACATCCCGCGGACTAATGACCAATAAAGAAGCGGCAAAATCGGGTTTGGGAGGCGAAGTGATTTGTGAAATTTATTAATCCTGCGTATGTCAAGAATCGGCAAAAAAGAAATTATTATTCCGGAAAAGGTGAAAGTTGTCATCGAGGGAAAGAAGGTGACGATTTCCGGCCCCCTCGGAGAAGTGAGTCAAACCTTGCATCCCTTGGTGAGTGCAAAAAAAGAAGATGCCATCCTTCGAGTGGATGTTGAAAACCACGACGATATCGAACAAAAGGCGCTATGGGGACTCTTTGGAAGCCTTTTGAACAATATGATCGTCGGCGTCACTTTAGGATTTGAAAAAAAACTGGAAATCAATGGAGTCGGATACAAGGCGCAACTCAGCGGCGGTAAGTTCCAGCTTTCATTGGGATACACGCATACGATTGAATTTACGCTCCCAAAAGGAATAGAAGGCAAGGTTGAAAAAAACCTCATTACCATCCGCGGAGCCAATAAGCAGCTCGTGGGTCAGGTAGCCGCCGAGATCCGAGCCTTGCGAAAGCCGGAACCCTACAATGGAAAGGGCATCAAATACCTCGACGAAGTGATACGGCGCAAAGAAGGGAAAAAGGCGAAGACCGGAGAATAATTCATTTTTATGAAACGAGAAAAAATATACAGCGATATTCGTAAAAGACGTGCCAAGAGAGTGCGTGCCAAGATTTCCGGCACAAAGGTTACGCCGCGGGTTGCCGTATTTCGAAGTTTACGTCATATCAGCGCACAGTTTATCGACGATGCCGCACAGAAAACGGTTCTGTCGGTGCATGATTCCATGCTCAAGGACAAAGATTTGAAACCTGTGGAAAAAGCGAGGGCGCTGGGAAATTTGGCGGCAGTAAAAGCGGCTGATTTGAAATTGCAGAATATCGTTTTTGACAGGAGACATTATCGATATCATGGTCGCGTGAAGGCATTTGCGGATGGCATGCGAGAAAAAGGATTACAATTTTAACATCCATTATGGTGATTCAACCACAAGAAAAAACATCATCGCAGAGTCAGGATTCGCGTCCCGAAGAAAGAAAAGAATCAAGGATGAGAATGCGCAAAGAAAAGAATCCGGAGTTTGATCAGAAAATCATTGATTTGGCTCGCGTTACTCGCGTTATGGCCGGTGGAAAACGCATGCGATTTCGTGCCTGTGTCGCCGTGGGTGATAAAAAGGGTCGAGTTGGACTGGGTATGGCCAAGGGAGCCGATGTGACGCAAGCCATCAACAAGGCCGTTTCCGCCGCTCAAAAAAATCTCATTGTGGTTCCTCTCAAAGACGCAAGGACACTTCCTCATCAAGTGAAAAAGAAATTTGGAGCCGCCCAAGTCATGATGAAGCCGGCTCAAGTGGGGCAAGGTATCATTGCCGGAGGTGTCGTGCGCATGATTCTCGAGCTTGTCGGCGTCAAGGACGTGGTGGGAAAGATCAGCGGTGGAAGCGCCAATCGAATCAACAATAGCAAAGCGACGATAGAAGCTCTCAAGGCTTTGCATAATGTAAAAAAGTAATCGTATGCTGTCACTATCCACGCTTCCAAAGGCGAAAAGTTTCAAACGCATCAAAAGACGCGGGAGAGGAAATTCTTCCGGCAAGGGCGCTTATTCCGGAAAAGGGATCAAGGGGCAAAAAGCGCGTACCGGAGGAAGCCACGGTTTGACCTATCAAGGAATGAAATCCCGTATCATGAGCATCCCCAAGATGCGAGGCTTTGCGAGCATGTACCACAAAAAAGCGACGATCAATCTGGACGATATGAACGTTTCATTTCGGGTGGGAGAAAAAATCACTCCGAAACGTTTATTGCGCAAGGGTTTGATTTCCTCGGTGCGTTTTGGCGTAAAAATATTGGGAAACGGGGAAGTGAATAAGAATTTTGTTGTAGCGGGATGCGAGGTGTCTCAAAGCGCCCGAGTCAAGATAGAAAAAGCCGGAGGTACGATTCAAAGTAAGTAAGAGACTTATGATTCGAAATATTCTGCAACGCGTTTGGCGCATACCGGAGTTGCGCAAGAGCATTTTTTTTGTTTTTTGCATGCTCGTCATCTTTCGGCTTGCGGCGCATATTCCCATACCGGGAGTGCATGAAGAAAACCTTCGTGATTTTTTTGCGAACAATCAATTCCTCGGCCTTGTCAATATTTTTTCGGGCGGAGGCATGGAAAATTTTTCCATCGTGGCTATGGGAGTGGCTCCCTATATTACGGCCTCCATTATTTTTCAGCTCTTGACCATGATTGTTCCCAAGCTTGAGGAACTTATGAAGGAAGGACCAAGCGGGCAAAAAAAGATTCAGAGGTATACGCGTTTTGCCGCCATACCGCTTTCTTTTTTACAGTCATTTGGATTGATAAGCATTCTCAAACAGTCTTCTCGTCCGATTTTGGGGGATTTGTCGTCATTTGACTATTTTTCCATTATGCTTACCCTTTCGGCGGGTACGGTGTTTTTGATGTGGTTGGGTGAGATGATTTCCGAGAAAAACATCGGCAATGGCATTTCTTTTTTGATTTTTGCGGGGATTATCGCGTCGCTTCCGACGGCTGTACAAAACACGATTCTGAATTTTGACAATTCGCAAATTCTCAATATCGTTTTCTTTATTGCTTTGGCTGTTGTGACTATCGTGGGAGTCGTTTTTATTTCTGAAGCGCAGAGAAATATACCGGTATCATACGCTCGTGTCATGCGTGGTCAGGCTTTGGGAGGAGTTCATACGTATCTTCCCTTACGAGTCAATCAGGCCGGTGTCATTCCCATCATTTTTGCGGTTTCCATGATTCTTTTTCCACCCATGGTGGCTCAGTTTTTTTTACATGCTCGATCATCCTTGCTGGTAAAAGCCGCGGAATGGACCATCAGCATTTTTCAAGATCGTTGGGTGTACGGCATCCTCTATTTTGTTCTTGTTTTCGCTTTTACTTTCTTTTATACGGCCATCGTTTTTCGACCGGACGATATTGCTGAAAATTTGCAAAAGCAGGGTGGCTTCATGTCCGGTATTCGACCGGGGAAAGCCACGTCAGAATACTTGCAGTTTGTGTCTTCGAGAATTCTTCTTGCCGGCGCCTTATTTTTGTCCATTATCGCGATTCTCCCCTTGATCGTTGAGGGTGTGACGGGATTGACGACTTTGGCCATCGGAGGTACGAGTATGCTGATCGTCATATCCGTGGTGATCGAAATGGTGCAAAAGATTGACGCGCAGATTACCATGCGCGACTATGACGGCGTTTAAAGGCGTCGCGATTCATCTGGATATGAAGGCGTCGGAGCGAAGAAATACAAAAGAAACGTTGGAGCGTTTTCTTTTTTTTGATATTATAAAGCATTGAGATCGTGTGTGTTTTCATTGCTTGATGTCTATGAATATTTTGCAAAAAGTTCCTTCCGTCGTTATTCTTTTGGGAGCCGCGGGCAGCGGAAAGGGAACGCAGGCCGAGTTTTTGCGGGATGAGCTCCACCTGCATTTTATAGAAACCGGAAGGATCATACGGGATCGTATGATGGCAGAAGACGAATTCGGGAAAAAAATGCGGGGTATCGTCGAAAAAGGTGGACATCTTTCCGATGCAGACGTCAGCGCCATAGTTTTTGAAGCTTTTGACGGTGTTTCTCCATCGGAAAACATTCTTTTGGACGGATTTCCGAGAAGCATCGGGCAGGCTCGCAATCTGGAGCAAATTTTGACATCGCATGGACGTGACCCGAAACATATCATACCCGTGTATATTCGCGTTGATTTAGAAATGGCGAAGCAGAGACTTTTACAACGCGGTATTTGTTCAAAATGTAAGATGGTTTTTATGTCGCGGAGCATGACTCTCTGTCCGCATTGCGGAGGCGAAATTACGAAGCGCAAGGATGACACTCCTCTGGCGATTGCCAATCGGTTGCAATGGTTTATCGACCATATCATGCCGGCCATTGAATTTTACAGAACCAAGGAGAAGTTCATGGAAGTTGACGGCAATCAATCCGTCGAACGGGTGCATGAGGATATTGTGCGTTTTGTTCAAACAGCCATGAAGGTTGCATAAAAAAAGATGCGTCAACCGTCTTCTTCATTTTTATAGGATATGAATAATGAAAAGTGCCTATGATCATTTATAAAACTCCGGAAGAAATAGCCATGATCGAAAAAAGCGGACGAATCTTATCAAAAGCTCTGCAAACCGTGATGGAATATGCCAAGGCCGGTGCGGATATCGGAGATCTGGACGCTTTGGCGGAAAAAACGATCCGATCGTTGGGAGGCGTTCCGGCATTCAAAGGGTATCAGTCGCATCCTGACGATCCGCCGTTTCCCTCAAGTCTTTGCGCATCGGTCAATGAGGAGGTGGTGCATGCGCCGGCTTTGAAAGGACGCATTTTGCGCGAAGGGGATATCGTCGGTTTGGATTTGGGCGTGAATTATCAAGGATTTTTTTCGGATATGGCCGTAACGATCCCGATCGGAAATGTTTCGGATGACGCCAAACGTTTGCTCGAAGTGACTCGGAATGCATTGTATCGTGGCATCGAGCAGGTGAAAATCGGCAATCATATCCATGACATTTCTTTCGCCGTTCAGCAGTTTGTCGAAGCTGCGGGTTTTTCCGTCGTGAGGGATTTGGTGGGACATGGCGTCGGAAAGTCCGTTCATGAAGAACCCAAAATTCCGAATTTCGTTTCTCGCCAGTTTCCGAAGGTGGAAATTTCCGCGGGTATGGTTTTGGCCATTGAACCGATGGTCAATGCCGGCGGCGCCGGAGTGAGCGTTTTGGAAGACGGGTGGACGGTTGCAACCAAGGATAAAAGATTGTCGGCTCATTTTGAACATACCGTGGCCGTGACTTCGGAAGGGTGTAAGATTTTGACGGAGTTTGAAGGCATTGAGAAGGGTGGAAAATAATGTCATAGCTCAGAGGACGTCAAGAAAATTTTGTCTA
Source organism: uncultured Gammaproteobacteria bacterium (assembly GCA_964485795.1). Lineage (GTDB taxonomy): Bacteria > Patescibacteriota > Patescibacteriia > VMEV01 > CAZAJQ01 > CAZAJQ01. The sequence continues at coordinate 120,225 of CAZAJQ010000003.1, forward strand.
TGTTCGACATTCTCAGCATTGATTTTGGCACGAAACATATCGGGCTTGCTTTGGGAGACAGCGAGACGAGTATGGTGACTCCTTTGCCGGCGATTCCTTCGGATGAGCATGTATTTGAGCATCTCCGTGCACTGATTAAGGAACACGAATGCTCCGCTTTGGTCGTCGGAAAACCGGTTTCTTTGCAAAGCGATGACACGGAAATGACTCGCAAGGTGGAGCAGTGGGTGATAATGCTCAAACGGAATTTTTCGCTTCCGGTGCACTGGGAAGATGAGCGGCTTACCACGGCTTTGGCTTCCAAAATGCAAAAGGAGCTGCAAACATCATCCGCTGATCGCGATTCGATTGCCGCGATGCTCATTGCCCAGAGTTATATCGCAAGACAAAAAAAACGATGATAGGAAAGCTATGCATCTTTGTACACAAGCGATGATTTTGAAAAAAAAAGACGTATTCGAAAGGGATCGTCTGTATACGATGTTTGCCAGATCGCTTGGAAAAATACAGGTGCTTGCGCGAGGGGTTCGAAAACGCGAGAGTAAGCTCTCTCCTTTTTTGCAGGAAATGGCGCTCCTCGATATTGCTGTTGTCCGTCGAAAGAATCAAGGTATGCTGCTCACCGAAGTGATGATTCGGAACAATTGCCATGATACGAAACGAGATATACGAAAGATCGCTCTTTCCCAGTACTGTTGCGAAGCCGCCGAGAAAATGACGGTATGGCACGTGCCCGAAGCCAATGTTTTTGAAACTCTGTGGGATGTATTGCGATACATTGACCGTATTCCGAAGCAAGCGAATTTTGTCATGCACCAGTTGCAGGCAAGGGTATTTGTATGGAAATTGACGGAGCATCTCGGTTTTTCCCCGCCACTTGGAAGGTGTGCGGAATGCAAATCCTCATTTTCGGAGCGTGATTTCTATTTGGATGTGAAACAAAACAGTGTTTTATGCGAGCAACATCGATCCGATGAAGGGATCCCATTTGAGCATTCGCTGTATGCGAGCATGATGAATGATCAAAGATTCACCAAGGATGCCATGCACAAGCGTTATCCGAAAAAAATACGATTGCTTGCCGATGCCATTGACGCAATGGTGGAAAAAAATATGGAATTTCCTTTGCAATCCTCCCAATGGATATAAACGTCAAGAGAAAACGTATTTTTTTCAGAGCAAATAAGATTATTTTTGATGATGGATATTTTTATGAGTCATACCATTTTCTTATCGAATATTTCTTCTTTCGTGGGGCAAGAGGTTGCGTTGCGAGGATGGGTGTCCAATTTCCGTTCGAGCGGAAAAATATTTTTTTTGCAATTTCGCGACGGAACCGGAACTATACAGGCCGTGGTGAGCAAGGATGCCGTATCCGAGCAAGCATGGGCATCGTTGCAGGACATGGGTTTGGAATCATCGGTCGAATTGGCGGGCATGGTGAAGCGCGATGACCGCGCGGAAAGCGGTTTTGAGCTGGAAGCAAGGCAGGTTCGTATCGTTCAGAATGCCAAGGACTATCCCATCTCAAAGAAAGAGCATGGTCCGGATTTTCTCCTCGATCATCGGCATCTCTGGATTCGATCCAAAAGACAGTGGGCCATACTGCGCATTCGGCACACGATCATCTATGCCCTGTATGATTTTTTACGCGAACAGCAATTCATGCGTTTTGACACCCCGGTTTTGACGCCCAATGCTTGTGAAGGAACCACCGAACTTTTTGAAGTGGATTATTTCGGGAATCCTTCGTATCTTTCTCAGAGCGGACAATTGTATTTGGAGTCCGCGATCATGAGTTTTGGACGGGCGTATGATTTTGGACCGGTGTTTCGCGCGGAAAAATCAAAAACAAGGAGGCACCTTATCGAATTTTGGATGCTGGACGCCGAGATGGCTTACGCGGACTGTGAAGAGAACATGAATATTCAGGAACGATTAGTCACGTATGTTGTTTCCGAGGTATTGAAAAAAAATAGACTGGAGCTTGCGATTTTGGAGAGAGATACGGCAATGCTTGAAAAGGTTACGCCGCCATTTTATAAAAAGACGTACACCGAAGTCGTGAAGGAATTGCAAAGCATGGGTTCGGAAATACATCTCGGCGATGATCTTGGCGCGGCCGATGAGACCATGCTCACCGTGAAATATGATAAGCCCGTCTTTGTGAAAGAATATCCGCGAGCCATCAAAGCGTTTTATATGAAAAAAGCCGATGCAAAGCCCGATGATCAGGGTATGGAGTTTGTCAAAAACAACGATCTCTTGGCTCCGGAAGGATATGGGGAAATTATCGGAGGCTCGGAAAGGGAAGACCGTTATGAGGTGCTTTTGGAATCCATACAAAGGGAAAAACTGCCGATAGCCGATTTTCAATGGTACCTCGATTTGAGAAAGTACGGATCCGTGCCCCATTCCGGATTCGGCGTGGGATTGGAGAGGCTGGTGACGTGGATTTGCGGCTTGAAACATGTGAGAGAGTCCATTCCTTTTCCGCGGCTTATCAACCGCTATAAACCTTAACTCAACTTTTATGCGTATCATGAACGAACAGGTCATGGAAAAGATCGGACAAAGCATCGCGGTTGCAGGCTGGGTGAGCGCTGCTAGGAAAATGGGGAAAGTCGTTTTTTTGGACATTACCGATCGTTCCGGCAAGCTTCAAATCGTTTGCATTCCCGCGGAAATGGACGAAAGCAAGGATAGGCTTTCTTCGATAAAGTCGCATACCGTGATAGAAGTGTTTGGAATTGTGCAAAAACGCGATCAAAAACAAGTGAACGCGAAAATATCCACCGGATCCGTCGAACTTTTGGCAAAAAGCGTAAAAATTCTCTCACATTCCGAAGGGTTGCCTTTTGATATTGACGATAAGCTGAATTTGGAAACCTATTTGGATTTCATGCCCATTACCTTGCGATCGGATCGAGCCAAAGCCGTGTTTTCCGTTCAGACCGAAATCGTCCACGCATTTCGCGAATTTTTGCGCCATGAAAAGTTTATGGAGTTTCAGGCACCCAAGATTGTGGCGCAGGCGGCCGAGGGTGGAGCCAATGTCTATAAGCTCGATTATTTCGGACACAACGCTTTTTTGGCGCAAAGTCCGCAGATTTACAAGCAAATCATGGTGGGGGTCTATGAGCGAGTGTTTACGATCGGCAATGTTTATCGAGCCGAACCCCATGCCACTTCTCGGCACCTCAACGAATATACGAGCATGGACTTGGAATTTGGTTTCATCAAGGATCATACCGACGTGATGAAGCTTGAAAATCGGCTGCTTTCCTTCATATCCCAGCATTTGCAAAAAACATGTTCTCGGGAATTTTCCATGTTTGAAGCGAGTATCCCAGCCGTACCCCAAGAAATACCCTCGCTCAAGCTCAAGGAAGCGCAAGAGATCATCAAAAAAGAGTATGGTGAGGATTGCACGAGTGAACCCGATTTGGAGCCGCATCAGGAAATGTTCATCGCCGATTTCATCAAAAAAACTCGAAATTCGGAGTTTGTTTTCATCACTCATTACCCGACTTCCAAGCGTCCGTTTTATACGTATCCGGATGAAGCCGATCCCGAGTATACGAAAAGTTTTGACCTTTTGTTCCGTGGCTTGGAAATCACCACCGGAGGGCAGAGAATCCATGAGTATGAACAGCTTTTGGCAAATTTGAAAAAGTGGAATTACAATCCCGTACATTTTGAATTCATGCTGCAGTGTTTTCGATATGGAATGCCTCCCGAAGGCGGATTGGCGATAGGGCTGGAGCGGTTGACCGCGAAATACTTGGGTATTGACAATGTCAAATGGGCGACGCTTTTTCCGAGGGATTTGAATCGAATCGATACCAAACTTTCGCAATAATGCCTTTTTTTCTGATCGTGCGAACATGCGTCGTGAATCGATGAGCAAGCCAAGAGATTTTGTCAAAAAAACATGCATAGCGCTTTGTCATATCGGGTTGCTCTGGATGTCTTCGCAGGACCGTTTTCTCTTTCTTCAACTGCTTGATGAAAAGAAACTCCGCATTGACGCCATTTCACTTGCGCAGGTGACGGATCAATATTTGGAAACCATCCGAAGTCATTGCATTGACCCCGATGAGATAGCATCGTTTCTTTCGGTGGCATCTTCCTTGATTCTCAAAAAATCGAGATTATTGATTCCCGAGCAAGTTGACGATATTTTGGACGATGTTTCACTGGAAGCGCGACTCATGCTGTACCGCGAATTTTCACAATCCGCCAAAAAAATTTTAAGCATCATTCGTAAGCATTCAACCGCGTATCAAGCAAATGGAACGTTTACTCTTCAGACAAAAGAACGGATGGCGCCGAAAAACATGACGGAAGAATCGCTTTCAGATGCGTTTTTTGAAGTTATGCGTCGGAATTTTTATCTCTCACGACCTTCACAAGCGTATTTGAAAAATCATGTTTCTCTCATTGAAAAAGTGACGATGCTAAAGGATTCGCTTCTCAAAAGGCATTCTCTTCTATTTTCCGAATTTACCCGAGCATCGTCACGCGAGGAGGTGATTCTTTATTTTTTGGCGCTTATGGAGATGATGAAGATGCCGTTGTTTCATGTTTCGCAACGGGCGAATTTTCAGGAGATCTCTTTGAACTATGACCATCGAAAAAAACTGTGATAAATTTCAAAAAGATCGAGCCATGGTCGAAAGTCTGATTTTCGTTTCAGGAGGAGATTGCCCGATGCAAAAAATTTCCGATGCCGCCATGATATCCATCGATCGAGTCAGAGAAATCGTTTGTTTTTTGCAAAAAGAATGTGAAGATCAATGTCGCGGGTTGAGATTGATGATTCATGATGAGAACGTTTCAATGGTAACCGATCCGGAATGCGCCGAAACGGTGAGAAAGTTTTTGAAGAGAAAAACTGAGCAGGAATTGTCGCGAGCTCAGCTTGAAACGTTGGCGATCATCGCGTATCGTAAAAACATCACCAAACCCTCGCTTGAGATCATGCGAGGAGTGAATTGCAGCCAGGTTCTCGCTCATCTGCTCATTGCCGGCTATATCGTCGAAAGCGAAGATGCCAAAACGCAAATAAAATCGTATGATATAACGGTGGAATTTTTGAAATATCTCGGAGTCATGAAGCGGGAAGATTTGCCGAATTTTGAAACATTGTCGAAAAAAACGATTCCATACGATGCAAAATCTCATGAGTGATGAGCTTTGTTTATATTTTATGAGTTTATGATATTGAGCCTTTTGTTCCAATTTTTTTTGTATTCGACGTCGCTGCCGCATCATTCCGAAAACGCGGCTATGAATTTTTTATCTCGATTGCCACTCGCGGTCGAAAAATTTGATGAACGCGTTGATGTTTCCGAGGTACGTCAAAGAAAGCCATACAAGGATACGACGGACAGCCTCGGAGTCGTTGTTTCCGCGTCTTCGGCCATAGCCGTTGATGCGCAAAGCGGCGAAATTCTTTTTTTGAAAAACAGCGATGCGGTCGTTTCGATCGCAAGCATCACGAAACTCATGACGGCCTTGGTGCTCGTGGATTCCGTGTCGGATTGGAGTCGGCGAGTGACCATGTCCAAGGATGATGAGACCTCCATGAGCTCAAAAAAGATTTACCGCGGAGACGAAGTCACCATGAATGATCTCTTCATCGCTTCATTGGCCGGATCCGACAACGATTCCACAAAAGCGCTGGTAAGAGCAACCGGCATGTCGGAGACGGAGTTTGTCGCGGCCATGAACGCCAAAGCGCAGTCGCTTCACATGCAGCATACGACGTTTTATGATCCTACAGGGCTTGATAGTGGAAATGTATCGACCGTGTACGATCTCGTGTATTTGATCAAAGCGGCTTTGAGTCTTCAAAAGATCAGAAATATCACCACGTCAAGCGTGCATGAATTGACTACCGTGAAGGGTAATGTCCGCAGGATCGACAATACCGATAAGCTTTTGGAAAGCTTTGTGAATCAGTACCCCTACAAGATCATCGGCGGAAAAACCGGTTATTTGCCGGACGCCGGTTACTGCTTCTCGGCATGGATACGCAACGAGACCAAAAAAGCGGAGATCATCACGATAGCTTTAAACAGTCAAAGCATGGACAGCAGATTTCAAGATGTCAAAGCCATGAGCGTTTGGATTTTTGAAAATTTCACTTGGAAATGATGTATGGATATCGTCGCATTATTTAAAAATATTCCCGGAGAATGGGCGGTTTTTTTTATGGCGATGCTTCCCGTAGCCGAGGTTCGCGTCGCTTTACCGGTGGCTTTGACCGTGTATGATATGCCGCTCGCGTCGGCATTGATCATTTCGATAATTGGAAATCTTTTTCCGGTCGTTTTTATTTTGCTTTTTTTGGATCGCGTATCACGGTTTTTGAGCGAAAAATCATTGATGATGAAATCGTTTTTTGAAAAATTGTTTTCAAAAACGAAAATCAAATACGCCGCTCAAATGCAAACATGGGGAGAAATCGCTTTGATAACTTTCGTCGCGATTCCATTGCCTTTCACGGGAGCTTGGACCGGCGCGCTGATTGCGTTTCTCATGGGATTTTCATTTTGGAAATCACTTTTTTCTTTGGCTGCCGGAGTGTGCATCGCTGCCTTGATAGTGCTGTTATCAATACACGGAATCGTATCATTTTTTTAAACATGCTGTGATATACTACGTTTATGAAACATCGAAACATGTGGCTCGTAGCCAATTGGAAAATGTATCTTGCATTGCCGGAAGCAAAGCTGTTGGCTCGCGTGATAACAAAAGACTCGGAATTGCGAAAAATGACCGGTGTCAGCATGGTGGTCTGTCCGGATTTTTTGGCATTGTCCGACATGCCTCGGCGGACGTTTTTTTCCTTCGGGTCGCAGGACGTTTTTTTTGAAAAAAGAGGAGCGTACACCGGATCCATCAGCGGTGAAGATCTCGTTTCCTTGGGAGTTCGGTATGCCATTATCGGGCATTCGGAGAAAAAACAATATGGATGCGAGACCGATGAGGCGATACAAAAGAAAATCAAACGGTGTCTTGAATGCGGGTTGACCCCCATCGTTTGCGTGGGCGAAAACATGAAGCAAAGGCAATCGGGAAAGAGCCAGGAGGTGATAGAAAACCAATTGACAATGGCCTTTCAAAAGATTACAATATCCGCATTTCAAAAAATATTGATCGCTTATGAGCCGGTATGGGCCATCAGTCATGGAGATGGGGAGCAGCATGATGCGCTGGATGCAAAAGAGGCGGATAGCATGGCTCACCATATCAGAGAATTTTTTGAGAAAAAATTTTCCGTTCAAAATGGCTTTATTGATGTACTGTATGGAGGCAGTGTGTCGGAGAGCAATATTGCGGCGTTTCTTGAAACTCAAAATTTGGACGGTGTGCTCTTGGGAAGCGCCGGAACAGACTTTTCCGCACTAAAACGCATCTGTCTTTTCATCGAAGAGGCGTCCAAGCAAAGGGCGGCAACCATATAAGTTACATTATGCTTTTTAATATCATTCCCCTTGTCATCATCGCATTGAGCTGTTGTATTTCAGTTTTTATCATCGTCAGAAAATTTCCGGAAATCACCGCCATTGATGTCGAGACATTGCCGGAAGAGCAGCAAAAAGCCGTTAAAGAGAGAATCATTCAACGCAGGATTCGTAAATACATCGCTTCGGTTTCATCGTTTTTGAAAATGTTGATAGCTCCGTTTGGAAGGTTTGTAAAAAAAATTTCTGCAAAATTTTACCGAAGGGTTTTGGAATTGGAAAAAGTCTATGTATCTCCAAAAAGGCACGGTAAGCCGGGGATGAAAGATGATGCGGAAATTCAGATCCAAAAAATGCTTACGGAGGCGAAAGAGTTGATCGCCGAGGAAAAGTGGAGCGACGCGGAAAAAAAGTATATTGAGATCATCAGCTGGGACAATAAAAATTATGAGGCGTACCAAGGGTTGTCGGATCTCTATGTCCAGCAAAAGGAATATGTGCAGGCCAAAGAAACGTTGGAATACATGCTGAAGCTTTCCGGAGAGCAGGAAAAGGCGTATACAAGGCTAGCGTTTATCGCCAAGGAGCAGGGCGATTTGAAAACCGCGGAAGAGGATTATCTCCATTCATTGCAGATCAATGAAAATTCGTCGGATACGTTTTTTTCGCTCGGAGAAGTGTATGAGGCCATGGACGAAAAGGAGAAAGCGTTTGCGAATTTTTCAAAGGCTGTGGATATGGAAAAAAACAATCCGAAATATCTCGATAAGATCATTGATATGTGCATGATGCTGAAGAAAAAAAGTGAAGCGAGGGAATATTTGAAAAAGCTCAAGAGCGTGAATCCTGAAAATCAAAAAATAAAATATTACGCGGCAAAGATAAAGGAGATTTGAGAATCGGAAAAAGAGCGGGCGGGTCAGGAAGTGAAAGCTATAAAAATTGCCGATGTAGCTCAGTTGGTAGAGCATTTCCATGGTAAGGAAAAGGTCACCGGTTCAATTCCGGTCATCGGCTGTGGAGGGATCCTCCATACATCATAGAAACGAGACTCTAGATTCTAGAGTCAAGTCTACTGTCGGGGTATGGCCTAATTGGCTATGGCGCACGCTTCGGGTGCGTGAGGTTCTGGGTTCGAGTCCCAGTACCCCGAAAATTTTTCATGAACAATTTTCTCTTCATTTTTCTTTCATAATCTTTTTTTCATCGATGTGTTCACTGATGAATTTTTATTGTAGAAAAGAGATTGAGAAATTAGGAATTCGAAAAGAGGGACAAAAAAGAAACATCGGGGATTGGCGCAGATGGCTAGCGCGCTTGCATGGGGTGCAAGAGGTCACCAGTTCGAGTCTGGTATCCCCGACCAGTCCGCCTTTGGCGGGACTAGACTCTAGATTCTAGAATCTAGTATTTGGAATTATGTTCGACTTTGAAAAACTCATTGCTTATCAAAAAGCTAGAGATGTAAATAAGAAAATTCAGAAACTTTTAGTTAATAGAAAAAACAATTCGTTTTTTTAAGAGATCAAATTTATCGAGCATCTGTCAGCATGGTGATCAATAGAGCCGAAGGGACAGGTAAATTTTCAAAAACGATCGTAAAAATTTTTACGTGAGCTTACGTGGTTAAGTATTCGAATGCGCTCCCTTATGAGAAATGCTTCACGATGAAAATGTAATGACCAATATAGACCTCAATGCTTTTAAATCGGACTTGGAAGAAGTTTCTCGCTTATTATCCGGATTAATAAACAGTTTTACAAACTAAACGAGAATCAAGATTCCGGTTCCTCGTATTCCTCAAATACCCATGTCCTCAACCGTCATCATTATCACCGGACTTCCGGCTTCCGGGAAAACGACCATTGGGAAAAAACTTTCCGAGCATTTTCGGCTGCCGATGTTTTCAAAAGACATGATCAAGGAGCTTATCTTTGATGGCTTCGGCTCTGCCGACCGGGAATTTTCCAAGAAAGTCGGATGTGCCGCGTATGATTTGATGCATCGTTTTTTGGAAGAATTTTTGAAATGCGATCTTTCATGTATTCTTGAAAGTAATTTTACAGCTTGCAACGACAATGAGATTTTTAAGAAACTTGAGGAAAAATATTCGCCGAAATTCATCCAGATTTTTTGTTTTGCCGATGGAAAAGTGCTGTTTGAAAGGTTTCAATCGCGGGTCGAATCCGGTGAGCGTCACCCGGGTCATCAGGATGCGAATAACACGGAGGAATTTCAAAGAATATTATACAAAGGAAAAAGTGAGCCATTGGATGTGGAAAGTCGCCTGATTGAAGTGAATACCACACATTTTAACACGCTCAATTTTGATGATGTGATTTCCCGGGTCGAGCAGCTCATCAAGGGTTGATGCCATTGATGTTTTTATTCACGCTAAAACGCCTGTGTGGGCGTTTTTATAAATACTCATTTCATGTGGAATATGATACTCTTGTTGGAATAAAGAACAGCTATGAAGGCGTCTGACATTTTTATACAAGCGCTGGAAAACGAAGGAGTGAAGCATATTTTCGGAGTTCCTGGTGAAGAAACTTTGGATCTTTTGGATTCCATTCGGAAGTCAAAGATCGATTTTATCGTCACAAGGCATGAACAAACGGCCGGATTCATGGCGGCCAATATCGGACGATTGTCCGGACATCCGGGAGTATGCATATCCACCTTGGGTCCGGGTGCCACGAATCTCGTGACGCCGGCTGCGTATGCGCAGCTTGGAGCCATGCCCATGATCATGATCACGGGTCAAAAGCCGCTTCAAAAAAGCAAACAAGGTCACTTTCAGATCATCGATGCCGTGGACATCATGAAGCCGGTGACAAAGTTCACGAGTCAAGTCACCTATGCCGAGAAGATTCCTTCGTTGGTTCGCGAGGCGTTTCGCATCGCGGCGGAAGAAAGACCGGGCGCCGTGCATCTTGAGCTTCCCGAAGACGTGGCCAAACAAGACATTGTCGCCGAGGTGTTTCCGGTCAATGGAGTACGCAGGCCGATCGCCGAAGAAAAGGCCATCGCAAAGGCAACGAATATGATCGCATCGGCGAAGCGTCCCTTGCTTTTGATAGGCGCCGGAGCCAATCGCAAGCTTACTTCGAAAATGCTTCATGAGTTTGTGAATTCCATGGCAATACCTTTTTTCACGACGCAGATGGGCAAGGGCGTTGTTGATGAGCGTCATCCGCTTTTTCTCGGAACAGCGGCAATATCCGGCGGCGATTTGCTGCACGAGGCGGTGGCGGCATCCGACCTTATCATCAATGTCGGGCATGACGTGATCGAAAAGCCTCCATTTATCATGAAAAAAGATGGATTTCAAGTCATCCATATTCATTTTTTTTCGGCCAAAGTGGATGATATTTACTTTCCTCAGCATGAAGTCGTGGGGGATATAGCCAATGCTCTTTGGCAAATAATGCAAAAACTCGAAAAACAAAAACACTGGGATTTTTCTTTTTTCCGACATGTAAAAGCGACTTTGGCGAGGCACGATAAAGGTCGTGAAAACTTTCAAACCTACCCGGTGTCACCGCAATGCTTGGTATCGATGTTGCGAAAAGCGATGCCCCAAGACGGGATTTTGGCGCTTGATAACGGCATGTACAAGCTCTATGTCGCGAGGAATTATCCCGCGTATCATCCCAATACCGTGATGCTGGACAATGCTTTGGCCACCATGGGAGCGGGGCTTGCCGGCGGTATGGCCGCAAGACTCATTCATCCCGATAAAAAAATTTTGGTTTTGTGCGGTGACGGAGGGTTTCTCATGTCGCTCGCTGATCTCGAAACCTGTGTCCGCATGAACATGGATATTGTCGTGCTCATCGTCCGCGACGATGGATATGGTATGATTTCTTGGAAGCAGGAAGGCATGGGGTTGCAAAGATTCGGACTCGATTTTCAGAATCCCGATTTTGTAAAGCTCGCCGAAAGTTTTGGGGCATCGGGATATCGAGCGGAAAGCGTCAAGGATATCGAAAAACTTTTGAAACAATGTTTATCATCCAAAGGTGTCCATGTCATCGAGGTTCGGATCGATTACTCGGGAAATGAGCGTTATTTCGGGCAAGATTTGAAAGATGCCGTTTTACGCATGAAGAGTGAAAAATAAGCGTATGAATTTCAATGCGTCGATGGTTTTTTCAAAAAAAGTACATGGAATTATTGAGAATTGATGAAACCCTATCAAGCTATGCCATTGATTTCGATCAATCCATTCACCGAAGAAATATTGCAAACCTATGAGGAGGATGATGCGACGGTATTGGAACAAAAATTGGCCGCAGCAAAGAAATCATTTTTGCAATGGAGCATGGCTGGATATGAAGAAAGGGCGCGGTGGATGTTTGCCTTGGGAGAACTTTTTCGAAATCGTTCCGATGCGTACGGAAAAATCATGACCGCTGAAATGGGAAAACCGATCGTACAGGCAAGAGCCGAAGTGGAAAAATGCGCATGGGTGTGCGATTACTATGCCGCTCATTGCGGCGCCATGCTTGAGCCGGAGGCGGTCAAGACCGAAGGGAAGAAAAGCTATGTGCGATTTGATCCCCTTGGCATTGTCCTTGCTATCATGCCGTGGAATTTCCCGTTTTGGCAAGTGATGCGTTTTGCGGCTCCGGCGATCATCGGAGGCAATGTCGGCATATTGAAGCATTCGTCCAATGTGCAGGGTTGCGCTGATGCCATCAATGAAGCTTTTCTTGATGCCGGATTTCCGGAAGGGATTTTTCAAAATCTCCGAGCGTCTTCTTCTGCTATCGAAAAAATCATCGCCGATGATCGTGTCAAAGCCGTGACTTTGACGGGCAGCGAAAAGGCAGGGCAGGCGGTAGCGATGCATGGCGGAAAATATTTGAAAAAGACCGTGCTAGAGCTCGGCGGAAGCGACCCGTTCATAGTCTTACGGGATGCCGACCTTGAGATGGCCTCACAAGTAGCCGTCATGGCACGACTGCAAAATTGCGGACAAAGTTGCATAGCCGCAAAAAGATTTATCGTCGAAAAATCCGTTGCGGACGTTTTTTTGAAAAACATCATCGATCATTACGGAAAAATCATCATGGGGGATCCCATGGATGAAAAAACGATGATGGGGCCACTGATAAACGAAGCCTCTCGAAAGGAAATAGAGCGTCAGGTGCAAACATCCGTCAAGCATGGAGCGCGCGTCGTTTTCGGCGGGAAACGAAGAGAGGGAAAGGGGTTTTTTTATGAGCCGACGATTCTTCTCGATGTTAAACCCGGGATGCCGGCATACGATGAAGAGATTTTTGGTCCGGTGGCTTCTGTGATGATGGTTGACGATGAAGTCGAGGCCGTTCGTGTAGCCAATGATTCGCGTTTCGGACTGGGAGCTTGCATATGGACCAAGGACGAAGAAAAGGCCGAGATGATGGCGGAAAAGCTCGAATGCGGAGCCGTTTTCATCAACGGCATGGTGAAGTCCGATCCGCGGCTTCCGTTTGGCGGAGTCAAAAAATCCGGGTACGGAAGGGAGCTTTCCAGATTCGGGCTTTTGGAATTCATGAATATCAAGACGGTTTGGGTTCGTTAGCATCAAAATTATGGGTATGAAAAAAGCGTATTTTGCGGGAGGATGTTTCTGGGGAATGGAGGAATTATTCCGAGCGTTCAAGGGAGTTGTTCATACCGAAGTGGGCTATGCGGGCGGAGAAAACGAGAATCCGACTTATGAAGATCATCCCGGTCATGCGGAGGCCATTGAAGTGGAATATGATTCCAAAAAGGTTACTTATGAAGAGCTGCTGGACTTTTTTTTCCGCATTCACGATCCCAGCACCGTGAATCGCCAGGGAAACGATGTCGGTTCGTCCTATCGTTCGGCGATTTTTTTCCGGGACGACGAGGAAAAGCAGCGGGCGCGGCGTTTTATCCAGAGGGTCAATGAGTCGAAGCGATGGAAGGATCCGGTGGTCACAACGCTGGAAGTTTTCAACGGGTTTTTCCCGGCGGAAGGGTATCATCAGGATTATTTGCAAAAAAATCCGGGCGGATATACCTGTCATTTCGACCGGGGAGGAAGTTATATGTCAAAGTAAGAGGATACATTTTTAGACGATAAAGAAAATAGGTTTTTAGTTCACACCATGGAGTATGGTGTCATTGACAACGATCATTTGCAATGGCGGTAAAAATGCGATAGATTATCATATTATAGGAGGTAGCCTCGAAGAAATCATGCAGAAAAGAATCTTTGGGGAAAATTGAATTCCATCCTGGTGAATCAAATGAATCGAGAATGATATCATTTTATTTTGGGTCGGTGGCAGAGCGGTCAATTGCACCAGACTGTAAATCTGGCGGCTTACGCCTACGGGGGTTCGAATCCCTCCCGGCCCATTCATATCTCATAGAATTCTAATGTTTTATTTTTTTTGTGATCATGGGGTGTGTCACGGTTTTGTGTTGTTGAAAATCGTTATAAATAGACAGGGGCAACGATCATCCTGTAAACAACATATGACAATTCACAAAAGAACGAGACTAACACCGATTCAGCGAAAGGAAGTGGCGGCACTCTACAAG